>JAAWLO010000104.1 GCA_022797935.1 Oscillibacter sp. | reverse complement strand
AAAGGAACGGAGCGGAGTCCTCGCCGAAGGCGGGGACGGAGTGGAGTGGATTTCGCCCCGACGACGGGCCGTGCACGGTCCAAAAGAGAAAAAGCGCTAGGGCTGAGCATACGGGGGATTCCAATACGGGGGCGCGCCGAAAGTCACCGAGCGGTCCTGTCTATATATCTGCCCACGACGGATAGACTTTCCTGCTTTGCGGCGGGGTCTGTAGGCCCCGTGCCTGCGTCGCCCGAATTTTTAGGGCACTTGCAGGAGTATTTTCCACGTTCCGAACTTTAGGAAAGCTGTCTGACTCTCTTTCCCTCTCGCAATTTTTTAACCGAGCTTCAAAAATTTTTATACGGATTCCTGTTCTTCTGTTCGTCCCAACAGATAATCAATGGACACCTCAAAAAAATCTGCCAGTTTTATTAAACCAGGGACATCGGGATAATGGACTGCTGATTCATAATAAAGATAAGCTCTTTGTCCAATCCCCAAGTATTCTGCCAGCTCCTTTGACGTATATCGCTTTTCTTTACGCAGTTTCTTGAGTCGCTCAGCAAAAATCTTTATCATTTTCCCACTCCCTTCTTGACTTTGAATTAAAAGTTCACTATAATTGAATTATAAATTCAATTATAGGGGGGAGGGTAATCCCAATGTCACCTTTAATGCAAGTCATCTGCGACCATCTTTCCGACCACTGCCCGAGCCGCTACATAGACGGCTATGAGCGGGATACCAATGCCATGGAATGCGAACAAATCCATAACGCTCTCGCCGCCTCCCTGCCGGAGTCCTCTCTGGAACTCCTCAAGCGCTACGACGCCCTCTGTCTCTGCCGCATCCATATGGAACTGGAGGCCATGTTCCAGGCCGCTTTTGAAGCCGCCAAAGAATTTCGTTAGCTCTCCTCCGGCGTTTCCTTCTTCTTGTCCGCAGTCTTTTTCGCAGAAGACGCTTTCGCGGTTTTTGCCGTGGTTTTCTTGGCAGACGCCGCCTTGGAGGTTTTCGACGCGGTTTTCTTGACGGCGGCGGCCTTGGTGGTCTTCGCTGCGGTTTTCTTGGCGGCGGCTTTCGCGGTTTTCGCCGCCGTCTTCTTGACTGCAGGATTCTCCTCCACTGCGGCGGGCTCTGTGAGCTCTTCGCCCTCCTTTTTGGCGTTAAAGCGGGGATAGCCCCGTTTATCCTCTGGAAGGAAGTTCGCGCAATCCGGGTTGATGCAGAAGGGCTTTTTCGCGCCCCGTCCCGCCTTTTTGAACAGCGTATGGCCGCAGACCGGACAATCGTCTTTTACCGGCACGTCCCAGGTCATGAAATCGCACTTTTCCGCCTCGTTTTTACTGGTCAGCTTTTCACAGCAATAATAGGTGTATTGTTTCCCATTCTTTTTGCTTTTTCCGGTCCGCTTCATCAGCCGTCCGCCACACTTGGGACACCGTCCCGGCATCTCCACCACCAGCGGCATGGTAAAGCTGCAGTCCGGAAAGCCCGGACAGGCCAGAAAACGGCCAAACCGGCCGGTTTTAACCACCAGATTCCGTCCGCACTCCGGGCAGATTTCGCTGGAAACCTCGTCCGGCACCTTGATGCGGACGCCCTCCAGGTCCTGCTCCGCCTGCTTCAGGCTCTTGTCAAAGTCCCCATAGAAGTCCCGCAGAACCCCCTTCCAGGGCAGACTGCCGCCCTCTACGGAGTCCAGTTTTTCCTCCATGTGAGCCGTGAAGCGCAGGTCCGCAATATCGGTGAACTTATCCTTCATCAGCTCCGTCACCACCCGGCCCAGGTTGGTGATTTTCAGGTATTTGCCCTCTTTTTCCACGTACATCCGGTCCAGAATGGTAGACACCGTCGGCGCGTAGGTGGAGGGGCGGCCAATTCCCTGCTCCTCCATGGCCCGGATAAGAGACGCGTCGGTATACCGGGCCGGAGGCTGGGTGAAATGCTGGTTGGGCGTGAAGCCCGTCAGGTCCAGCGCGTCGCCCTCCCGCAGTTCCGGCAGGGGCGATTCCTTCTCCTCCTTTTCCTCGTCCCGGCCCTCCTCATAGACGGCGGTATAACCGGAGAATTTCAAGCTGGAGGAGCTGGCCCGGAAATCATGGCCTCCCGCCTCGATTTCCACCGTCACGCTGTCATACACGGCATTGGACATCTGGCAGGCCACAAAGCGGCTCCAAATCAGCTTATAAAGCCGGTATTGTTCTCCGGTCAGGTCCGCCTTCAGGTCCTCGGGCGTCCAGCGGATGTTGCTGGGACGGATGGCCTCGTGGGCGTCCTGGGCGTTGGCTTTGGCCTTATAGCGGTGAGTCTGGGCGTAATTGGGGCCATAACGGCCCACGATAAAGTCCCGGCTCTCAGCCAGGGCCTCCTCGCTAATGCGCAGGGAGTCGGTACGCATGTAGGTAATCAAACCAACGGCGCCCTCCCCCTGGATGTCCACACCCTCATAAAGCTGCTGGGCAATGGCCATGGTCCGCCGGGGCGTCATGCTCAGCTTCCGGGATGCCTCCTGCTGCATGGTGGACGTGGTGAAGGGCGGCGACGGGCTCCGCTGCTTATCGGTGCGCTTCACCGCCCTCACGGCAAAGGCGGCATTCTCCGTTTCCCGAACGACCTCGTCTACCTCGGCCTGGGATTTCAATTCCGCCTTTTTTCCGTTCTTCCCGTGGTAACGCGCCGAAAAGGGCTTGTTCCGCCCCAAAAAGCCTGCGTCCAGCGTCCAGTATTCCTCCGGCTGGAAGGCCTCGATTTCCCGCTCCCGGTCGTCCACCATACGGGTTGCCACGGACTGAACCCGTCCGGCGGAGAGGCCGCGGCGGATTTTCTTCCACAGCAGCGGGCTGAGCTCATAGCCCACCAGCCGGTCCAGAATGCGCCGGGCCTGCTGGGCGTCTACCAGATTCTGGTCAATAGCCCGGGGAGATTGAATGCTTTCCTGCACCACCTTTTTGGTAATCTCGTTGAACGTCACCCGCCGGGTTTTTTCGTCCGGCAAATTCAAAAGCTGTTTGAGATGCCAGGAAATGGCCTCTCCTTCCCGGTCCGGGTCGGTGGCCAGAAAAACGGTATCCGCCGCCTTGGCCGATTTTTTCAGATCCTTGATGATGTCTTCCTTCCCCTTGATGGGCTGGTAGACCGGCTCAAAATCCTGCTCCGGGTCCACGCCCAGTTTGCTCTTAGGCAGGTCCCGCAAATGGCCCATACAGGCTTTGACCGTGTATTCTTTCCCCAGATACTTCCCAATCGTCTTGGCCTTCGCCGGGGATTCCACGATGACCAGATATTGATTTGCCATAGGTTACCTCCGTTATTTGAAACGCGGCAGGCAGGTTCCGCCTGCGGCGAAAATCCTTTAAAATCCTTCCCCGCCGGGGAGGGAATGCAGCGGGGCGCAGCTGTTTCAGCTGGCCTTCCGCCGGCGTGGGACCCGTCATGCCGCCGCGCCTCCAAAAAACTGCGCGGCGGAAAAGCGCCATTATTCTTCCAGCGTCACCGCGCGGGTATACCGTTTCCCGCTGTGCTGCCAGACCATTCCATTTATTTCCAGCATAGTCAGTGCCGAAAGCACCTGCTGCGCGGGAATACCGGCGGCCTGAATCAAATCGTCCACCTGGGTCGGGCTCTCCGTCTGCAGCACCCGCAGAATGGCCGTTTGGTCCGCGTCCAGCTCCGATGGATGCACAACAGGCAGGACCTTTTCCGGCGCGGGCGCTTCCGGCTCTTCCGGCGAACCGTCGGATTCCGTTTTCTCCGGACGCTTTTTCTGGGGGGAATCCGGGGCCGTCCACGGGTTTGTCTCAACATAGCGCAGCTTTTCCGGATACCGGTCCACATACTCCCGCAAAACATCCCACCCGTTCATGACCAGGCCCGCGCCTTCCCGAATCAAGTGATTGCAGCCCCTGCTGGTTGGCACGTCAATGGGCCCGGGAACGGCAAACACTTCCCGGCCCTGATCCAGAGCCAGACCGGCGGTAATCAGCGCACCGCTTCGCTCCGGCGCTTCCACCACCAGCACGCCGGCACTGAGACCGGACATAATCCGGTTCCGTTCCGGGAAATTCCTGCGTTCCGGCTCGGCGCCCGGCGGATACTCCGAAAGCAGCGCACCGGCAGAGGCGGTCTCCTCATAGAGATCCCGGCTCTCCCAGGGGTAATGGACATCCAGACCGTTGCCCACGACGCCTACGACAATTCCACCGCCCTGAAGCGCACCCCGGGCCGCGGCAGCATCCACGCCTTTGGCCAGTCCCGTCACCACCACCGCGCCGCAGGCGGCCATCTCCCGGCTTATGCGGTTGGCGCAGGAGAGTCCATAGGGTGTGCAGCTTCGCGTGCCCACCACGGCAATGGCGGCTTCGCCGTCCATCACGGGCAGGCTGCCCTTGATGTACAGCAGGCAGGGCGGATTGAAAATATTCCGCAGCCGCGTAGGATATGCCGCGTCCTGAATGGTCAGAATCCCAATGTCCAGACGGCAGCAGTCTTCCCAAATCGCATCTGCGGCGGAAAGGTCGTGGTTCATCACCCGACTCACCTGATAGGAATGCAGGTCCCTCACCTGACTCAGTTCCTCTTTGCCGGCATAAAAAATCTTGTCCGGTGTCCCAAAGTGGTTCAACAGTGTCAGCCGTGCCTCATTGTTCAGGCCCGGCAATGCCGACAGCCACAGCCAATATCTCAGCATGTCCCACCCTCCTGTCTGCGGGTCCCGCCCGCATATTCTGCCTTTCGTTTGTCTTTCCGCAGAAACCATAAATGAAATCCAGACAGGCTGGAGCATCCACTTTTCCGGCCTGGGAAAAGACATGAAAATTCCCTGGATTTCAAGCCCTTCCGAAGTTCTGCATTCCGCCCGGACACATGCGTGAATTTCATCAATGGTTCCTATACTATTATAATTATACCGGGATTGCAACCAGAATGAAAAAATTTTACAAATCCCCCCGGGCCGCTTCCCACAGCAGCACGGAGGCCGCAGAGGCCGCGTTCAGAGACTCACACTTCTTGTCCATAGGAATCCGGACCGTCCGGTCACAGGCCTCCAGCACCGCCGCCGAGAGCCCCCGGCCCTCACTGCCCACGGCTATGGCGCAGCGCCGGAGGTCCAATTCCCGCACATCAGCGGTATCCTCCCGAAGGGCTGCGCCGTAGAGGGGCAGGCCTGCCGTCTTCAGCAGGGCTCTCAGCTTCTCCAAGGTACAGCGGTAAAGGACTGACCGGAAATGGACCCCCATCCCCGCCCGAACCGTCTTGGGGTTGTTGAGGTCCGCGCAGCCGGGAAGCAGCATGACCGCAGCTCCGAAGGCGTCCGCCGTTCGGAGGATGGTCCCCACATTTCCCGGGTCCTGAACACTGTCCAGAACCAGAAAGCGCATTCGTCCCTGTGCGTCCGGCTCCAGCCGCTCCGGCAGACGATAGTCCGGTGAACGGCAGGAAAAGACCACCCCCTGGGGGGTTTCCATGGGGCTGACAGAACGCATGACACGCTCACTGACCATCACCGCCCGGGGAAACCGTCCCTCCGGATTCCAGGGCAGCGGCGTCCGCTCCGTATACAGCACGGCGGTGACCGGCGCAGACCACAGGTCTGCTTCTTCTAGAAGCTTGGGGCTGTCACACAAAAATTCTCCCGTCTCTTCCCGGTAGGAACGGGACGCCGCCAATTTCCGAAAGTGAACGCAAAGAGGATTGTTTCGGCTGGTAATCATTTCGATATCCCATCTCCTCCTTTCCGCGAAATCCCGCCTCACGCATCCCAAAAGGCGCCGTCTTGGGTCAAATGGGATGAAGATTCTTCCTTATCATAAATGGATTACGGCGGCTTGTCAAGCCGCCGTACGCAAAAAGGCGGACCGGCGGGCTCCACGGCGCCCGCCAGATCCACCCTTTTTCAGGCCGTTTGCCTCCGCAGAAAAGCCGTGCGAATCTCGCCGCAGAGGTACAGAGACCCCAGGGCACAGACCGCGCCGTCCTTCCCCGCCGCCGCCAGGGCAGCCTGGATTCCCTCTTCCGCACCGGCACAGGCCTGGGCCGGAACTCCCCGCTGCCGGAGCAGTCCGCACAGTGCTTCCGGTTCCATGGCCCGGGGGCTGTCGGGCCGGAGGACGAAGACTCGTTCCGCCAGGGGGACCAGTTGGTCCAGCATCTCCCCGGCGCTCTTATCCGCCAGGATGCCCAGCAGGAAGATCAGATGTTTTCCAGGGAAGAGGGCCCGCAGACTCTCTGCCGCCGCCCGCATTCCGTGGGGATTGTGGGCGCCGTCCAGAAGAAAATTCTTTGCCAGAGCCTCCATCCGCCCCGGCCAGCGCACGGCGGCAAGGCCCTGCCGCACCGCCTGGTCCGAAATCCGCCATCTCTTGTCCCGCAGGCACTCCACAGCCGTCAGCGCCAGGGCGGCATTCTCCGCCTGATGGATGCCAATCAGGGGAACCCGCAAGTCCTTCCAAGGGGAGAAATCGAAGGACGTGCCATCCAGTCCCAGGCCCCGCACCATCAGACGGGAGAAATCCAGCTCCGTCAGCACCGCTTCCCGCTCCCGGCAGATCCGGCGAAACACCGCGTCCGCCTGGGGACAGCCACCCCGGCTGACCACATCCCCGCCGGGTTTGATGATTCCGCCCTTGGCGGCGGCAATCTCCCCCAGGCTGGAACCCAGAAGCGCCACGTGGTCCAGGCCTATGGCGGTGAGCACCGCCAGCTCCGGCGTGTCAATGACGTTGGAGGCGTCCAGGGTTCCGCCCAAACCGGTCTCCAGAATCACCGCATCACAGTTCTCCTGCCGGAAATACAAAAGGGCTATGGCAGTAATCAGCTCGAATTCCGTGGGGTGCTCCGCCATGGCCCCAGCGGCGGTTTGGACCTCCTCCAGCAACGCCCCCAGCGTCTCGCCGGGAATCTCCTCCCCATTTATCTGGATGCGCTCCGTAAAACGCTCCAGATGGGGGGAGGTATTCAGGCCAACCCGATAGCCCGCCGCCTCCAGCACTGCAGCCAGACAGGCGCAGACACTGCCCTTGCCGTTGGTCCCGGCGATGTGAAGGAAACGCAGGTCCTTCTGCGGGTTCCCCAGGCGGCAGAGCAGCTCTCGGATGCGGTCCAGGCCCGGGGCATGGGATTCCCAGCCAAAGGAGTGGATGCAGGCCTCGGCCTCTTGACCGGTCATAGGGAAAACATCTTCTGCCGCCGAAGCAGAGCCGCCAGCGGCAGAGCCAGAGAGGCCATTGCCACCGCGTTGACCATTCCCACGCCCAGACGGTAGAAGAAATCACCAAAAATCAGGGCCGGCGTGTAGTAATGGAGAAGAACGCTGTCCAACCAGTTTACCAGGGTATTTCCCACCGTGGTGCAAACCGCCGCCACGACACAGACGGCATAACAGAGCGTCCGCCGCTCCTCCAGCCGCCGTCCCCGGCGCAGGGACGCCACAGCCGCCGCGCCGATTACCAGCCCGCGAAGTGCCGGCGGAATCAGGTACAGGACGGTCGTATAGGCCACGCCGTAAGTCAGCATCTGCTTCAGGAATTCTCCCACCAAGGCCACGGCCACTGCGTCCAGGGGACCAAAAAGCAGCGCGGCCAGCACCACCGGCAGGGAACCGAAGGAAATCCGCACATTCCCCATCTGCACCGCCGCGTAAAGTGACAGCGGCAGGTACATGGCCGCCAGCAGCGCGGCAAAACAGATTCTTCTCGTCTTTGTCTTGGATGTGAAATTGGGCATAAAAAACCTCCTCTGTATAGCGGCAGATAGCCGCACAGAGAAAGCCCCTTCCCCACATGCGGCAGCGGGATGCGGGGCACGCACTGCGGACGGCTCTCCCGCCCTTCGTCCAGAGAGCAACTCCCCGTCTCTCCGGCACTTTCACACGCACGTCCCTACTCTGCCTCCCCGGCTTTACCGGGTGAATGGGTTGACTATACCATAATCCAAGGGGAAACGCAAGCAAAATCTACATTTTTTCTTCACAAAATATTCAGGAAATTCCTCAGACAAGTATAAAAGCCGTCTGTTTCTGCATGTTTTCTGCCAGTTCATGAAGACTGGAAAAACGGAAAAAGAGGCCCGTGCCGTGTGCGCAGACCTCTTTCTGATGCGGTAAATGTTATCCTTCCTTTTATTTCACGCTCTTTCTCCCTTTTACTTTGACCGCTTGCCGCGTCTGCCTTGGCCGCCTCATCTGGCTCGACTGCCTCAGCTGGCTCGGCCGCTCGGCTCTCAGCCGAGAGAGGGAGAGAGAAAGAAAGAGAAAAAGAAAAGGCCCGAGGCAACAAGTCGTTACCTCGGACCTTTGTGGCTGCACACAGCTTTCAGCTGCAAGCCATGTGCGGCTAAGCCATGCACGGCTGAAAGCCGTATGCTGAAAGCCATGTGTGGTCATTTTATTTGGGACACTCTGTCCGTTTTGCGGGGGTGGGGGACAGTAAATGTTCTTCTCCCTTTTATTTCGCTCTCTTTCTCCCTTTCATTTTGGCGCTCTATTCCTGCATGGCAGACAAAAGTCGCCACTCCGGCTCGGAACAGA
>JAAWLO010000103.1 GCA_022797935.1 Oscillibacter sp. | reverse complement strand
GCGTGCCCAAGGAGATGGCCGTGGAGCTCTTCCGGCCCTTCATCATGAAGAAGCTGGTGGAGGACGGCACCGCCAACAACATCAAGTCCGCCAAGAAGAAGGTGGATAAGGGCGACCCCGAGGTATGGGACGCCTTGGACGTCATCATCAAGGACCACCCCGTCATGCTGAACCGGGCCCCCACGCTGCACCGCCTGGGCATCCAGGCCTTTGAGCCGGTGCTGGTGGACGGCCGCGCCCTGAAGCTCCATCCCCTGAACTGCACGGCCTTCAACGCCGACTTCGACGGCGACCAGATGGCCATTCACGTGCCCCTGTCCGCCGAGGCCCAGGCGGAGGCCCGCATCCTGATGCTCTCCGCCAACAATCTCCTCCGTCCCCAGGACGGCGGCCCCGTCACCGTTCCCACCCAGGACATGGTGCTGGGCAGCTACTACCTGACCATGGACCGCATGGGCAAGGCCGAGAAGGGCGCGGAGCGGGTCTGGTGCCTGGACGCCGGCGATACGAATCTCACCGCCGGAACGGAGATGGACGCCGACGACTTCCTGGCCGCCAACGTCCCCATCGCGGCGGAGAACAAGGAGATTGAGGAGAAAAACAAGGACATTGAGAAGGAGAACAAGCGCCTCGAGTCCCAGGGCCTGGAGCGCAAGCCCCTCCTGCCCTTAAAGCGCCCCGCCGTCTATAAGCCCCTGCGGATTTACTCCACAGAGGAGGAGGCCCTCATGGCCTACAACGAGGGCGTCATTGGGCCCCACTGCCCCATTCTCGTCCGCCGGACCCAGGAGGTGAACGGCCTGTGCCACACCAAGATCGTGGAGGTCACCCCGGGCCGGATCCTCTTCAACTACAACATTCCCCAGGACCTGGGCTTCGTGGACCGCAGCGACCCGGACCACGTCTGCGACTACGAGGTCACCATGACCTGCGGCAAGAAGGAATTGGGCCAGATCGTGGACCGCACCATCAACAAGCACGGGTTTACCGCCGCTGCGGAGGTGCTGGACGCCATCAAGGCCACGGGCTACCGCTATTCCACCCGGGCGGCCATTACCGTCTCCATTGCCGACATGACCATTCCCCCCAAGAAGTATGAGCTGGTGCGGGAGACGGAGCAGGCGGTTCTGGACATTGAAGAGCAGTACAAGATGGGCTTCATGACCGACGCGGAACGCTACAAGCAGGTGGTGCAGAACTGGGAGCGGACTACGGACGAGGTCTCCGAGGCCCTTCAGAAAAATCTGGACCGCTACAACCCCATCTTCATGATGGCGGACTCCGGCGCCCGCGGCTCCATGAAGCAGATCCGCCAGCTGGCAGGCATGCGGGGTCTGATCGCCAACACCGCTGGTAAAACCATCGAAATCCCCATCAAGGCCAACTACCGTGAGGGCCTGACGGCACTGGAGTACTTCATCTCCAGCCGCGGCGCCCGGAAGGGCCTGGCTGACACCGCCCTGCGGACCGCCGACTCCGGTTACCTGACCCGCCGGATGGTGGACGTCTCCCAGGAGGTCATCATCCGGGAGGAGGACTGCGGCGTCACCCACGGCATCAAAGTCTCCGAGATCAGCGAAAACGGGCAGGTCATTGAGAAACTGTCGGACCGTCTCCTGGGCCGCTACCTCATCAGCGACATCGTGGGCCAGGAGATGAAGGATCCGAAAACCGGCGAGATTTTCCAGCAGGAGGGCGAACTGCTGTTCAGTGCCACCGATGGAGAGGGCCGGCCCCGGATGGTGACCAAGGACGACGTGGGCCCCCTGGTGAAGCTGCTGGAAAGCCGCAAATGGGTCCAGGAGAACTTCCGGCCCGAGGACCGCTGCGCCTTCGACCCCGCCTCCGACGACGCCAATGCCAGACCCACGGTTATGATCCGAACGGTGCTGACCTGCCGGGCCAAGAGCGGCGTGTGCGCCAAATGCTACGGCATGAACCTGGCCACCCAGCAGCCTGTGGGCCCCGGCGAGGCCGTAGGCATCATTGCCGCCCAGTCCATTGGCGAACCCGGCACCCAGCTGACCATGCGTACCTTCCACACCGGCGGTCTGGCCGGAGGCGACATCACCCAGGGTCTTCCCCGTGTCGAGGAGCTCTTCGAGGCCCGGAAGCCCAAGCGGATGGCCACCCTGGCGGAGATCGGCGGCAAGGTCAAGTTCGAGGAGGCCGCCAAGGGCAGCCTGATGAACATCATCATCACGGCGGACGACGGGGATACCCGAACCTACGCCGTGCCCCACACGGGCCTTCAGGTGCGGGACGGGGACGTGGTTCCCGCCGGTACCCAGCTGACCTACGGTGCGCTGAACCCCAACGACGTGCTTCGGATTCGTGGCTCGGACGCGGTGTACAACTACCTGATTCAGGAGGTCCTGCGGGTGTACCGCCAGCAGGGCGTGGATATCAACGACAAGCACATTGAGGTCAT
Source organism: Oscillibacter sp. (assembly GCA_022797935.1). Classification (GTDB taxonomy): domain Bacteria; phylum Bacillota; class Clostridia; order Oscillospirales; family Oscillospiraceae; genus Oscillibacter. The sequence goes on along the minus strand of JAAWLO010000103.1, from coordinate 6,158 downwards.
TGTCCGCCAGATGATGCGCAAGGTCCGTCTGGAGGACGCAGGCGACACGAACCTGCTGGACGGCTCCATGGTGGACGTTCTGGAGCTCACCGCCGCCAACGAGGACATCCAGCGCCGCGCTGCCGCCGGGGAGACCCGGGAGGACGGTGAGCCCCTGCGCCCCGCCGTGGGTACGCAGCTGCTGATGGGCATTACAAAGGCCTCCCTGGCTACGGATTCCTTCCTGTCCGCGGCGTCTTTCCAGGAGACTACCAAGGTCCTGACGGAGGCCGCCATCAAGGGCAAGGCGGACCGTCTGGCGGGCCTGAAGGAGAACGTCATTATCGGCAAGCTGATTCCCGCCGGTACGGGACTCCGGGTCTACCACAACGCCGCCGAGGAGCTGATTCCCGAGACGGAGGAGGAAGAAGACGCTTCCCTGCCGGAACGGGTGGAAACGACGGTGCTTGCGGAATAAACGAAAATAAATGAGAAAAGCAAAGGTCCCATTCGGGACCTTTGCTTTTTTGCTGCGGCGGGAAAGGCCGGTACGGGAGGAGGAGTAAAGGGGAAAGCGTTGTCCCCTATGCCTGGGAGGGCGGAAGGACTCAGCCTTTCAGAATGTCCGTGTTCCGGTACTGAATGGCCTCTGCCAGATGGGTGGCGCCGATGGTTTCCGCTTCCGCCAGGTCGGCAATGGTCCGGGCTACCCGGAGAATCCGGTCATGGGACCGGGCCGTCAGCCCCAGGCGCTGGAAGGCGTTTTTCATGAGGGCTTCCCCAGGGCCGTCCAGCTGGCAAAAGGTTCTCATCTGGGCGGGGGTAATCTGGGCGTTGCAGGCCGCGCCGCTGTCCGCCAGACGCCGGGCCTGAAGGGCGCGGGCCCCGTCCACCCGGGCTTTTACGGCGGCCGAGTCCTCTGGCGTCTCCCGGCGGCGCATGGCCTCGTATTCCACCGACGGTACGGTCACGTGCAGGTCTATGCGGTCCAGCAGAGGGCCGGAGATTTTTTCCACGTACCGGGCCCGGTCCCGTTCGGAGCAGGTGCAGGGCCGGTCCGGATGGCCCCGCCAGCCACAGCGGCAGGGGTTCATGGCGCAGATCAGCTGGAACCGGGCGGGGAGGCGCAGGGTTCCCCCGGCCCGGGAGACGGTGACCTCCCCGTCCTCCAGGGGCTGGCGGAGGACCTCCAGGGCATCCCGGCGGAATTCCGGCAGCTCGTCCAGAAAAAGGACGCCGTTGTGGGCCAGAGAGATTTCTCCTGGGCGCATGGCGGGCCCGCCGCCGGTGAGGGCGGAGGCGGAGACGGTGTGGTGGGGACTGCGGAAGGGCCGCCGGGTCAGCAGGGGGTGCTTCGGGTCCGCCAGCCCTGCCACGGACCACACGCCGGAGGCCGCCAGAGCCTCTTCCCGGCTCATGTCCGGCAGGATGGAGGGCAGGCGCTTGGCCAGCATGGACTTTCCCGCCCCGGGAGAGCCGATCAGCAGCAGGTTGTGTCCGCCGGCTGCGGCGATTTCCAGGGCCCGCTTTACATTCTCCTGGCCCATGACGTCCCGTAGGTCCAGCAATGCCCCCTCATCGGTTTCCGGCCTCCAGGCCGGGGTGGGGGAGAGAAGCCTTTCGCCCCGGAGGTGGGCCATCAGGGCGGTCACGTCGGGAACGCCATAGACCGTCAGGCCTCCGGCCAGGGTGGCTTCGGCGGCGTTGTCCGCCGGGACAAAGAGCTGGCGGATGCCCGCCCGTTCCGCCGCCAGAGCCATGGGCAGGACTCCGGTCACACGCCGCAGGGCTCCCGTCAGAGACAGTTCCCCCAGAAAGGCCGCGTCCGCCGGTGGTTCCGGCAGGTTTTCCCCCGCTGCCAGCAGGCCCACGAAGATGGGCAGGTCGTAAAGGGTTCCCGCTTTCTTCTGCCCCGCCGGAGCCAGATTCACGGTGATGCGGCTGACGGGGTACTTCAGGCCGCAGTTTTTCATGGCAGCCCGGACCCGCTCCCGGGCCTCCCGGACGGCGGCGTCCGGCAGACCCACCACGTCGAAGGCCGGAAGACCTCCGGAGAGAAAGCACTCGGCGCTGACTTCGTAGCCGGAGACGCCGTTTAGACCCAGAGAACGCACGGTGACAACCATAAGCAGCCTCCCAGGACGCGCCGGAAAAGAGGGCGCGCCGTTGTTTTGCATTCAGTGTATCACAAAAGGGCCGGGGAGGGAAGGATAAAATTCCGTCAGACCGCGTCCCAAAAGGCCTGGAGCGCCGCAGCGAATTGGCCCGCGTGGAGACCGTCCACAAAGGAATGGTGGCCCTGAACGGAGACCGGAAGCACCAGCCGCCCTTGCTGTCCGGTGTACTTGCCCCAGTCGAAGAGGGGCGTGGCGCTGTCCTTCTTTCCGGCGTTGGTGTGGGAGATGCGGGTGTACGCAAGTCAGGGCAGGGCGGAACACTGGAAAACGTCGTTGCCCAGGGGACCGGTGAAATAGGCCGTCGGTTCCCGGGCGGTTTTGGCGGCCAGGGCCACATATTCTTCCAGGTCCTCCACAAAGGGGACATTGACCGCTTTGAAGAGTCCCGTGTCCGGATTTAAATAGGTGAAGGCGGTGTCAATGCGGTCAAACAGCACCGCTTGGCCATCCAGAAAGCGGTAGAGGAAGGCCTCGATCTCATTGGCGCAGCGGAAGACGGCGCAGTGCTGGGCCCGGTCCCAGGCGGACAGGTCGATGACACGGTAGGAATTTGACATGTTGGCGCCTCCTGAAAAAATGGAAGCGGCGGCGCGCCGCCGGTATGGAAGCATCCTGCCACAGATTGCGGGAAATGGAAAGCCGGGAAAACAGGGGCGGCTTTTTTGCGGCTTCCGGCCGGACTTGCAGGGCCTTCCGGCGTGTGCTATACTAAGAACGGAGGTGAAATATTATGAAAAAGGGTGTGAAAACCGGCCTGTTGAGCCTTCTGCTGTGCGGCGTTTTGCTGGCGGCGTATCAAGGGACCCGGGGCGGCGGAGACGTGAGCCAAGCGGCTGTCACCCCGGTGGAATCCGCGCTTTATTCCGCGTCCGACCTTGACGCGGCGGCGGATACGGTGCTCCGGTACTTTCAAGAGGAGTTCGAGGGCTGTACCCTGCGGGAACTGCATTACATCGGCGACGGGGCGGCGGAGCAGTTTGCGGAATGGGCGGAGCAGTATGGTGTGGAGGAGGCGGTGGTGCTGCTGTCCAGCTTTGACGTGGACGCCTCCGGCGGGGACGGTTCCCTGAACCCCCATGAGACCTACAAAGACTGGCAGTGGGTCCTGGGCAGAAGCGCGGGCGGGGCGTGGGAACACCTGACCCACGGCTATGGCTGAAGAGCGCCTATCCGGTCCGCACCGGTCCTCCGGCGGAAGGCCGTTTGGACAAAGATGGCGAAAAAGTCCGGAATGGCGGGGAAAATTTTTACCCGCCAAGAAAGACAGGGAAAATTTGTGCAAAAAATAACCGGTGTGCGGTTTACAGCGGGAAAGAGCCGTGCTATAATAAACCCGCATGGGACCCGGCGGCGGAGAGACCGCCTTCCCTTGTTCTGGAGAGACAGCCGCCTCCGGAGCGGCTGAATACAGGAGGTATGTTTATGGCAAGAAAGTTCAAGTCCATGGACGGCAATAACGCGGCAGCCTATGTCAGCTACGCGTTTACCGAGGTGGCGGGCATCTACCCCATCACCCCGTCGTCGCCCATGGCTGACCTGGTGGACCAGTGGGCCGCCGCCGGTCAGAAAAACATCTTCGGCACCACCGTGAAGGTCTGCGAAATGCAGTCTGAGGCCGGTGCGTCCGGCACCGTCCACGGCTCTCTGGCCGCCGGCGCAATGACCACCACCTACACCGCCTCGCAGGGCCTGCTGCTGATGATCCCCAACATGTACAAGATCGCCGGCGAGCTGCTGCCCTGCGTGTTCCACGTGTCCGCCCGTACCGTGTCCAGCCACGCGCTGAACATCTTCGGCGACCACTCCGACGTCATGGCCTGCCGCCAGACCGGCTTTGCCATGCTGGCCGAGGGCAGCGTGCAGGAGGTTATGGACCTGGCTCCCGTGGCCCATCTGGCCGCCATTGAGGGCCGTGTTCCCTTCATCAACTTCTTCGACGGCTTCCGTACCTCCCACGAAATCCAGAAGGTGGCCGTGTGGGATTACGACGACCTGAAGGAAATGTGCGACATGGAGGCGGTGGACGCCTTCCGCAAGCACGCCCTGAATCCCGAGCGGCCCAACATGCGGGGCTCTCACGAGAACGGCGATATCTTCTTCCAGCACCGCGAGGCCTGCAACCCCTACTACGACGCTCTGCCGGACGTCGTCGAAAAGTATATGGGCAAGGTCAACGAGAAGCTGGGCACCAGCTATCAGCTGTTCAACTACTACGGCGCGCCCGACGCGGACCGGGTCATCATTGCCATGGGCTCCATCTGCGACGTGGCCGAGGAAGTCATTGACTACCTGAACGCCAACGGCGAGAAGGTGGGCATCATCAAGGTCCGCCTGTACCGCCCCTGGAAGGCTGACAAGCTCCTCTCCGCCATCCCCGCCAGCTGCAAGAAGATTGCCGTGCTGGACCGCACCAAGGAGCCCGGCTCCCTGGGCGAGCCCCTGTACGTGGACGTGGTGGCCTCTTTGGCCAACGCCGGCCGGAATGACATCGTGGTCACCGGCGGCCGCTATGGTCTGGGCAGCAAGGATACCCCGCCCCGCAGCGTCTTTGCCGTGTTTGACGAGCTGAAGAAGGACGCGCCGAAGCGTCAGTTCACCATCGGCATTGTGGACGACGTGACCAAGCTGAGCCTGGAAGAGAAGCCCGCCCCCAGCGTGGCCCCCGCAGGCACCATCGAGTGCAAGTTCTGGGGTCTCGGCGGCGACGGCACCGTGGGCGCCAACAAGAACTCCATTAAGATCATCGGCGACCACACCGACAAGAACGTCCAGGCCTACTTCCAGTATGACTCCAAGAAGACCGGCGGCGTCACCGTCAGCCACCTGCGCTTCGGCGACAAGGCCATCAAGTCCTCCTATTATATCAACAAGGCCGACTTCGTGGCCTGCCACGTGCCCGCCTATATTGTCAAGGGCTTCCCCATGGTCCGCGACGTGAAGCCCGGCGGAACCTTCCTCATCAACTGCCAGTGGACCCCCGAGGAGCTGGATAAGCACATGCCCGCCGTGGCCAAGCGCTATATCGCCGCCAACAACATCCAGGTCTACACCATCAACGCCATTGACCTGGCCAAGGAAATCGGCATGGGCAAGCGCACCAACACCATCCTCCAGTCCGCATTCTTCTCCCTGGCGAAGGTCATGCCCGAGTCTGAGGCCATCCAGTATATGAAGGACGCCGCCACCCACTCCTACCTGAAGAAGGGCCAGGATGTGGTGGACATGAACCACAAGGCCATTGACGCCGGCGCCACCGCCTACAAGAAGTTCGACGTGCCCGCCTCCTGGGCCGACGCGAAGGACGAGCCCGACACCACCGTTCTGGCCGGCAAGCCCGAGCTGGTGGAGCAGGTGAAGAACATTCTGGAACCCGTGGCCAAGATGGACGGCGACAGCCTGCCCGTGTCCGTCTTCGTCAAGCATGTGGACGGCCAGTTCGAGCAGGGCGCTTCCGCTTACGAGAAGCGCGGCGTGGCCGTGTCCGTGCCCACCTGGATGCCCGAGAACTGCATCCAGTGCAACCAGTGCGCCTATGTCTGCCCCCACGCCACCATCCGTCCCTACGCCATGACCGAGGAAGAGGCCGCCAAGCTGCCCGCTTCCGCCAAGGTTGTGGACAAGAGCGGCAAGGGCAAGGGCTATAAGTTCACCATTGCCGTCAGTCCTCTGGACTGCATGGGCTGCGGCGTCTGCGTGGGCGTCTGCCCGGGCAAGAAGGGCGAGAAGGCCCTGAAGATGGTTCCCCAGGAGCAGGAGGCCGCCCAGCAGGAGGTCTTCAACTACTGCGTAGCCGAGGTCTCTGAGAAGAAGGACCTTCAGGACGCCACCGTTCCCGGAAGCCAGTTCCGTCAGCCCTACCTGGAGTTCTCCGGCTCCTGCGCCGGCTGCGCCGAGACCAGCTATGCCCGTCTCGTCACCCAGCTCTTCGGCGACCGGATGTATATCTCCAACGCCACCGGCTGCTCCTCCATCTGGGGCGGTCCCGCGGCGACCTCTCCCTAC
>JAAWLO010000102.1 GCA_022797935.1 Oscillibacter sp. | reverse complement strand
TGTACTTGCCCTGACGGGCGGGGAAATGCCAGCCAGGATGCTAGCTGGTTCAATGCACCCCCCATTTTCTCTTTTTGGATGCGCCAAAAAGAGAAAACGGGCCGTGCACGGTCCAAAAGAGAAAAACCGCTAAAGCTGAACATACGGGGGATTTCAATACGAGGGGCGCGCCGGGAGTCACCGAGCGGTCCTGTTTATATATCTGCCCGCGACGGGGAGCTTTATACTGCTTTGCGGCGTGGGATGAGGGCGTCGTGCTTCGGTCTCACGCATTTTTAGGGAGCTTGTTGGGGCTTCGTCTTCTCCTGGTCCCTCGTCTTCCGTCTTTCGTCTCCCGCAGGATATCCCTCGTCTCTCGTTCCCTGTCTCTCGTCCCTCCCCCCGCAGGGAAGGGGGAATGCTCAAGGGGGGACCGCAGTCCCCTCTTGATTAGAGGCGGAGGAAATGGAACGGAATGGATGCTGCCGCAGCGCGGCAGCGGAATGGAGTGGAATTTTCGACGCCTCCGTTAGGAGATGTCTGCCATTTCTAGATATTTATAGCCGTTTTCTGCAATGTGGTCCTTTCGGCCCTGCAGGTTGTCCCCTAACAACAAATCAAATATTTCCGCCGTCCGCTCCGCGTCCTCCGGCATGACCCGAATCAGACGCCGCGTCTCCGGATTCATGGTCGTCAGCCACATCATGTCCGGATCATTTTCACCAAGCCCTTTCGACCGGTCAATCTTTGCCTTCTTACCCTCTAAACCTTTGACAATCTCATTCTTCTCCTTATCCGAATACGCAAACCAGGTCTTTTCGCCACTGTGTATCTCAAACAACGGCGTTTCCGCAATATACACATACCCTTCCCGAATCAATGTCGGCGTCAGCCGGTACAGCATGGTCAGAACCAAAGCCCGAATCTGAAAGCCGTCCACGTCACCATCCGTACAGATTACCACCTTATTCCACCGCAGATTCGCCAGATCAAAAGACGATACATCCTTTACATGCTTGTTCTGCACCTCCACGCCGCAGCCCAGCACTTTAATCAAATCCGTAATGATTTCACTCTTAAAAATCCGCGCGTAATCCGCTTTCAAACAATTCAAAATCTTACCCCGGATGGGCATGATGCCCTGATACTCCGAATCCCGCGCCAGCTTTACGCTGCCCAGGGCGCTGTCACCCTCCACGATGTAGATTTCCCGGCGCTCAACTTCCTTCGTCCGGCAGTCTACAAATTTCTGAACCCGATTGGCAATGTCAATGCTCCCGGAGAGTTTTTTCTTGATATTCAGCCGGGCTTCCTCCGCCTTCTCCCGGCTCCGCTTATTTAAGAGAACCTGTTCACCAATTTTTTCCGCGTCAAAGTGATTCTCAATAAAATAAATTTCTAAATTGGACCGCAGAAACTCCGTCATGGCCTCTTGGATGAATTTATTGGTAATGGCCTTCTTTGTCTGGTTTTCATAGCTGGTCTGTGTGGAAAAGTTATTGCTCACCAGCACCAGACAGTCCTCCACATCCGCCCAAGTGACCTTGCTCTCGTTTTTCTGATACTTTCCCTGGTCCCGCAGATATTTGTCGATTGCCGAGACAAAGGCAGATTTTGCCGCCTTTTCCGGACTGCCTCCGTGCTCCAGCCAGCTGGAGTTATGATAGTGCTCCACCACGTTTACCCGATTGGAAAAGCAGAAGGCAGCCGACAGCTTCACTTTATACTCCGGTTTATCTGCCCGGTCCCGGCCTTTTTTCTCCGCCTGCCAAAAGGTGGGGGCGGTGAGGCTCTCCTCTCCCGCCAGTTCGGCCACGTAGTCAGCAACGCCGTTTTCATAGACAAAATCCTGCTCCGCAAAGACGCCCTCTTCCGTTTCATTGCGGAAGTGAAACGTCACCCCGGCGTTGACCACTGCCTGCCGTTTGCAGACATCCGTAAAATAGTCTGCCGGAATCGAGATGTCCGTAAACACGTCCAAATCCGGCAGCCAACGGGTACGGGTCCCGGTTTTTTTAGCCTGGTTTTTCGGAAGAGGAGTTTTTTCCAGTTCCCCGACGATTTCTCCCCGCTCAAAGCGCAGGTGATAGGCAAAGCCGTCCCGCCAGACGGTGACGTCCATGTAACGGGAGGCATATTGGGTGGCGCAGGAACCCAGACCGTTGAGACCCAGGGAGTACTCGTAATTATCGCCGGAGACATTGTCGTATTTTCCGCCGGCGTAGAGCTCACAGAACACCAGTTCCCAGTTCCAGCGGCCTTCCTTTTCATTCCAGTCCACCGGACAGCCCCGGCCCGCGTCCTCCACTTCCACGCTGTGGTCCAGAAAGCGGGTGACGGAAATGGAAGTGCCGTGTCCCTCCCGTGCCTCGTCAATGGAGTTGGAGAGAATCTCAAATACCGCGTGCTCACAGCCGTCCAGGCCGTCTGAGCCGAAAATTACGCCTGGGCGCTTCCGTACCCGGTCCGCTCCTTTCAGGGCGAAAATACTGTCGTTGCCGTAATCCTGTTTGTTTGCCATAGTTCCTCCGAACCCGGCTCTGTCTGCCGGGGTAATCTGTTCTGTAGGCTGTGCGTCCGGAACGGCAGTATGATGGTAAATTCTGCCAATTCTTCCGGATATTCGAAATGTGTTTATTATAGCACAAATATTCCCTGGGTTCAACCCCGCTTCTTGTCCTCTTGCGCATGTTCAAATAAGAATGATTTGCAGGGGCGAATTCTTGTCTTCACCCCTTTTGGGAACAAAAACCGAAACAGGGCTTCCGCAAAAAAGCTTTGAAAGGAACATTCCCCACATTGATCCAACAGGAGTCCTGTGCTATAATCGGCTCAACGTATGGAACGTTGATGCGGAGGTGAAAGAATGGCGAAGAAGAAAAAGGCATACATGATAAGCGCGGTTGTTTTAGCGGCGATTGTGTTTGCCCTCAGCCTGAACGTCTTTGTAATGAAGAAATTCATCAGAACGTACGCCTATACCGAGCTTGAATACAGAGGTTACGCCCCGCAGGATGTTAGGGAAATCAAAATAGAACACTCTTATTTAAATCGAATTCTTAGCTATGACGAATGGATAATATCTGTGGAATTCAGGAAAGAGCCGGATATTCTTTTTGCGTTCACATATCGAGATGATAAAATTATTTTTGAAGGAGTCCGCTCCGAGTCTATGCTTGATAAAGATGAGGTGCTTGCTTATTCGGAATCATTCAAAAACGGAACGTTATTCGAAGAATAAATTCCAGTTTACCCGGCCGTCGTCCAGCAGCCGGCAACGTCCCGCTTTGGAATTTTGATGAGAGCTTTGTCGAAGCAGTATCCGGAAGTACTCATTTGAAAAGGGCGTGGCTTCGCCTGTTCTGCCGGATGCTTGACTTCTGTCCGGCAGGTCCGTATAATCAACGTATAGAACTTCGCCGCTGGGCGGAAAGGAAGGCATTTGATGGATAAGATTCGGTTGAACAACGGTGTGGAACTCCCCCTGATCGGTTTTGGAACCTATCCCATGCACGGGGCGGAGTGCGAAGACAGCGTAATCACGGCCATTCAAGCCGGGTACCGGATGCTGGATACCGCAGAGGCTTATGGCAATGAGGAAGAAGTAGGGCGGGGTATTGCCCGCTGCGGCATCCCCCGGGAGGAGCTGACCCTGGTCACCAAAGTGGATTTCAAATCGTATGACCATGCCCTTCTATCTGTAGAAAACTCTCTGAAGAAGCTGGGGACGGATTATCTGGACCTGGTGCTGCTCCACTGGCCCTTTGCCAATTATTACGCCGCCTGGAGAACACTGGAAGATCTGTACCGGCAGGGAAAAATCCGGGCCATTGGTGTCTCCAACTTCAACCCGGACCGGCTGGTGGACCTGATTCAGTATAACCAGGTGGTTCCGGCGGTGAACCAGGTGGAAACCCATCTCTTCTGCCAGCGGAAGGAGAGCCGCAGGTGGATGGAAAAATACGGAGTGGCCCCCATGGCCTACGCGCCCCTGAGCCGGGTACGGCGGGAGGACATTTTCGGCGGAGCCGTGGCGGATATTGCCGGAATCCACGGCAAGACGGAGGCACAGGTGCTGCTGCGCTTCCTGATTCAGGAGGGCGTTATGGTCATCCCCAAGTCCAGCCGTCCGGAGCGCATCCGGGGGAATTTTGACATCTTTGATTTTTCTCTTACGGAGGAGGAAATGGAACGGCTGCGGGCTCTGGACGAGGATGCCCCGCTGATTGGCAATCCGGAAAATCCGGAGAAGGTGGAAATCGCGAAAACCTGGTAAGGATGGCGGATATGAAAGAGATGCGGAAAAAGAGGGCCGTTGCTTCGGCGGAATCTGGTGAAAGGAGGTGAAATTACCATCGATAAAGGAGTCTTGACATGCGGAAAATTCCCAGTCCGGACGTGGTGTTCCCCAATGAGTACGGCACGTCCTGCTTTTTAAAAAATGTAATTACTGCCCCTAATATTTTTGTGGGGGATTATACGTATTATGATGATCCTTTGGACCCGGAAGCCTTTGAGAAGAAGAATGTACTGTTCAACTGGCCGGAGTTCGGGGATAAGCTGGTAATCGGGAAATTCTGTTCCATTGCCAGCGGCGTGACCTTCCTGATGGGCAGCGCCAATCACCGGATGTCCAGCGTCAGCACCTATCCCTTCCATGTGTTTGGCGGCATCTGGGCGGAACGCACGCCGCCTCATCTTACCCAGCTTCCCTTCAAGGGAGACACGGTGGTGGGAAACGATGTCTGGCTTGGCAGGGAATGCGTGGTGATGCCCGGCGTGACCATTGGCGATGGGGCCATTGTGGCCGCCTGTTCCGTGGTTGCGAAGGACGTGGAACCTTACACCATTGTAGGGGGAAATCCTGCCCGCCTGATTCGGAAGCGGTTTTCTCAGGAACTCATAGAGCTTCTGCTGCGCCTGCGCTGGTGGGACTTCCCGCCGGAAAAGCTGGCGGATTTTCTGCCGGTGCTTTGCTGTGAGGATCTGGAGAGCGTACAGGATGCCATTCGAAATCTGCTGGATGCGTAAAAACGAAGCGGAGGGCATTGCCCTCCGCTTCGCTTGTCAGAAAAGTGCTGTCTAAAAGGAATCGGAAAGGAAAAGAGCTACGAGAGAAACCCATCAGGGGTTTCTCTCGCTTTCAACCAGAAGTTTTTCAGAATCTTTTGAGGTTCTGAAAAACTTGCTCAGGCTGGCGAAAACGCGTTTTCGCCAGCCTGAGCGGAGGGCAATGCCCTCCGCTTTTTTTCCTTTATTCCTCGGGTTTTACCAGGGCAATGTGGAGCTCGTCCAGCTGTTTCTGTGTCACTTCGCTGGGGGCGCTCATCATGACATCCTGGGCGTTCTTGTTCATAGGGAAGGGGATGATCTCCCGGATGGAGTCCTCGCCTGCCAGCAGCATGACCATCCGGTCCACGCCCGGGGCAATGCCTGCGTGAGGGGGCGCACCGTATGTGAAGGCGTTATACATGGCGGGGAACTTGGCCTTTACGTCCTCCTCGCCCAGGCCCACCATCCAGAAAGCCTTTACCATAATCTCCGGGTCATGGTTCCGCACCGCGCCGGAAGAGAGCTCCACACCGTTGCACACCAGATCGTACTGGTCGGCGGTGATGCTCAGAGGGTCGAGCTCTCCCCGGATGGCCTTTTCCACGGTCTCCAGCCCGCCGGAGGGCATGGAGAAGGGGTTGTGACAGAATTCCAGCTCGCCGCTCTCCTCCCCAATCTCGTACATGGGGAAGTCCACAATCCAGCAGAAGGCGTATTGCTCCTTTTTGAAATGGTTGGGGCAGAAGGCGCCCAGTATTTTCAGCAGCACGCCCGCCGTTTTCTGTGCCGCGCCTTTAGTCCCGGCGGTCAGACCCACGAAGCATCCGGGCGTGAGGCCCAGGGCCTCCACCACCTGGTCCTTGATGGGCTGGACGAACTTGGCGATGCCGCCGGTGATTTCCTTTGCTTCGTCATAGCGGAACCAATAGGCCTTGTTGCCGGACTGGACTTCCGTGTCGGCGCAGAGCTTGTCAATCTGCTTGCGGGTGCCCTCGAATTCGGACACCACCACCGCCTTCACCGTCAGGGCTTCAAAGGGCCCGAAGCCGCAGCTTCCCAGAACCTCCGTGGCGTCCTGAACGGTCAGGTCGATGCGAAGGTCCGGCTTGTCGGTGCCGTAGGTCTCCAGGGCCTCCAGATAGGGGATGCGCCGGAAGGGGGCCTGGGAGGCGGTGTTGTACTTGCCGTACCGGGCGAAAATCGGGGGCAGTACGTCCTCAATGACGGCGAACACGTCCTCCTGGGAAGCGAAGGCCATTTCCATGTCCAGCTGGTAAAACTCGCCGGGGGAGCGGTCCGCCCGGGCGTCTTCGTCCCGGAAGCAGGGGGCAATCTGGAAATAGCGGTCAAAGCCGGAGGTCATCAGCAGCTGCTTGAACTGCTGGGGGGCCTGGGGCAGGGCATAGAATTTGCCGGGGTGGTTCCGGGCGGGAACCAGGTAGTCCCGGGCGCCCTCCGGAGAGGAGGCGGTGAGAATGGGGGTGGTAATCTCCAGGAAGCCGTGGTCCGTCATGGCCTGGCGCAGGGCGGAGACCACTTGGCACCGCAGGACAATGTTGTCCTTCACCGCCGGGTTCCGCAGGTCCAGATAGCGGTATTTCAGCCGCTGGGCCTCGTCCGCCTCCCGGCTGCGGTTGATTTGGAAGGGGAGCTCGTTGTGGCGGCAGCGGCCCAGGACCTCCACCTTGGCAGGGACGATTTCAATGTCGCCGGTGGGCAGCTTGGGATTCTTGCTGGCCCGCTCCCGGACAGTTCCCTCCACAGAAATCGTAGATTCCTTGTTGATGGCCTTGAAGGTGCTGACCATCTCTTCCGTCTCGGCCACAATCTGAGTGGCGCCGTAGAAATCCCGGACTACGGCGAAGGCCAGGGCGGCGCTGACCACCCGGAGGTTTTCCAGCCAGCCGGAGAGCTTGACGGTTTTTCCCGCGTCGGCGCTGCGGAGTTCCCCACAGGTGTGGGTGCGGTTTTGTGTCATGGTGATGGCTTCCTTTCCCAATAATATGGTGAATTCTGAATACAAATAGAACTATAAAAAACGAATATTACAAAATGGAATAGATTTTCGCGGCATATTCCGCCAGAGAAGGGCAGGGGTTCCAGAGGAAAGGCCCTTTGTAGTCCCGACAGAATGTCTGTGCAGGCCTTGTCTCTTTTCCGCTTATTCCCGGATGACACTTCCCTGATTCCGGGCGTCCAGGCCCGCCTTGATGCGGTAAATCGTGGCCTTGGGGTCCAGCTTCGTTTGCTCACCGGTGGTCATATCCTTGCAGGTTACGAGACCTTCCTTGATTTCATCCTCCCCCAGAAAGACGGCATAGGGAATCTTCAGCTTGTCCGCATAACTGATTTTCTGCTTGAATTTCTTGGCCTCGCAGTGGAGCTGGGCCCGGATGCCGTTCTCCCGGAGCTCCGTGGCGAAGGCGATGGCAGGGGAGAGGTCCTCTGTCATGGGGAGAATCAGCACGTCCGCCGGGGCGGTGGGCAGGTCCGGATTCAGCAGGCCCTGTTCCCCCAGAACGTAAAACAGCCGGGTCAATCCGATAGAAATTCCCACTCCAGGGAGTTGTTTATCCGTATAATATTCCGCTAAGTTATCATATCGGCCGCCGGAACAGACGGAACCGATCTCTGGGTGGTCCAGCAGCGTGGTTTCGTAAACGGTGCCGGTGTAGTAGTCCAACCCCCGGGCAATGGTCAGGTCCACGGCGAAATTCTCCCGGGGAACGCCGAAGTCCGCCAGATGCTTCACGACGGTGTCCAGCTCTTGAAGTCCCTGGTCCAGCAGCTCGTTCCGGCCCCGGTATTGAGAAAGGGGCAGGTCCAAGGCGTCCAGGTCGTACTTGGCGGCGATGAAGGAGAGGATTTCTCCGGCGTTCTCTGGGGAGATGGATAGCTCGTCCTGCAGGATGCCCCGGACTTTTTCGGGGCCGATTTTGTCCAGCTTGTCCACGGTGCGCATAATGTCTCCGGCCTGTTGGCTGAGTCCCAGCATGGCGTAGAAGCCGTTGAGGATTTTCCGGTTGTTGACGCGGATGCAGAAGCGCTTCAGGCCCAGGGCGGAGAAGGTTTTGTAGATGATGGCGGGAATTTCCGCCTCGTTGAGGATGGAGAGTTTTCCGTCACCGATGATGTCGATGTCGGCTTGGTAGAACTCCCGGAAGCGGCCGCGCTGGGCGCGTTCACCCCGGTAGACCTTGCCGATTTGGTAGCGGCGGAAGGGGAAGGTGAGGTCGTTGTAGTGGAGGGCTACGTATTTGGCCAGGGGGACGGTGAGGTCGAAGCGGAGGGAGAGGTCAGCGTCTCCTTTTTGGAAGCGGTAGATTTGTTTTTCGGTTTCGCCGCCGCCTTTGGCCAGGAGGACTTCGCTGGCTTCAATGGCGGGTGTGTCCAAGGGTGTAAAGCCGTAGAGGCTGTATGTTTCCCGGAGGATTTTTTGGATACGTTCCATCTGCTGTTGGGGAGCAGGGAGGAGTTCCATGAAGCCGGAGAGGGTACGAGGGGTTTGTTTTGGCATAATTATGCTCCTTCTAATAAAATCGAAGAGACGCCGGAGGCGTCGCAAAGTCCGCTAAGCTACATCCCCGCCGCCGGCCTTTGGCCTCTGGCGAGGATTCCGCCCGCTCCCTTGCTCCGCCTCTAATCAA
>JAAWLO010000101.1 GCA_022797935.1 Oscillibacter sp. | reverse complement strand
GGGTTGGGACCGGTCCTTTTTTGTCTATGGTTTCTTCGCTTTTCGGGCCTGATTCGCTTCGCTGGATTCGGGCCCGAGGAGGACGGGGGATGCGGGTTGGGACCCGTCCTTTTTTGTCTATGGTTTCTTCGCTTTTCGGGCCCGATTCGCTCCGCTGGATTCGGGCCCGAGGAGGACGGGGGATGCGGGTTGGGACCTGTCCTTTTTTGTCTATGGTTTCTTCGCTTTTCGGGCCCGATTCGCTCCGCTGGATTCGGGCCCGAGGGGGACGGGGGATGCGGGTTGGGACCTGTCCTTTTTTGTCTATGATTTCTTCGCTTTCCGCCGCGGACCGCTTCGCTGGGTTCGCGGCGGAGATGAGACGGGAGATGCGGGCTTGGGGGCCGCGTCTTTTTTGTCAAGAATCCACATTATATACGAAATTTCAGCGCTGGATTTGTTGACTGAAGTGCCCCCTGTCAAGTAGACAATACAGAGAAACCGGCTGCATCTGTCAGCCGCTTTTCATTGGGCTCCTTTGCTGCACCTTTGCTGCAAAGCTTCTATCCAAGTATTTTCCGCAAGATACTCCGCAAGATATTCCGCAGAGAGCTTCTTCCTGCGCGTTCGCTTTTTCCGCCTGCATACAGAGCGAAGGCCGAAAATCCGCATGAGCCGGTGTACCCTCTTTCGATTACACATAACCCGTTGCTCCAGCTGTGGTCTTAACCGCAGCTGATATTTTTTGCAGACCGCTTCGATACGCCTCTGTCCAGACAGGTATGATTCTGCCGCTCGCTGCTTTACAATTGCTGGATCGTGATGCTCCCACGCACAATGGCGCAGCCTCTCCTTGCCAGACAAATCATAATCCGGCAGCTATTTCTGCCATTTGATGGAGGCTTCCGGCTTTGCCATTTCCCGGTTATGAATACTGGTTCTTAAAAAGCAGCCCCAGCATCTGCGGGACAGCGAAACGCAGAAAAAGCGTGTGTGATTTACCCTCATACATTATAAAATCCCCCCAAAACAAAGCAGCAGGCCCACGCTGCGCAACGTGGGCCTACTGCGCAATGAAAAACCCCGGCGGGTCCCCTATGGATGATATAGTCAACGCAGTTGAAAAGGAGTACCCACTCCTGTTCAACCGGCGGACCAGGGGTCCGCCGCCGCGCGGAGCGCAGCTGCGTCTCCTGGGAAGCCATGCAACTGCGCTGGCGATAGTCCTTTACGGCTTTTTCAATTTGACCAATTCGATGGCCTCTTTGCCGCTCAGGTGCTCAACGGTCATTTCCAGCATACAAAGGGGCTTCCACTCCCGGTCTATGGCGGCGGCGCGGTTTTCATCGTTGTCCTCCGGGGCGTATTTGCGGGCAAGGACCTCGATAGCAGACCGCTTTTCCGCATCATCCTCCAAGATATGGACGCACCCAAAGGCAATTACACTGCGAAAATAGGTTGTGTATTCCCGGGGAACAATTTGATCCTGATCGATCACGCAAAAGGATGCCTTGGCGCAGCGGCGTATGGCGTCCAATTTGTGGCCGCTCTTGGCGCTGTGAAAGTACAGCTTTCCCTGCTCATAGACATAGCTCAACGGTACGGCGTAGGGATAGCCGTTGTCTCCGGAAAGAGCCAGAACTCCGGAAGTCCCGCGCTCCAGGATGGCGGCGCAGTCCTTCAGCGAGAGTAACTGCCGTTTTCGGCGTATTTCACGAAACATGTTTATCCTCCTCGCAAAAAACAGGCGCCGCGATTCGTATCTTCTGCGGCCTATCGATACGAACTGCGGCGTTTTTAATCTGCCCGGCGGCAGATCCGTATTCAGAATGACTGTACTCTAACACACGCCTCCACGTTTGTCAAGACCGCTCGAAAGTCTGTTTTCAAACGGTCAAAACGCCGTTTTGGGGCATCTGCTTCCGTCAGGACTGCGTTGATTGGACTGGATATCCGTCAGGATTCCTGCGTCCAACCGCCCTGCCTGACGAAAAAATCTGCCCCGATCCGCCATTCCGCCGCTTTGAAAACAGACTCCGGCAATTTCATGTCCAAAAATCCATCTGCGTTTTCAATGAATCCCCGAAGAAACGTTGTCCATTTCCCTCAATCACAGAAAACTGTCCAAACAGGAAAAGAGCGCGAGCAAGCTGAGCCGTGTTTTTCTCTATGTCCGTGTCAGCACCGAAGAGCGGGCCGTCCGCGGCCTGCCGGTTGAGGCGCAGACCGCCGCCCTGACCCAATGGGCTCAGGCAGCGGGACACCAGGCGGCCGGTATCTGCACCGGCGCCGGAGTCTCTGCCCGCAAGCCAGCCGCTCGCCGCCCGGAGCTTCCGAGGCTTTTGAAGGATATCCGCAGCGGAAAGGGGGGGCTTGCCCGCCTTTACAAAGCTGGACCGCTGGTTCCGCAATATCGCGGCGTACTGCAAACTGAGGACACACAAAGTAAGCTGGCAGACCATCCAGGAAGACTGCGGCGCCGCAACCGCTTCCGGCGGCTGAAAGTTATAGTCAACGCTGCGGCAGAAGATCGGTTTTCCGCAGTCTTCTTTCTTCCAGTACGGAAATAAAATGTTTTCATTGCTGCCGCAGTTTGTGCTTTTCTTTCCGCCGCTTTGTGGTACAATAGAGAAAATTGTCGAATTGTGGAGGATGCCGCTATGAACGACCGCCGTTTCGATTTGGATTTGAGAGAACCAGAAGACCGCCCGCCAGCAGAACCGGCGTCCTGCCGCCGCCGCAGAACATCCCGCGCAGCCGGATTCTCTATGCTGTCCCTGGCACTGTCGCTGGCGGCG
Source organism: Oscillibacter sp. (assembly GCA_022797935.1). Lineage (GTDB taxonomy): Bacteria > Bacillota > Clostridia > Oscillospirales > Oscillospiraceae > Oscillibacter. The sequence continues at coordinate 6,232 of JAAWLO010000101.1, read as the reverse complement.
CTGCTTCTGGCCGGAACGGCTCTGCTCCTGGTGCTGCGGGAAGAGCCCGTGACGGAGGAACCGGAGGAGGAACCCTTCGCCATCCCCTTCGGTGACATGCGTCTGACCCCGCTGGAGGGCATGCCCCTGAATCCCTACAGCAAAGAGGGCTTCAGCGTGGACGAACAGGGCCGCGTCGCCTACCGGGACGGGGAACGGCGGGCCAGAACCGGTATCGACGTTTCCACCCATCAGAAGGACATTGACTGGGCCGCCGTGGCCGGGGACGGGATCGAATTCGCCATGCTCCGCCTGGGGCACCGGGGATACTCCCAGGGCGGCCTGTTTTTAGACAAGACCTTTGAACAGAATCTGCAGGGGGCGTTGAACGCGGGTCTGGACGTGGGCGTCTATTTCTTCTCCCAGGCCGTCACGCCGGAAGAGGCTGTGGAAGAAGCCGAATTCGTACTGGAGGCCCTGAAGGGACAGGCTCTGTCCTTTCCCGTGGCCTTCGACTGGGAGTCCATCCCGGGGGATACCGCCCGGACCGACGGTCTCGACGGAGAGACCCTGACCCAATGCGCCGCCGCCTTCTGTGCGCGGATTGCGGACGCGGGCTACCGTCCGGCAGTCTATTTCAACCGCACCCAGGGCTATCTGCATTACGACCTGCGGGATTTGGCGGATTACCAGCTCTGGCTGGCGGAATACGGCGCCGTGCCGGATTTCTATTACCACTTTGACCTGTGGCAATATTCCCACACGGGCCGGGTGGCCGGAATCCAGGGGGACGTTGATCTGGATTTGGCCTTTTGAACGGTTCCCGTCCCGGTCTCCAGGAGCTCCGCCGCGCCTTTATGGGACGGGGAAACCCGAATCAAGGCGGTCTCGCGGTTCGAACGGCGGCCGTTTCCCCGCAGGCCGGCAGAAGGGCCGCCGGAACAGCGGAAGGGAAAATCCTGGAATTCTGTCGAAAGACTCTTGCCAGTTTCCCTTTTTTATCTTACACTATCCATTGTTATAGCCAGCGCAATTGAAAAGAATCCCATGGGATTCTTTTCAGCGAACCGCCGCCTGAGCGGTGGTCCGAGCCGTAAAACGGCGGCCCGCGCATGGCTTCCTGAGAAACGCAGCCGCGCTCCGCGCAGCGGCGGACCCCTGGTCCGCCGGCTGAACAGGAGTGGGTACTCCTGTTCAACTGCGTCGACTATATAGCCAGCGCAATTGAAAAGAGTCCCATGGGATTCTTTTCGGCGAACCGCCGCCTGAGCGGTGGTCCGAGCCGCAAAACAGCGGCCCGCGCATGGCTTCCTGAGAAACGCAGCTGCGCTCCGCGCATCAAAGGAGCGGTGACTCCTTTTCAACTGCGTTGACTACATACATCACTGGGCCTTGTTTGAAAACTGGCAAACCGCCGTCTTTGGGCATCTTTATTCCGCCAGGACTGCGTTGATTGGACTGGAAATCCGTCAGGATTCCCGTGCCAGACTGCCTTGCCTGGCAAAAAAATCTGCCCCAATCCGGCATCCTGCCAAGTTTGAAACAAGGCCTGGCAAAATCTGCGGAAAGCGGGAGGACTGCACTATGGCTGAGAACACCTTCGCAACCCCTAATGACCTGATGGCATTGGCCGGTTACTCCACACAGCAGCGGGCCCAGGTACTGGCCTGCTATCTGCTGGACGGCCGGCGCTTTACCATGCAGGAAGTGGCTGAACTCGTATTGGGAGACTCCAATCCCCAGGCCGGACAGCGGGTCTCCCTCATCACCCGCAGCTACGGCTTCTCCGCCCGGAACGCGGGACGCTACAGCCAGACCGCCACAGAAGAGGACATCCGGGATTTCGTGCGCCGGTACCAGCCGGAACGCACCGCGGGCGGCTTGCCGGAGGGCAGCTTTGACGCCTTCCTCCGGTCCCGGCAGCAAAAGCGGGCGGCGGAACAGCAGCGCCAGCTGGAGCGGCGCCAGGCGGAACAGCAGCGCCAGGCGGAACAGCAGCGCCGGCTGGAACAGCAGCGCCAGCTGGAACAGCAGCAGCGCCGGCTGGAAGAACAGTGGATAGCCTGCCCGCCCGCGCAGCCGGGTGGCCAGACGCTGAACGAGAAGGTCCAGCTGGCCCTGAAGGAGGGAGAGAAGAAGCAGAAGGCCGAGGCGGAGCGCCTCCGGCAGCAGGCCCTGTCCCTGGTTCAGGAGGCGGAGAAGCTCTGGCAGGGGAAGCCGGGACCCAAGATGCTGGAGGGCATCCAGCTCTGCCGGCAGGCCCGGTCCATCTCCTGGTGGGAGAACGGAAGCAGCCTCTGCTCCATCACGCCGCCGCTCTCCTATTACTCCGCCTGCGCGCAGATGGCCTCCCACTTTTTGGCGGAAGGGGACCTGGAACAGGCCCTGGCCTGCTGCGGCTATCTCTGTGACGAGCGCCCCGGGAATTCGGACCGGGACGCGCGGACCAAACAGAAGGAGGCCGCCTTCATTGGAGAGGCCTACGCCGTCCGCACCCTGATCTGCATGGACCGGAACAGCCGCTATTACAACCTGCAGGAGGCCGCGCACAGCGCGAAGATGGGCACGGCCTGCCGGAACGCCGGCTGCATGATGCTGTACGCCAACTGTCTGGAGCGGGGAGAAGGGGTTCCGAAGGACCTGCGGGGGGCCCTCTACTTGTACCAGCAGCTGGTGGAGGAGCCGGACTTCCGGGAGGCGGCGCAGAGCCGCAGAGGCGTGGTTCTCCAGCAGATTCTGGAGGAGCTGGCCGGCCTCATTACCGCCAGCCTGGCCGCCTCCGCGCCGGACGCCTTCTCCGTGGCGGGCCGGGAACACCTGGACTGGGATGCCTGCCGGGAGTCCGTCCCGGCCCTGTGGCAGGCTTACCAGCAGTCCAGCGGCGTCCTGGAGAGCAAGGGGATTTTGGTCAAGCGCCAGCTCTTCCGCTATACCGGCGAGATGACGCGGGAACAGTTTGAGGCGGGCTGCCGCTATCTCTGGGAGACCCGCCGGGAACAGTACGCGTCCCTCTCTCCCGCTTACCAGCCCTGCCCCTCTGAGCGGGCCAGGGCGGACGAAGACCTGCGAAAGGGTCTGGAGCAGCTGGAGCGGCAAAACAATCTGGAAGCCGCCTCCCTGCTGAAGCTGCCCGCCCTGTGCGGCTCCCGGCAGGCCCGGCTGGCCTTGCTGGACCTGTACACCAACCAGCTGCAGGACCCGAAGGCTCTGGAAGGCGTCCTGTCTCTGCTGGCTCAGGAGGAGGATGCGGAGACCCTGTCCCGGCTGGCCGGCGCCTGCGCGCATCTCAACGACTGGGACCGTGCGCTGGACTACGCCAAACGGGCGGGCGAACCCCATTGGACGGAGCTCTGCTGCCAAGCCGTGAAGTGGATGGACGGCGTGCTGGAGCAGGGCGGAGAAATCCCCTGGGACCGGGCCCCGGAGATTTACCAGGCGGGCCAGGGGCTGGAGAGATGGGGACTCGCCGCGCTGCGGCTGTCCCACAAGTGCTCCAATCCGGAGAGACAGCGGCAATATCTGGAAGCCGCCCTGGAGGCGGGGGAGGACAACGCCCTGATCCCGCTGGCCCGGCTGGAGGCCCGGCAGAACGCCGATTGGGGGCGTGTCCGGACGCTGCTGGAAGAGGCGGAGCGGCGGGGTGTCCCCCTGGACTTTGAATGGGAACATCTGGCGGAGGCCTATGCCCGGGGAGCGAAGGAGGACGAAGACTGGCTGCGGGCGGCCAAAATCTACCTGGAGCTGCCGGAGGTGTGGGACGGGGCGCTCTGTGTGGAAAGCTGCATGAACGCGTATAAATGCCTGGCGAACAGGCCCGGCCCGGAGAGCCAGGTCCTGCGGTTCCGGATGCTGCAGAAGGTGGAGGAGACCGCCATGGACCACAGGAAGCTGATGGCCCGGTTCCTGATGGGCTGCTGTTACGAAAAGGGCGAGGGCGTGGAGCAGGACGTCCAGAAGGGCCTTCGGCTGCTGGAGGACTGCGCCCGGAAGGGGCTGTTTCTCGCCATCCGCCGCCTGACCGCCCTGTGTCTGGAGAAGGGAGACCTGGAGCAGGCCGAGAAATGGCTCACATACCGGAAACGGGACAACGGCCAATTCACAGACCTGGTGGAGGCGCTGCGGGACCGCAAGGAGGAGCGGCAGAGAGAACAGAAAGCAGAACAGACGGCCGCTTTGCAGAGCCCGGCGGATACGCCGGACCTCCGGCAGAACACGGAGGAGAAGCCCGGCTGGGATGATTCAGACGGTCTGCCTGCCGGTGAATAGCCGGAGGAAGGTCCGGTTTTCGCGGAATGGAACGCCCCGCCGGACGCGGGCGGGCAGCCCGAATAAGCGGCGGACAGCGGAAAACAGCCGGGAGGGCCCCTGCGGGCCAAGCCCGAGGACGCCGGGGAGGCCGGAACGGTCGAAAAAAGACGAACATCCGCCCGGAGCTGTCGAAAAAAGCCGAAGGGCCAAAGCGCCGGGAGACTCCAGCAAGCGCCGCCGCCCCCAAAACCGGATGCCGCCTCCCGGCGCGGCCTCCCCCAGCCGGGTGTCTGCTTGTTTACCGCTTTTGCCGCTCCGGCTCCGTGGGGGACACGGATAAGAAGGGGGCTGCGCTGTGCGCCGCAGGGCTTTTTTACGCCTGTCCCAGGCCGGTCTCAAACGAGCTGACAAACCGCTTCATGCTTTTCCTGGCCAGCTTCATGGCATGAACCGTTTCTTCCGCTTGTTTGATTTCCCCTTTGAGCCGCTTCGTTTCCTTGCTTGCCGCCGTATCCGCCTGCAGCCTTAATGCCACAAGGCCCTGTTCGATTTCCAGAATGTTCTGAACATACGGTTCATAGATGCTGTTGGAATACGCGGCGTCATGCCCGTCGTTCAGGAAAATTTCCCGGACGGAAACCAGAAGCTTCGCGGACTGCAGAAGCGCCGCTTCCTTACCGGCCAGAGCGGCAGCCCCGACTATGCCGCCCGCACCGGCGCCCGCGCCCAGTCCCAGTACCGCGCCGCCGCCGGCGATTGCCGCTGTGCCGCCTGCCATGCCAAAGCCGCCCGCCGCAACCGCGCCGCCGCCCAGATAGGCGAGGCACGCGCTGGTCAGGGCGGCTCCGCTCAAGCCCGGGAAGCTGGAGCCCACCAGCGCAACGGCAATGGCGGCAATCGCAATCACGCCGGTAACGGCCAGTGAAACCAGCGCGGTTTTCAAGACCTCGTTCAGCTCGTGCAAAACCTTGCCGTAGCGCGACCGAAGCCGCTTTACATAGCCTGGAAAACCCATGGGGGCGGCAAAGACGGTGTCCAGGTATTGGTCGCCTTCCTTCTTTTTGTATGAATTCTGGATGGATTTATAGGCTGTGCAGGGAATGTCGCGGCCCTGTTTATCCTGCTCCAGACGCAGCGGGTAATACGGTTCAAAGAGCATGGCCTCCAGCAGGGCCAGGCGGAACCAGGCCTCTTCCGGATGGTTTTCCGTTATCCTCTGCAGCAGCTCCTCTTCGGTGTACCAATGGAGTTCCGCCTGCGCGTCCTGGACAAAACTGGAAAAACCCTTTGTCATATAGCCGCGCCATTCCGCCAGCCATTCCCGTTTCAGCTGCCGCGTCTGCTGGTGATGGAACCACTGGTTCGTGCTCTGCAGGTCGCGGAGGGTTTTGTGGTATTCCAGGTTATACAAAATCTCGGTCTGCGCGGCGGTTAACCCGAAGGCTTCCATCTCCAGATCCCGGCCCATCCTTTCGTAAATCCGGTTGGTTTCCTCCGTAAACAAAAAGCGCTTCATGTTCCCATACATCCGCCGGATTTGTTTGACATTCCGCGCCCTCAGGCACCAGGCGACGTCTTCGCCGATTGCCACGGCAAAGCGTCCCACACCGATGTAATTGACCGCGATCAGATACTTCTGGGAGACAACGGCGCTCCCCACGTCCACGGTGGTGAACACCCCTGCCGCAATCAAAAGCATCCGGTCAATGGTGGGATTGTCCGCCGGTTTGACGGACGCCCAGTCAATCTGCTTCATGCCGTCCAGGGAGACAATCTCCTTCTCTTTGATTTCCATGGCCAGACGGCGGATGAAGTAAAAGCCTCTTACGATACACGCATTCGCCGCCACCGGTACCGCCTGCCGCCCCAGCTCTGCGGCAGCCCCCAGCTCCCCCCGCAAATCAAATTTTATAGCCAGCGCAGTTGAAAAGAATCCAAGGGATTCTTTTCAACGAACCGCCGCTCAGGCGGCGGTTTGAGCCGCGAAGCGGCTGCCTGCGCCTGA
>JAAWLO010000100.1 GCA_022797935.1 Oscillibacter sp. | reverse complement strand
GCTGGATTCGTGGCCGGGGTGAGACGGGAGATGCGGGCTGTATTTGGAATTTCCTGCCGCCGTTCCGTTTCCGGCTTCGCCGAAAACTGCACTATGGTGAGAATTTCTTCGCTTTCGGCCACGATTCGCTTCGCTGGATTCGTGGCCGGGGTGAGACGGGAGATGCGGGCTGTGTTTGAAGGAAACAGCTGCGATCATGAGCTTATGAGAGAGAAACTGCTGCAGCTTAAGAACTTTCACTGGCGGCTGTGGGCCGCCTTGTGTTCCCTTGCACTCATTCCTGCCGTTTATCAAACCGTCAGGACCTTTCTGATCTCTGCGAACAGTCAAAACCAGGCCTTCCATATTCTCGGTCAAATGGAGTGGTTTGATCTGATTAATGAGACGCTGCAGGCCTTTTTGATCGTTCCGCTCTATTCCGTGCTGAACAAAATCTTTAAAAACCAGCCGGGCAGGTTCGCGGACGCCGTCTTTCAAACAGGACTCTTTGTGTTCGTCTTATACGCCGTTTTCTCTGCGGGTGTTTTTCTCCATGGGAAAACACTCATAAGGGCCATGAATGCGGACGGCGCGGACCTTTCCGCCGTCAGCCGGTACCTCAGCCTGGAAACCGCCGCTTTCATGACCGGCATTGCTGTGAGCTTTATCTTTGTGGTATTTGCCGTCACGGAAACGCACAAAAACATCTACATATTCTTGGCGGTCCGAACATTTCTGTCTTTGACTGCAGACTTTTTCCTGATCCCTTATGGGGGCGTGTACGGAGCGGCGGTTTCGAATATTCTCGTAAATACAGCGCTTGCGGTGATCGGTTTTACTTTGCTGCACGCACAAAAGCACATCCGAATCTGCCGGTTCAAAAGCGCGGATTTCACCGTCCTCAAGGCGTGGTGCGGAACCGGCGTTTTTTCGGGCCTGCAGCAATTTGTGGATAATCTGATTTACGCGGTTATGATCTGCAAAATGGTCAATCTGGTGGGGGAACAGGGAAACTACTGGCTCGCAAACAATTTTATCTGGAGCTGGCTGCTGATCCCGGTCACGGCCCTCGCGGAAGTGATCCGCTCCGACTGCAAAAACGGATACGCGGAACTGAAGCGGTTCCCCTACGGTTTTATCTCCTGTGCCTGCGTGGTTTTCTGGGCGCTCTCCATTCCCCTTTGGAAACCGTTTTACCGCTTTGTTGAAAACCTGTCCAACGCGGAGGAGGTTTTTGCTGTCACCAGAAAGCTGATTCCCTTTTATATCGCTTACGCGGGCTCTTCCGTCATTGACAATATTTTTATCGGGTTGGGAAAGACCGCTTATAATATGGTCAATTCTCTTCTGGTCAATCTGGTTTATTACGGCGCCTTTTATGGGCTGTACCTGGCCCGGGCCATTGTTTTTGACATGGATACCATCATCCTGATGTTTGGCTTTGGGATGGTATTCCATTTCGTCATTTCTCTTGTGGAGGAAAAGGTCTTCCAAACAAGAGAAACGCAATTCCGGCTTTGAACACCTGCGCAGACCGGCATGTTTCCCGCTCTCCTGCACAGGCGGCGCAAAAACAGCATCCCGGCAGAGGGGGCACGATCTTCACAGCAGAGGCCGCTGCAGGCTTTGCCGCACGCGAAGGAAGCACAATCCTGGCACTCTATTTCGCCGGCGCCGGAAATAGACGCTACGCCGCACAGCCGCCGTATACGGTCTGGCCGGTGCGCGGATTGCGCGGTGCAGGATGCCCCAGAACCAGCGGCTCAGCGCCGAAGCGCCCCCCCTCTACTAAAAAATTTACCGCAACGTCCCCTTTGCCCTGCCGGATCTGCTGGTAATCGTGCTGTTCTATCGCGGCGCACGGGAGCATGGGGACAGGGCCTTCCGCTGGATATGGATGACCATTGTGCTGCGCTTTGGCTTCTACATTCCGGTGGTGCTGTGGGCGGACGCCGTGCCTATGAGCGGGATGCTGATGATCCCCAAGACCTGCGCCTATGTATGGACGATGCTTATCGGATATCTTGCTGTGAAACAGGAATGTAAATAAGGGAGGACCGGCTTATGAAACGCTATATGAGTTCCGCTCTGCTATACGCCATCCTGGCCATGATTGGCGGCGTGTTTTACCGGGAGTTCACCAAGTTCCATGGATTCGCCGCCCGGACCACGCTCTCTGCCGTACATACCCATTATTTCCTGCTGGGTATGCTGTTTTTCCTGCTGCTGCTGGTGTTGGAAAAAAACCTGTCCTTCACCAGAGCAAAAACCGGGCGGGTACTGATGGTTTATCATATGGGGCTGAACCTGACCGCCATCATGCTGGCGGTACGCGGGGTGACCCAGGTCATGGGGACCACTCTCCCCAGGGGCGCGGACGCCGCTATTTCCGGCATGGCCGGGATTGGACACATCCTGCTGGGCATCAGCCTGGTGCTCCTGCTGCTGCAGATCAGGCGCAGCGTGCCGGGTTTCCAGTTCTGAACCGCACAATAAAAAATACCGTGAGGGGCCGGTACCACGCACGGTATCCGCTCCTCATTCATGTTTCGGTCCGCCTATGCCCTGCCATCTTCCGGGGCAGAGCCTCCAGCTTCTTCTCACATCCGGCCTTCGTCTGTGCGCAGACATTTTGGGCGTGACGTTTGCCGCCGGGTCAGGCGGGAGAGCCGCGGACCTCCAAGAGGAAACGCTCCAGCTTCCCGGCGGTCTCCTCCGGGCTGCGGCCCTGAAGCAGACCCTTGCTGCCCAGCATAACAATCCGCAGAGCCGTGCCAGGCGGAATGCCGGGGGCCATTCGGGAACCTCCCGGCCATTGACCCCCTTGTTTGGGACCGTCCAGCCGGTTTCCGCAGCCAGAATGTCCACCCAGCGGCCGTCCGCGTCATAGCGCCCGCCCAGCCAGGAGCGGGGAGCGCAGCCGCAGGTGTTGGAGCCGCCAAAGCAGATGACATTCATTTCGCACTGCCTCCCATATCCGACTGATACGTCTCGCCGGCTAAGATTTCCCCGAAACTTTAACCTACAGGTTCTGTTGCGGTTGCTGCCCCGGCTCCAAGTACGCATGCCTGCTTCCGTGAGGCCTGTCTGTTTCCCAACTGCCGGACATCAGAGAACGGGAAGCGAGCATGGAGGACGTGTGCCGCAGCCACAACATTCCGCTGATACAGTCAACGCAGTCCTGACGGAAGCAGATGCCCCAAAACGGCGTTTTGACCGTTTGAAAACAGACTCTAGGAAGCTATATACCGCAAAAGCCCTCCTTTGAGAAGAGATATTTCCGCGCCTTTTTCCCCCTCCGGACGGCGGCGCCTCCGTGTTTCCTGGAAATGGAAATTCCGCCGTTTTCCGCCGTTTTCCCCCTTCTTCCCCCGCCGGTGATGCCCCGGAACGCCTCCCGTTCCCCTTTTCCCCGCTTCGGCCCAAATATGCTCTTGATTTTCCCTCTGTTTTCCTTTAGAATTGCTGCGTGGGCCTTCTTGCGCCCCTATCATCAAACAGGGAGGCAATCGCCATGAAGAAAAAACGTATCCTGGTGGTGGACGACGACAGCATGAACCTCGCCCGCACCAAAATCATCCTCAGTAAGGACTACGACATCCTCCTGGCGGAATCCGGCTTGGGCGCTCTCGCCATGCTGAAGGTGGAGACCGTGGACCTGGTTCTGCTGGATATTGACATGCCCGAACTCAACGGTATGGAGACCTTTCAGCGCATGAAGGAATTCGCCGCCCATATCCCCGTCATCTTCCTCACCGCCTCCGGCCTGGAGGAAGACGTGGTCCGCGCCATTGAGCTGGGCGCTGTCAACTACCTCAAAAAGCCCTTCCGTCCACAAGAACTCCTCAAGCGCGTGGAACAGGAGCTGAACAAGTCATGAGGGCCGAAGAACAGACCAGCCGCCATCTTCTGCTGGCCGTTATCACCAGCCTCTTCGGCGGAATGCTCAGTCTGATTACCCTCTTCCTGGGCTGGGAGGTCTGGACCATCCCCCTGATGGCCGCCGGAAGCCTCAGCGTCTGGTTTCTCCACATTGCCCGCCTGGGCTCCTCCGCCCTCTATGAAAACCTCTGCACCGGCCTTCTGCTGGCCGAGTTCTTCTTTTTCGGCGTTCACCGCAACAGCCTCTACGATATCCCCGCCGTGGCCTGCATCCTCCTGCTCTCCCTCTTCATGCTCAACAAGAAGTGGATCATTCATGCGGTGGGCGGCCTTTACATCTTCATTCTCCTGTACCATATCCTGGTCCTCCAGACCATCTGCTTTCCCCTGGCGGGCGGCGTGCTCTACCGCCTGAGCCTGGGCATCTTTGTCACCATTGGCGGCACCCTTCTGGCCCGGTACTGGATTGACCGGCGGAACATGCAGCAGAAATACTACCAGCAGGTTTTCGCCGAGATGGAGACCGCCGGAAAACAGAACGCCGTCTTCCTCTCCAACGTGTCCCACGAGCTCCGGACGCCGATCAACATGGTAATCGGCATCAGCGAGGTGGCCCTGGGCCGGGACCTGCCCCCCGACATCCGGTCCGACATGAACTCCATCAAGCTGGCCGGAAAACGCCTCTCCAGCCAGATCAACAACATGCTGGACTACACCGAAATCGTGGAGGGCACCCTCACCCCCGCCCGGAAGGAGTACATGGTCACCTCCGTTCTCAACGACGTCATCACCATGACCGCCCTTCAGAGCAACCGCCAGCATCTGGAGCTGGTCTTCGATATTGACCCCAAGGTCCCCGCCGCCCTGGTGGGCGACCCGGAGAAAATCTCCCACGTCCTCAAAATCCTGGTGGAGAACTCTCTGAAGTTCACCGAGGAGGGAGGACTCAACGTCCGCATCTACTGCCGCCGGGAGCAGTACGGCGTCAACCTCGTCTTCGAAATCCGGGACACCGGCATCGGCATGACCGACTCCCAGCTGACCCAGATGTACCACGTCTTCTATCAGGCGGATTCCAGCAGCAGCCGCCTCGCCGGGGGACTGGGTCTGGGCCTTCCCATTGCCCGGGGGCTCCTCACCGCCATGGGGGGCTTCATTCATTTCGACAACCAGGAGCAGGAGGGACTGGCCGCCCACATTGTCATCCCCCAGGGGGTGGCCGACGAACGGCCCTGCATCACCCTCAATCACCCCGACCAGCTGTGCATTGCCTGCTACTTCAAGCCCAGCAAATACACCTGCGACGAGGTCCGGGGCTACTACGACAAGCTCATCCTCAATCTGGTGGAGGGCCTGGGGGTTCACGGCTATCAGACCCACAACTTCGAGGGCCTGCTGAAGCTGCTCCGCAGCCAGCCCCTGACCCACGTCTTCCTCACTCAGGCGGAATACGAGGAGGACCGGGCTTACTATGAGGATCTGGCAAAGCGCCTGCGGGTGGTGGTCATTGCGGAACGGGAATTCACCCTGCCCCCGGAGAGCCATCTCCTCATCATCCACAAGCCCTTCTCCGCCCTGTCCGTGGCCAACCTCCTCAACGGCGAGACCGACGAACGGGGCTTCGCCGAGGACCAGGCCACCGGACGCAAGCCCTTCACCTGCGAGGGCATCCGGGCCCTGGCCGTGGACGACGAGGAGATGAACCTGGTGGTGGCCAAGGGCGTGCTGGGCAGCTACGGCATTGCCGTGGACACCTGCCTCAGCGGCCGGGAAGCCATTGCCCAATGCTCTTCCACCGCCTACGACGTCGTCTTCCTGGACCACATGATGCCCGGCTTCGACGGCGTGGAGACCCTGCGGAAAATCCGGGAAATCCGGGGCGGCGTCTACCAGGACCTGCCCGTCATTGCCCTGACCGCCAACACCGTCAGCGGCGCCCGGGAGATGTTCCGCAGCGAGGGCTTTACGGAGTTTGTCCCCAAACCCATTGAGCGGACCGTTCTGGAGCGGGTCCTGCGGAAGGTGCTGCCCAAGAGCGCCATCCACTACAGCGTCCAGAGCCAGAAGCTCACCGCCGAGAGCGCCTCCGTGCCGCCGGGCTCCTTCCTCAAAGGGGAAAACCGTCCGTCTCCAGCGGACAGCACTCCCCAGGACACACCGGAAGAGCGTCCGCGTACAGAAGACGGTGTCTTGGAGAGTCCGGGGGAAGACCGCCCCCAGGAGACGGACAGCCCGGTTCTCCTGGCCCAGGACCAGCTGTCCCAGGCCGGTGTCAACACCGCTCTGGGACTGGATTATTGCGCCGGAGACCTGGATTTTTACCGGGAGATGCTGCAGCTTTTCACCGTGCAGAGTCCCGGGAAGCGGGCGGAAATCGCCGCCCTCTACGAGGCCGCCAACTGGCCGGATTACGCCACCAAGGTCCATGCCCTGAAGAGCACTTCCCTGACCATTGGGGCTGAGGCCCTGTCCGCTCAGGCCAAGGAGCTGGAGATGGCCGGGAAGCGGGGGGACGCGGACTTCATCCGGGCCCATCACCCGGCCCTGCTGGAGGCCTATGAGACGCTCTGCGCCCGGCTGGCCGCCATGCAGGCCTGAGCCATGAGGAAATACCGTGTTTGGAGGGGGGACGCCCGCTTTGATTAAAAAATGGTTTGACATCATCAGCGACCACCGCATCAGCCTGCATGAGCGCATGTTCCGCATTGTCACCGGCGTGTGCATGATCGCCATTGCCTTTACCCTGCCTATGGGCCGGAATGTCTGGAATATTGTCATGCTGGCCGTCAGTCTGGTGCTGATGAGCCTGATTGTCCGGTTCAGCATCCGGAAAAAACGCATCCACGCCGGGGCCACCGCCATTGCCGTTCTCCTGCTGGCCCTGTTCCCCATCACCTTCTTCTCAGCCGGGGGCTTCTACAGCGGCGTGCCGGAGTGGTTTGTACTGTGCTTCATCTATGTGTGCATCACCCTTCAGGGCAGGCGGAGGGTGATCTTCTTCGGCCTCTGCACGGCGGAGACCATGCTGTGCTACGGCACCGCTTTCTACCATCCCGAAATCGCCACAGTCCACGCTTCTCAGAACGCCCTCTTTGACTCCGCCTTCTCCATGATTATGGTGGGCCTGCTGACCAGCGTGCTGCTCATGTTCCTCAGCAAAATGTATGAGGAGGAAAACGCCCTCTCCCAGCGGCAGAAAAAGGAGATTGAGGAGCTGAACCGGGCGGAAAACCACTTCTTCTCCAGCATGAGCCACGAAATCCGCACCCCCATCAACACCATTATCGGCCTCAACGAAATCATCCTCCGGGAGGAGATCTCTGACGAGGTGGCCGAGAACGCCCGGAATATCCAGGGAGCCAGCAAGCTTCTCCTTTCCCTCATCAACGACATTCTGGACATCTCCAAAATCAAGTCCGGGAAGATGGAAATCGTCAACGTCTCCTACGAGACCGGGGCCCTCTTCTCCGAGATTGTCAACATGATCTGGATCAAGGCCCGGGAGAAGGGTTTGGAGTTCAAGCTCCAGGTGGACGCTACCATCCCCAGCATGCTCTGCGGCGATGAGGTGCGCATCAAGCAGATTCTCATCAACCTCCTCTCCAACGCCGTGAAGTACACCAGCGAGGGCTCTGTCACTCTCTCCGTCCGCTGCGAGCGCCTCACCCTCAACCGGGTGCGGGTCTGGTACGCCGTGGAGGACACCGGCCAGGGCGTCCGGAAGGAGAACATTCCCTACATCTTCAACGCCTTCCGCCGGGTGGAGGAGGAGCGGAACCGCTATATCGAGGGCACCGGCCTGGGGCTGAGCATTGTGCAGCAGCTGGTGCACCTCATGGGAGGCGAAATCAGCGTCAACAGCGTGTACACCAAGGGGTCCAAGTTCATTGTCATGCTGGAGCAGGACATCATTGATGAAAAGGCTCTGGGGGCCTTCACCCTCACCTCCCGGGTCCACGCCAGCGAGGGAGAGGCCTATCACCAGAGCTTTGAGGCCCCGGAGGCCCACATCCTGGTGGTGGACGACAACGACATGAACCGCATGGTAGTGCGGAAGCTGCTGGCGCAGACCCGCATCCAGATTGACGCCGCCGCCAGCGGCGCCGAGTGCCTCCGCCTCACCCAGAACCACCACTACGACTGCATCCTGATGGACCACATGATGCCGGAGATGGACGGAATCGCCTGCCTCCACGCCCTGCGCAGCCAGCCCGGCGGCCTGTGCCAGGACGTGCCTGTGGTGGCCCTCACCGCCAACGCCGGAAGCGACAACCAGCAGCTCTACCGCCGGGAAGGCTTCAGCGGCTATTTGGCCAAGCCCGTCAGCGGGGCGCTGCTGGAGGCCGCCGTCCTCAGCATCCTGCCCAAGAATCTGGTGCGCCAGAGCGAGGAGGCCAAGCAGGCGGAGCTGGAAAAGGACCTGCTGATTTTCGAGCAGGCCCAGCGGCGCTCCATTCTGGTGACCACGGACAGCGTCTGCGACCTGCCAGAGGAGCTGCTGGAGAAATTCGGCATCTCCATCTGCCCCTATTATGTCTGCACGGAGGAGGGCCGCTTCCTGGACGGCGAGGAGCTGAAGCCCGACGAGCTCCTTCTCCATCTTGCCCAGGGACGGAAGGGCGAATCCCAGCCCCCGGCGGTGGAGGACTATGAGCGCTTCTTCGCCGGAAAGCTGACGGAGGCCCAGAACATCATCCACATCGCCATGGCCCGCCACGTCAGCGGAGGCTATGAGAACGCCCTGGAGGCCGCCCGGTCCTTTGAGAACGTGACGGTAGTGGACTCCGGCCACCTCTCCAGCAGCATGGGTCTGGCGGTGCTGTGCGCCGCCTATATGGCCGACCATCACGCCGGGAAGGAGGAGATTCTGGATGCCGTGGCCCGGATGGAGCACTTCATCTCCTCCGCCTTCATCATCAACAGCACCCACATGATGTGCCAGAGCGGCCGCATCCCCAAGCGGATTCAGATCCTCTGTGACGCCCTGCTGCTGCACCCGGTGCTGGAGCTGAAAAAGAGCCGCATGGTGGTGGGCCGGATGGAAATGGGCAGCTTCCACCACGTGTCCCGGCGCTATGTGCGGCGGCTTCTCCTGGACACCCGCAACATTGACCGGCGCATCCTCTTCATCACCTATTCCGGCATGGAGGAGAAGCAGCTGGACTATATCCGGGGGCTGGTGGACCAGTACTGCCCCTTTGAGCGGGTGTACATGCAGAAAGCCTCCTCCGCCATTGCCAGCAACTGCGGGCCCGGGTCCTTCGGCCTGCTCTTTCTGCGGCGGGATGACGCCGCTGTACCCTTCTTTGAGTCTTCCCAAGAGAAGGACGGGGAGAACGATTTCTGAGTGTCTGGATTCGGCCGGCAGAGCTTACCGCTTTGCCGGTCTTTTGCTGCAAAAAGAAAACCGGGACCCTGATGGGTCCCGGAGGATGGGTTTTCCGCCGGTCACTTCCGGACAAAGAACAGGTACTCCCGGCAGAGCATCCCGCTCAGCAGAGCGTCCTGGATCTCCGGAGGAATTCCCGCCGGGAGAATGCTGCGCAGGGTGCGTTTGCCGTCCTCGTCCAGAGCGTACGGGATGGCCACGGTCTTCAGGATGCTCCCCTGCCGCTCCAGCGCCTCCCGGACCGCCTCCACCGGCAGATGGTAGCTGAAGACCGGGTCGTAGGTGTCCCGCTGGCCCAGCTGGTGGACGTAGGTC
>JAAWLO010000099.1 GCA_022797935.1 Oscillibacter sp. | reverse complement strand
CAGCGGGGTCAGCAGAGATGGAGTAGCCCGGCTTCAGGGTGAAGGTCACCGTGTCGCCAGCCTTGGCAGCCGCAATGAGCTCTGCAATGGTGTTGTAGGCCGTCTCCCGTACCTACGTTTACGTCCCCGGACTTTTGTCCGGGGCTTTCCCCGTATAAAGCCCCTTTTCCCGGGCAACCTAGCGCCAAAGGAGGGATTCCATGGAATATCTGAACGCGTTTCTCTGCGGCGGCATTCTCTGTGCCCTGGGCCAGATTCTGGTGGACAAAACCAAGCTCACCCCCGCCCGCATCCTCACCGGCTACGTGGTGGCGGGGGTGCTCCTCAGCGCCCTGGGGCTTTACGAACCCCTGGCCAAGTGGGGCGGCGCGGGAGCCACAGTGCCGCTGACGGGCTTCGGCCATTTGCTGGCCAAAGGGGTCCGCCGGGCGGTGGCGGTGGATGGCTGGCTTGGGGTTTTCACAGGGGGGCTCACGGCCGCCGCGGGCGGTATCACGGCTGCCGTGGTGTTTGCGGTGCTGATGGCGCTGGTGTTCCGTCCCGGCGGGAAGCGCTGATTTTGTCATAAAATTGTTACCCCTTTTTCTGAAAAGTCTGGTATACTGGCAGTGACAATCTTCGACAGAAAGGAAATCTGCTGCTATGCGCCGGATGCTCAGTTTATTGCTGATACTGCTGCTTCTGGGGGCCTGCGGGGCCCCCGCCGCCCCTGCCCCGACCCAGGAGAACCCGGAACCCGCCGGAACAGAAGAGCCCGTCCAGCCCCCCGAGGGGGAAGAGGAGGAAGCGCCGGAAGAGACCGGGAAACCAGTGGAGCCGGAACCCTATGAAATCAGCAGTCCCACGGAGGCCCGGGAGGGCTACGTGCCCTGGGAGGGTATCGTAGAGCACCTGTTTTTCCACCCGGTGATCGCCTATCCGGAGCTGGCCTTTGACGGGGACGCCCAGACCAACGGGCTGGATGATTTCATGGTAACGGTGGACGAATACAACAAGATTCTGCAAAGCGTCTACGAGAAGGGCTATGTTCTGGTGGACATTGCCGACGTCTGGAGTGAGACTGCGGGAGAGGACGGCGCGCCGAAGATGGTGCGGAACACGCTGTATCTCCCGGAGGGAAAGAAGCCTCTGATCTTGTCGTATGATGATACGAATTATTATCCCTACATGCTGGAAAATGGCTTTGCCTACAAGCTGATTCTGGGAGAGGACGGAAAAGTAGCCTCCTGGGGTCTGGACCCGGCGGGGCAGGAAGTGGTCAGCCGGGATTTGGATGCCATTCCGATTTTGGATAAATTTGTAGAGGAGCACCCGGATTTCTCCCCCTTCGGGGCCAAGGGCTGTCTGAGCCTGACGGGCTACGAGGGCATTCTGGGCTATCGCACACAGACCACCACAGAGGGCTGGGACGGCGCGAAGGAGGCCAACCGCCAGCAGGAGCGGGAGGCGGTAAAGCCCATCATCGAGGAACTCCGCCGGACGGGCTGGACCTTCGGCAGCCATACCTGGGGACATATCCGTCTGGGCAGCGGGAATCTGGGGAAGATCCAGACGGACACCCAGCGTTGGTTGGACGAAGTGGGAAGTCTGGTAGGGGAGACCACGATTCTCTTCTATCCCCACGGCGAGCGTCCCGACGGGAACGATTGGAAGAATACGGGCCCGGCCTTCCAGTATTTGCAGGCGCAGGGCTTCCGGGTGTTCTGTTCCGTGGGCGTGGAGAGCTTCAGCTTCATCAAGAAGGATATTTGCGCCGTGATCTGCGACCGGCTTCACCCAGACGGCACCACCCTGCGCCACTCCCGGGACCGGTACCTGCAGTTCTATGACGCGAAAGACATTATGGACATAGAGATCCGGCCCCAGCGGGAAATTAGTTGGGCATAAGCAGGGGGTGGGAATTGTTCCAGTGTCATAGTATATGATACGGCCTTACTGAATGGCGGAATTGTCTGAACAGAGGATTCCGTTCTGCACATGGTTCATTTTGAGTCCAGAAAAGGAGAAAAAATATGACAAGAGAAGAGCTGAAAGCAGCTGCCGTATCCATGCTGGACCGGGCGTACATTCCGTATTCTCATTTCCCGGTGGGAGCGGCTCTGGAGTGTTCCGACGGTACGGTTTTTACGGGCTGCAATATTGAGAACGCTGCCTATTCACCTACGCTCTGTGCGGAACGGGTAGCGGTAGGAAAGGCGGTCAGCGAGGGTCACCGGGATTTTGTGCGCATTGCGGTGGCGGGCCGGTGCGAGGATTTTTGCGTCCCCTGCGCCGTCTGCCGCCAGGTGCTCTATGAGTTTGCCCCGGACATGGAGGTTATCAGTCTCAACGGCAAGGGGGAGGAATTGGCTCTGCCCCTGCGGGAGCTGCTGCCCCACGGCTTCGGCCCGGCGTACCTGCTGGAAGAGAAGTGACAGAAGGGAAGCGGCCTCTACCCCGGCGCAGGGTCCGGCGGGGGAGGCCGCGTCTCCCGCCGCCGCCCGGGGACTGGGGGAGGAAAAATTTTTTCCTCCAGGGGCTTGCATTTTCCCGGCAGCTGTCGTATACTGGTTGCAGAAAACAACTGAATACTTTGTCTTCAGGGCGGGGTGAAATTCCCCACTGGCGGTATAGTCCGCGACCGGAGGCCGTTCTTTGAGAACACGGCCCCCGCTGACCCGGTGAAACTCCGGGACCAACAGTTACAGTCTGGATGGAAGAAGATGAGTGCGGCGTAAGCCCATGGATTTTCCGTGCGCTTCTTTGCTGCTTGTTCACCTTGGAGAAGTCAAAGCGTCCAGGGTGTTTTCAAGTTTGTAAAGGAGTGTTTTCTTATGTCCAATCCCAATTCGAACGCCATTGCCGCCCGTCCCCGGATGACCGTCAAGACGGTCACATCCCTGGCCATGCTCTCCGCCCTGACCTATCTGGCCATGCTGCTGAGCAACCTGCTGCCCAAGGTTTCCGGCTTCCTGCAAATGGAGATCAAGGGTACCGTCATTGCCATTGGCGGTTTTCTCTTTGGACCTCTGTCCGCTGCGGTTGTCTCCATTGTGGTCGCCCTGCTGGAGATGTTTACCGTCAGCGAGACAGGTCCCATTGGCTGCATCATGAATCTGCTGGCCGCCTGCGCCTTTGCCTGCCCCGCCGCGTGGATTTACCAGAAGAACCGCTCGAAGAAGGGGGCGGTTGCGGGGTTGACTGTGGGCGTTGTGGTGCTTACGGTCGTGATGCTCCTCTGGAACTATCTGATTACCCCCATCTACATGGATATGGACCGCTCGCTCGTGGCCGGTATGCTGCCCACGGTGTTCCTCCCCTTCAACCTGGTAAAGGGCGGGCTGAATATGGCGCTGACGCTGATTCTCTACAAGCCCGTAGTCACCGCTCTGCGAAAGACCGGGCTGGCCCCTGAGCGGGAGGGAATGGCCCCAAGCGGCGACCGCTTTGACGCGGGCTTCTTGCTGTTCTCCCTGGCGCTGCTGGCGACATTCACGCTGCTGGTGCTGGTGTTGGCGGGGAAAATCTGAATGGTGAAACGAGGCGGGGCGGCAATGCCCCGTCTTTTTTCTTAGTACCGTCCACTTTGAATACGAAAGGAGCGCGAGATGCAAGAGATCGACCCCAGCCAAACCCATCGGGCGGAGGCCTTTGCTCTGTGGATGAAGGCGCCCATGCCCATGGTGACGCTGTTCAAGACCCTGAACGTAACAAATCTTGTCCGGCAGAGCCGCCGGAGGAGCCGCAAGTTCAACCTGCTGCTGTGCTGGTGCATTGGACGGGCGGCCTTCCAAAGGGAAGAATTTTGGTTTCTGCCGGCGGGAGAAAAGATTGTGCGGTATGAGCGCCTTGCCGTCAGCGTTGTCGTTGCCCTGCGGGACGGCGGCGTCAGCACCTGTGATGTTCCCTTTTCCCAAGACCTGGAGGAATTCAGCCGGGATTACGAGACCCTGACCAGTCAGGTCCGCGACACTGGCCGGCCCCATGATTTGAGCGGGGACTGCATGGTCATTGGCACATCCGCCATTCCGCAGGCGGATTTGGACGGCGCGGTAAATATTTACGCAGGCTTCTACAACAACCCCTTTCTCATCTGGAGCCGTTACCGGAAAAAATTTCTGCGCATAGAACTTCCTCTGTCGTTTCAGTTCCATCATACCCAGATGGACGGCGTACCGGCCGCTGATTTCCTGGAATGCCTGCAGCGGGAAATCCGTACCCTGTCCTGCTGACAGAAACTCCGCCTCCTGGCTTGACAACCGGGAGGCGATTTCTTACAATAAAGAGGATTGGCGCTCAGCGCCGGAGGAAATGGAGGTTTTATGTATGAAGCGTTCTGCGGGTATCCTGCTGCCGATGTTCTCCCTGCCGTCCAAGTACGGCATTGGTTCTTTGGGCAAAGAGGCCCGAACGTTTGCGGAATTTCTGCGCCAGGCGGGGCAGTCCTGGTGGCAGATTCTCCCGGCGGGCCCTGCCGGGGCCGGGGATTCGCCCTATGCCAGCGAGTCCACCTTTGCCGGCAACCCCTATTTTATTGACTTGGACCTGTTGGCGGAACAGGGCCTGCTGACGGAGGAGGAGCTCTCCGCCGCAGAGGTTCCGCCGTCGGACAAAGTGGATTACGCCGCTTTGAAACAGAGCCGGGAACCGCTTCTGCGCAAAGCCTTTTCCAGAGTGGGAGGAGAGACGGCGGAGGCCGCCCGGGCCTTTGCGGACCAGAATCCCTGGGTGCGGGAGTACGCCCTCTACCGGGCCGCGAAAAGGTATTTTCATGACGCGGCTTGGTTTGACTGGCCGGATGAGGGCCTTCGCCGCCACGAGCCGGAGGCTGTGGAGCGCTGGCGGGTGGAACTGGCGGAGGAAGTGGCCTTCCACATCTGTGTGCAGCACTGGTTTTTCAGCCAGTGGGCGGCAATGAAGACCTGCGTCAATGATCTGGGTCTGGGCCTCATTGGCGATTTGCCCATTTATGTCTCGCTGGACTCTGCCGACGTTTGGAGCGAACGGCGGGAGTTCCTGCTGGATGAGGATGGAAAGCCCCAAAAGGTGGCGGGCGTGCCGCCGGATTATTTCTCCGAGGACGGCCAGCTCTGGGGCAATCCGCTTTATAACTGGGAGGCCCAGAAAGCCAACGGCTTTGGCTGGTGGATCCGCCGGGTGGAGGGGGCGTCGAGACTCTTCGATGTCATCCGCATTGACCACTTCCGGGGTTTGGAGAGCTATTGGGCCGTGCCGGCAGGGGCTGAGACGGCCAAAGAGGGCAGCTGGGAGAAGGGCCCGGGCATGGATTTGCTGCGGGTGCTGACTTCCTGGTTCCAGAACACGGACTACATTGCCGAGGATTTGGGTATCCTTACCGATGGTGTCCATCAACTCCGGGAGGAATCGGGACTGCCGGGGATGAAGGTGCTGGAGTTCGCCTTTTCGGGTCCGGACAACGCCTACCTGCCCCACAATTATCAGCCCCATTGCGTCTGTTACACCGGTACCCACGACAACGACACGGCCGCCGGGTGGTATGCTTCCGCTGCGCCGGAGGAACGGGCCTTTGCGGAGCGCTATCTGGGCGTCTCAGGCCCGGAGGAAGTCCGTAAGGCGCTCCTGCGGGCGGGACAAGGCAGCGTAGCGGAGCTGTTCGTGGCCCAGATGCAGGATTACCTGGCCCTGGACAGCGGAAGCCGGGTGAACGTCCCCGGTGTGGGGAGCGGAAACTGGCGTTGGCGGCTGCTGCCGGGGCAGGCATCGCCGGAACTGGCAGAGGAAATCCGCCTGCTGACCTCCCTCTATGGCCGCTGCGGCTGGAGACCAGAGAAATTGGAAGAAAGATCTGACGAATCTGTAAAAACATAACCCTAATATTTGGGCAGATTGGCAAAAAATTACGCAAATTTTGCGGTTTGGTCAATCCGCCGGTTCCCTTTGCCGCCGTCCACATATATAATAGAGGTATCACATAGGATGAATCGTTGATTGCTGAACGGAAGCGAGGAGATTTTCATGGATATTTTTTCCCTGTTCACCCTCTGCGGAGGTCTCGCCTTTTTCCTCTACGGGATGACCACGATGTCCAAAAGCCTGGAAAAAATGGCCGGCGGCCGGTTGGAACGCCTGCTGAAGCGCATGACCTCCAATCCCATCAAGGGCCTGCTTCTGGGGGCGGGCATTACCATTGCGATTCAGTCTTCCTCCGCGGTGACCGTGATGCTGGTGGGTCTGGTGAATTCCGGCGTCATGGGGCTGAGCCAAACCATCGGCGTCATTATGGGTTCCAACATCGGCACCACTCTGACGGCTTGGATTCTTTCTCTCACCGGGATTGAGAGCGAGAGTTTTTTGCTGAACCTCATGAAGCCGGAAAACTTTTCGCCGCTCTTCGCGCTGGGGGGCATCCTGCTGATTATGGCGTCCAAGCGCCAGCGGCGGCGGGATGTGGGACGGATTTTCATCGGCTTTGCCATTCTTATGTACGGCATGGAGCTGATGAAGGATTCGGTCAGTCCTCTGGCGGAGATGCCCGGCTTCTCCGATATGCTGACCGCCTTTAACAACCCGCTCCTGGGTGTGCTGGTGGGCGCGGTGGTGACCGGCGTCATCCAGTCCTCGGCGGCCTCTGTGGGTATTTTGCAGGCCCTGGCTCTCACGGGTTCCGTCAGCTACGGCATGGCCATTCCCATCATCATGGGTCAGAACATCGGCACCTGTGTTACAGCGCTGATTTCTTCCATCGGAGTCTCCCGGGGGGCAAAACGGGTATCGGTCATCCATGTCGCCTTCAACATCATCGGCACGGTCGTGGGGCTGATTCTCTTCTGCGGCGGTGATATGCTGTTCCACTTTTCGTTTATGGATGAGGCGGTGGGCGCTGTGGGGATTGCTCTGTGCCACACGGTGTTCAACGTCTTTACCACCGTCCTGCTGCTGCCCTTCTCCCGCCAGCTGGAACAGCTGGCCCGGGCGGCTGTCAAGGAAGAGGACAAGACCCCGCAGTTTGCCTTCCTGGACCCCCTTCTGCTGCGGACTCCTGGCGCGGCGGTAAGCGAGTGCGCCGCCCTGACCAACGAGATGGGTGTCTTGGCTCAGAAAAATCTGATGGATGCTTTGCAGCAGCTTCAGGAGTACAGCGAGGAACGGGAGGCCTTGGTGGTGGAGTGCGAGGACAAACTGGATACCTACGAGGACCGTCTCAGCGGCTATCTGGTGCAGATTTCTCAGCATGGCCTCTCCATGGAGGACATTCATACCGTTTCCCGCCTGCTCCATGCCATTGGCGACTTTGAGCGCATCGGCGACCACGCTCTGAACATTCAGGACTCGGCCCGGGAGCTCCGGGAAAAGGGCGTGCAGTTCTCCGGTGCGGCGGCTGCGGAGCTGAAGGTGCTGCAGACGGCGCTGGAAGACATCCTGAGCGTTTCGATCGACTGTTTCCGCAGGGATGACCCCGTCACGGCCAAGCTGGTGGAACCCCTGGAGGAGACCATTGACCAGCTCACTACGGAAATCCGCGCCCGGCATATCCACCGTCTCCAGAATGGGGAGTGTACGATCAAAATGGGATTCGTCCTCAACGATTTGCTGACAAACCTGGAGCGGGTCAGCGACCACTGTTCCAACATTGCGGTCTGCGTCATTGAGGAGCGGGAGGACCGCCGGGAACAGCGCCACGCCTACCTCCACGACTTCAAGGCCGCCGGAGAGTTTGCGGAGAGCCTGGACCGGGATTTGGAAAAGTACAAGCTGCCCTGAGAGATGGGGGGAGTGCGCGTGAAGCCTGAGAAGGACTATTGGGAAATCGAGGCGTACCTGCGGGACCCGGAGGGCGGAAGAGAGTGCTTTTGGATGGGTCCGGCGGTTTTCTGGATTGACTGGCGGGAGTATGACGAGGACATTGCGCGGGCGGTCAGCGAGAGCCTGCCGCCGGAGGACGCCTTTTCCTTTGCGGTGCGGGACAGTGTTCTGCCCCGGGGAATCGATATCCTGCTGGACGGGGAACCCATTCCCTATGCCCCGGACCGCCTGGACCGGGACACCACGTTGAAGGCGGTGCAGGCACGCCTTGCGCCGGACTATCAGCTTCGGTTTTGGGTCCCCTCTGCCGGAGGAGATATCCTGGGCTTCTGCCTCCTCTCCGCAGAGAGCTGGAGACGGCTGGAGGAGGAATTCGGCGTCCGTGCCGTGGCCCGGTGCTTTCAGCCCATTGGGGAGAACAGCCGGCTGTTTGGCTGAGGGCGGAGGTGTTCCGCTGCCGTCCGCAGGCCTTTGCTTCCATGGAAGAGAGCGCTGTGAACAGAGATGGAACCCGCCGGCATGGTGTTTCTCCTGATGTTCCGGCCAATATAGATACCGCCATCCGGTGCTGCGTCCGCGGTTCCGGATGGCGGTATTTTTTGCGCAGAAATCCCGGGTTTTCAGATTTTTTGGCGGAGCTGCCGCGCCTGCTGGATCGGAACGCTGGCGCCAAAGCTGGTGATGGCTGGCGCTTGCTCATTCAGTTCCTTCTCGGTCAGTGGGTCCCTTGTATCGTTTGAATATCCCTGCTGCGAAGCATATCCTGTATTTTGACAATGGTGGGACACAGCGCTTTCGTCTCTGCCTTCACGGCGCAGACGCCGGTATGGACGGCTTTTACACCCAGGCTTTGAAGCTGGTCCAGTTTCTCAATCATCCTCTTATCCGTTTCCGGGGCCTTTTCACAACCATTGCAGTGGAAAAAGGCTTCCAGGGAAACCCAGCATAAGGGGCGAAGTGCCTGCTGTTCCAAGCGTTCAGGCAACCCGCCCCGGTGCAAACTTGGCAGGCATCCAGACAAGTCAGAATAGCGATTTTCTTCATACAGCATGCTCCCTCCGCCTGTTTCCAGGATGGAACAGGATGTGCAGTGCACCATCCCCGTCCATCATGACCCGGGCATCCACCTCATAGACTTCCCGGATGAAATCCGGTGTCAGCAAGTTCTTTGGCGCACCCTGTCCCACGATCTTGCCGTCCTTCACGGCGTACAACCGGTCGCAGTACATGGCGGCGGTATTCAGATCGTGGACGGCAGCGATGACCGTCCGGTCCAGGCTCCGCACCAGGTCCATCAGCTGGAGCTGGTATTTGATGTCCAGGTGGTTGGTGGGCTCGTCCAATATCAGGCAGGGGGTCCGCTGGGCCAGAGCCCGGGCCAGGATCACCCGTTGCTGCTCCCCACCGGAGAGGGTGGAGAAGGAGCGGTCCGCAAAGGTTTCCATACCCACCGTTTCCAACGATTCCGCCACGATCCGATAGTCCTCCGCCGTGTCCCGGTTCAGCGCCCGCTTGTGGGGCGAGCGGCCCATGAGGACCACGTCCCGGACGGAGAAGTCAAAGTTGTAGTAGTTGTGCTGAGCCACCACAGCAATACAACGGGCGGATTCCCGGCAGGAGTATTCAACCAGCGGTTTTCCATCCAGAAACACCGCACCTCCGGTGGGCTTTAGCACCCGGTAAATGCACTTGAGCAGTGTGGACTTCCCGCTGCCGTTGGGACCGATAACGCCTACCAGTTCCTGACTGCCGATGTCCAGGTCGATACCCTTGAGGATGCGGTTCCCGTTCAGGAGGGCTTCTATGGCTTTGGTCTCGATTCTCATCAGTCGCCACCTCCAAAGCCGTACTTTTTCCGGGCCATCAGGCAGATGAAGCAGGGCGCGCCGATCATGGCGGTTAAAATGCCGATGGGGAGCTCCGTGCCGGGGATGATGACCCGGCAGGCCACGTCCGCCCAGATGAGGAACACCGCTCCCGCCAGGGCGCACAGGGGGATGAGCTTCTTGTGGTCCGTGCCGAAGAGCATCCGCATCACGTGGGGCACCACCAGGCCCACGAAGCCGATCATCCCC
>JAAWLO010000098.1 GCA_022797935.1 Oscillibacter sp. | reverse complement strand
GTTGCCGGTGGCCGCGCGGCCGCCCCGCCAGTCCTTCATGGAAGCGCCGTCCAGCAGCTTCTGGGTGGGGGTGACGGAGTGCACGGTGGTCATCAGACCTTCCACAATGCCGAACTTCTCATTGAGCACCTTGGCGATGGGGGCCAGGCAGTTGGTGGTGCAGGAGGCGTTGGACACGTAGGTCATGTCGGAGGTGTACTTCTGGTTGTTCACGCCCATGACGAACATGGGGGTATCGTCCTTGGAGGGAGCGCCCATGATGACATGCTTGGCGCCGGCCTTGATGTGGCCCTCGCACTTGCTCTTCTCCAGGTGCTGGCCGGTGCACTCGCAGATATACTCCGCGCCCACGGTGTTCCAGGGGATATCCGCGACTTCCTTGGCGGTGAAGACCTTGAAGGCCTTGCCGTCCACCACCAGGGCGTCGTCGGTATAGGTGACCTCGCCGGGGAAGCGGCCGTGCACGCTGTCATACTTCAGCATGTAAGCCATATACTCGGGACTCATGAAGGGGTCGTTCAGGGCGACGACCTCAACGTCGTCACGCTTCAGAGCGGCGCGGAACACGATGCGGCCAATGCGGCCAAAACCATTGATGCCGATTTTCGCTTTCATCTTGATAAGACTCCTTTCGATATTTGGGTACGAATGGTGCCAGAAACCCGGATAAACGATTGCGTAAACGATTTGTTCAGGTTTTTACCGGAACTATACTACCATAATGTGAAGTTTTTGGCAACCAGCATTTCAAACAACAATTCCAGAGGTACCTTGTGAATTTTTGATAATCCGGCAGGCGAATTTTGCCGGGAGGCCGGGAATCCGCGGCCCCGTCCGGTTTAGAGGTTGCCCCAGATGCAGGAAATTATGCGCGGGGGCTTGCCAAGCGGCTGTCTTTGTGGTATTCTCTGATAAGAATAACGGAAAGGAGGGGATTCTGGATGCGGCAGCGCCGTCTTCGCTGTGTGGTGTCTTTTCATACCACCGCCGGGGCTATGGCGGCGGAACGCCTCTGCCGGAAAGAGGGCCTGGAAGGAAAGCTGATTTCGGTTCCCAGGAGCGTGACCTCTGACTGCGGTCTGGCCTGGTCCGCGCCGCCGGAGCTGCGGGAGTCCCTGGAGGCCCTTCTGGGGTCGGCGGGGGTGGAGACAGCGGGCTTCCATGAGCTGCTGGTCTGAGAATCTTTTTTCCGCACAGCGTTATTCTGATAGAAGAATAGAGAGTTGAGGAGGAAGAACATGAAAGAAAACACCTGGTTCCGCCGGTACGGTCTCATCGTGCTGACGGGCGTCGTGGTGGGCGTGGCGGCGCTGCTGCTCACCGCCTCCGGGAACCCGAAGAACATGGGCTTCTGCATTGCCTGCTTTGAGCGGGACATTGCCGGAGCTCTGGGTTTCCACAGTGCCGGAAAGGTGCAGTATCTCCGGCCGGAAATCGTGGGCATTGTGCTGGGGGCCGCCGTCTCCGCCTTTGCGTTCCGGGAATTCAAGGCCCGGGCGGGCTCCTGTCCCGCCAGCCGCTTTGTGCTGGGCCTGTTTGTGATGATCGGGGCCCTGGCCTTCCTGGGCTGCCCCCTGCGGATGGTCATCCGTCTGGGCGGCGGAGACCTCACCGCTGTGGCGGGCCTGCTGGGCTTCCTGGCGGGCATCCTGGTGGGTGTGGTCTTTTTGAAGAAGGGGTTCACCCTGGGCCGGGCCTACCCGGTGAAGCTGGGAGAGGGTCTGGCTCTGCCGGCGGTGATGGTGGGCCTGCTGGCCCTGCTGCTGCTGGCGCCCGGCCTGCTGAAGTTCTCCGAGGAGGGGCCTGGCTCCATGCGGGCCTTTTGGGCTGTCTCCCTGGCGGCGGGTCTGGCTGTGGGCTTCCTGGCCCAGCGCAGCCGCCTGTGCATGGCCGGAGGCCTGCGGGACGCCTTCCTGATTCGGGACTTCACCCTGCTGGCGGGCTTCCTGGCCATCTGGATTACCATCACCATTGGGAATCTGCTGCAGGGGAATTATAACCTCTCCTTGCTCTCGCAGCCCGTGGCCCACAGCCAGCACCTCTGGTCCTTCCTGGGCATGGCCCTGGCGGGCTGGGGGTCCATCCTCCTGGGCGGATGCCCCCTGCGGCAGCTGATTCTGGCCGGGGAGGGCAACGGCGACGCCGCCGTGACCGTACTGGGCATGGTAGTGGGCGCCGCCGTGGCCCATAACTTCGGCCTGGCGGGCAACCCGGACAGCGCGGCGGACGGTGTGTACACCGTGGGCGGCATTGGCACGGCGGGCATGGTCGCCGTGGTAATTGGCTTCGCGGTCCTGCTGGCGGTGAGCCTGCTCCATCTTCCCGGAAAGGAGGAAGTGTGATGATTGACGCGCGTGGACTCTCCTGTCCCCTGCCGGTGGTGATGACCCAGAAGGCTGTGCAAAAAGGAGCACCCGCCTCTCTGGAAGTCCTGGTGGACGCACAGGTGGCGGTGGAAAACGTCACCCGCTACGCCCAGTCCCAGGGCTATCAGGTGAAGACGGAAGCCCAGGGGCCGGACTTTAAGCTGACCCTGACGAAATAAGCGAAAACCCCCTGTACGGACTCCGTACAGGGGGTCTTGGTTTTTCCTTTACAGTGTTACAGCCAGGCGGTTTCCAGGAGCTCGTCCTTCTTGGCCCGGCCCATGAGCTCCGGGGCGACGTCCCGGGCGGGGCGGCCCTGGTAGAGAACCTCATAGGCACAGCGGCTGATGGGCATCTCCACGTTTTCCCGCTCCGCCAGCTGGTGGATGCTCTCGGCGGCATAGTAGCCCTCCACCACAGCGCCCACTTCCTTCATGGCCTCCTGGACGGTTTTGCCCTGGCCAATGAGAATTCCGGCCCGGTTGTTCCGGGAGTGGAGGGAGGTGCAGGTGACAATCAGGTCCCCCATGCCGGCCAGACCGCCGAAGGTCTGCCGCTCGCCGCCCAGATGTTCCCCCAGACGGGTGATTTCTGCCATAGCCCGGGTCATCAGCAGGGCCTTGGTGTTGTCCTGAAAGCCCAGACCGGCGCAGATGCCGCAGCAGAGGGCAATGACGTTCTTCAGCGCCGCCGCCAGCTCCACGCCGATGACATCACAGCTGGTGTAGACCCGGAAACAGTCGTTCATGAAGGCGTCCTGCACGAAGCGGGCGGCCTCCAGGTCCTCGCAGGCGGAGACGCAGCCTGTGGGCAGCCGCCGTCCCACCTCCTCCGCGTGGGAGGGGCCGGAGAAGGCCACGACTTTGCAGACATCCCCGGTGGCCTGGCGGAGAACCTGACTCATGCGCAGGTTGCTGTCCCGCTCAATGCCCTTGGATACCGTCACCAGGATGCTGTCCGGCCGCAGCCAGGGGGCGGCCATCTCCCCGGTCTTCCGGACGGCGAAGGAGGGACTGGCGCAGACCACCATGTCCGCCCCCTCCAGGCAGGCCGGGTCCGCCGTAATGTGCAGGGCCTCCGGCAGGGGAACGCCCTTCAGAAGGGGATTCTCCCGGGTGCGGGTTAAGGCCTCTGCCTTGGCGGGGGTCCGGGACCAGAGGGTCACGTCGTGTCCGTTGTCGAGGAGGACCAGCGCCAGGGCCGTGCCCCAGCCGCCGGTGCCCAAAACCACTGCTTTCATGTCTGTCCCTCCTTTTTGTGATGCAGGCTGAATTTGCTCTCCGTTCCGGAGAGAAGGCGCTTGACGTTGCCCCGGTGCTGCCAGACCACCAGTCCCCCGCAGAGGAAGGCGAGGAGAATGGCCGCCCAGAGATGGGGATAGCAGTACCAGGTGATGAAGGGAAAGCTGGCCCCGGCCCAGAGGGAGCCCAGGGAGACGTATTTCGTCACAACCGCCAGAATCAGGAAGCCGCCCCATACCACCAGGGCAATGCGCCAGTCAATCATCAGGGCGGCGGCGCCTCCGGAGAGGATGCCCTTTCCCCCCTTGAAATGGAACATGCAGGGGAACATGTGCCCCAGCAGGCAGAAGAGGGCGCCCCAGTATTCCGCCGTGACGCCGCCCAGGATTGTCCTGGACAGCCAGACGGCCAGAACCGCCTTCAGCACGTCGCAGAGGATGACCACAAAGGTCAGGCCGCCGCCGAAGGTGCGGTGAAAATTCGTCAGTCCCGCGTTGCCGCTGCCGTGGTTCCGCACGTCGTCCCGCAGGATGTATTTGGAGACAATCACCGCGCCGTTGAAGCAGCCCAGGAAATAGCAGGCCAGGGCAATCAGCCCATAGATCAGAAATAAAGTGAACCACATCATGGTCCCAACCTCCTTCATTGCGTCCGCTGTTTCAGAGCCGCCAGCCCCCGGCCCAGCAGATAGCCCAGCGCCGCCAGAACTCCGCCCCAGGTCCGCTGCTTTGGCGTGAAGGAAATCCACCAGCCGTTGAAACGGCCCAGGAAAATACTCAAAGCCAGAGCCGTCCCGTCCCAGGCCAGGGCGGCCAGCGCCCAGCGCCGGCCCCAGCTGCGGAACGCCCCCCGATACCCCGCCGTTTCCCGCTGGGGGAGCTTCGGCGCCCACCGGGGGAAGAGAACCAGGGCGTTGAAGTACCCCAGCAGCAGCGCCGCCCCCAGGCCGGGAAGCATGCACAGGAAAAAGTGCAGGTAACCCAGGAACGTCAAGAACAGTAAAATCGGGAAAAACAGCTTCTCCGCCGGGCTCATTCCTCCTTGTCTCCCCGCTGGCGGATGGAAATCCGGATGGGCGTCCCCTCCAGGCCGAAGGTACCGCGGATGCAGTTTTCCAGGTAGCGCTGGTAGGAGAAGTGGAAGAGCTTCGTGTCGTTGCAGAAGATGACGTAGTGCGGGGGCTTGACGCCCACCTGCGTCATGTAGTAAATCTTCAGCCGCTTGCCCTTGTCCGTGGGAGGCTGAACCCGGGTCTGGGCGTCGGCCAGCACGTCGTTGAGCATACCCGTGGTGATGCGGGTGGCGGCTTGGTTGGAGACGTAGTCAATCAGCTCAAAGAGCCGGTCCACCCGCTGGCCGGTCTTGGCGGAGATGAAGAGAATGGGGGCGTAGGCCATGAAGCTCAGGTCCCGGCGGACGTCCTCCCGCATGCGGTCCATGGTTTTGCCGTCCTTCTCCACCAGGTCCCACTTGTTGACCACGATGATGCTGGCTTTCCCGGCCTCGTGGGCCAGACCGGCCACCTTGGTGTCCTGCTCCGTCACGCCCTCCATGGCGTCGATCAGAATGAGGCACACGTCCGCCCGCTCAATGGCCATAGTGGCCCGGAGGACGCTGTAGCGCTCAATGGCCTCCTCCACCTTGGACTTCCGGCGGAGGCCGGCGGTGTCAATGAAGACGAATTTGCCCTTGTCGTTTTCAAAGCGGGAGTCAATGGCGTCCCGGGTAGTGCCCGCCACATCGGAGACGATGACCCGTTCCTCGCCCAGAATCCGGTTGACCAGGGAGGACTTTCCGGCGTTGGGCTTGCCGATGACGGCTACTTTGATGGCGTCGTCCGCGTCCTCCTCCCCGTCCTCCGGGGGGAAGTGCTGAAGGCAGGCGTCCAGCAGGTCGCCGGTGCCGTGGCCGTGGACGGCGGAGACGGGAATGGGGTCCCCCATCCCCAGGTTGTAGAACTCGTAAAAATCCGGGTCCGGCGCACCGGTGGAGTCCATCTTGTTCACCGCCAGCACAATGGGCTTCCCGCTTCGCAGGAGCATGGCGGCTACCTCCTGGTCCGAGGCGGTGAGGCCTGTGCGGACGTCCGTCAGAAAGACAATGACTGTGGCGGTCTCAATGGCGGTCTGGGCCTGTTCCCGCATGAACTCCAGAATCTGGTTGTCTGTCCGGGGCTCAATGCCGCCGGTGTCCACTAGGGTGAAGGCCCGTCCGCACCAGTCGGACTCTCCGTAGATGCGGTCCCGGGTGACGCCGGGGGTGTCCTCCACAATGGAGAGGCGCTTTCCGATAATTTTATTAAACAGCATGGACTTGCCCACATTGGGGCGGCCCACAATGGCAATGATGGGTTTTGGCATAGGCGGTTTCCTCCCTGGCGCGGCGGGCGCCGTTTGTAAACACAGATTTTTTCGTTTATATCCTTCTCAAAGCTATTATAACCGGGATACACCAAAGGCGCAAGACAAATCTTTCCGATGAAAAAGCGGAAGCCAGTGCTTCCGTCTCGGTGGATGGAGGGCCTTGAAAGGGGGGCTGATTGACAGCTGTTTGTGTTTGTGGTATAGTCTGGCCGTGATCGTTTGATATAGTCAATGCAGCTGAAAAGGAGTACCCACTCCTTTTCAACTGCGCTGGCTATAAATCTGGGTTTATGAAGAATTCTTATCAACACAGGATAAAGAAAGGAAGTAAATAATGTACACTTATAAAACAGAAATCTTGACGGTGGGCACAAAATGGATTTCCGACAAAGCAGATGCCAGCGACATAGCGGTATTAGACCGGCTGATTAATGAAAAAGCTGCGGATGGGTGGGAGCTTGTAACATACGATTATATGGCAACATCCATGCAGATAAAAGGGGCGTTTGTGATTACATTCCGAAAGCAGCAGTCGTGATTCTATGTAAATGAAATGTGTCTTTAAGGGGGGATTTCACGGTTCCGGTGAAATCCCCCCTTGATAAATGTTCTCTTGCCGTCTCCGGCGGCAGGCAGTCTTTCCGCCCTCCGCCGCGATAAAGAGGGCCGTGAAGGCTCCCCGGAGGGGCGGACTCTGCCGGTCCAAAGCCCTGAGAAGGGGAAGCGATTTTCAGGAAGGGTTCCGCGCATGCCGCCCTTCTCTGCGGCAGTATCCGGCGGCGCTGAGGGCCAGGGAGGCCAGGAACAGCCCCGCCAGAGCCGCCAGGCCTGCAGCCCAGGGGACGCGGGCCTCTTGAACCAGCGTGACCAGAGCGGGGGCCCAGCCTGCCCCGCCGTCTCCGATCCGGTTGAAGAAGGTGCAGAGGGCCAGGAAGGGGAGCATACCGGCGTACTGGGCGGCGGGGAAGCCCAGCCAGTAGCACACCGGCAGGGTAACGGCGGTCAAGACCAGGGGAAGCGCCGCCGCCAGCAGCAGGGAGAGGCCCAGCTCCAGAGGCTCGAAGCGGCCATGGACTGCGAAGAACAGCAGATTGAAGACGGCGGCGGCTGCCGTTCCCGGCAGCAGGGTCAGCAGCACGGCGGCGTATTTTCCGGCGACGATGTTCCCGCCGCTGACCGGCAGAGTCCGCTGGAAGTTCTCCCAACCGGCAGCGGTCTCCTTCTCAAAGACCAGCAGGTGAAGGGCGCCGATAAAGTAGCCCAGCCCGACGGAGAGCAGCATCCCTGCCCGGACGCCGCCTGCGGCGATGAAGAGAACCGCAAGCGCTCCGCAGGCCGCCAGGCCCCGCCGGTCCAGAACCCGGAGGAACAGGCAGAGGTCCTTATAAATGATTCCGCGCAAACCGCCTTCCCCCTTTCCGGCAGTATCCGGAGGCGCTGAGGGCCAGGGAGGCCAGGAACAGCCCCGCCAGAGCCAGCACGCCCGCCAGCGGAACGAAGTGACTCCCCAACAGAGGCATCATGTCCGTCACGGCCCAGAGGCCGTCCTCAAAGTTTTTGACGAAGAAGAACAGCAGAAAGGCCAGGGGCATGCTGATGTATTGGGCAATCTGGCTGCCCAGCCAGTAGTAGAAGGGCAGGCTGAAAGCCGTCCAAAGCAGCGGGATTACCGCAGCCATCAGAAGCGACAGCCCCAAGACCTCCGGCCGGAAGGCGCGGTAAACGGCAAAGGCCGCTAGATTGGAGAGCAAAGCGCCCGCTATGCTGACCAGCACGGTCAGCAGGATGGCAGCGTATTTTCCTGTTATGACCGTTCCCGCATTTACCGGCAGGGTCCGCTGATAGGGCTTCCAGGCTGCCTTTTCCTCTTCCTCCAGGGCCGTGAGGTGCAGAAGGCCGACCATCATGTCCAGGGCGAAGGAAAACAGCATTCCCGCGTGAACGCCGCCCTTGGCCACGAAGAAAACCAGCAGCCCGCCCAGCAGCAACAGAATCCACTTGTTCAGCCCTTTGAAAAACAGACATAAATCCTTGTAAATTATTCCCCGCATGCCGGTTCCCCCTTAATGTAAAAGAGCATGATGTCCTCCAGCGACGCGGCGTCGGCCACGGCCTGGGGATACTTCCGTCCGGCGGCAGCCCGGTCCCGGACCAGGTATTCGACGCTGACGCCAGTTTCCCGGCGGACAATGCAGTCCCCGGGGTCTACCGCTGTGTGTTTTCCGCAGCGGAGTATGCCGTAGTTGTCCAGCAGGGCGTCCTTCTCCTCCTCGAATATGATGTTTCCCTGGTGAATCAGCACCACGTAGTCCGCGATTTTCTGGATATCTGAGGTGATGTGGGAGGAGAAAAAGACGGCGTGTTCCTCGTCCTGAATGAAATCCAGCAGCAGGTCCAGAATCTCGTCCCGGACGACCGGGTCCAGACCGGCGGTGGCCTCGTCCAGAATGAGGAGCTTGGGCCGGTGGGCCAGGGCGCTGGCAATGGAGAGCTTCATTTTCATGCCTTTGGAAAAGGTCTTGATGTTCCGGCGCTCCGGCAGGCTGAAGCGCTTGAGATATTCATGGAAGCAGCTGCTGTCCCAGGTGGAATAGACGCCGGCGAGGATTTTTTCCACATCTCTGGGCGTCAAGACCGCCGGGAAGCTGCACGAGTCGAAGACGACGCCCACACGGTCCCGCACGGCGGGGTCGGCGGGGTCTCCGCCCAGGAGTTCCACGGCGCCGCTGTCCCGCTTGAGCTCGTTGAGGATGAGGTTGATGGTGGTGCTTTTTCCGGCGCCGTTCTCGCCGATAAAGCCTACGATACGGCCTTGCGGGACTTGAAAGGATACGTGGTCCAGGGTGAAGTCCGGGAATTGTTTGCAGAGGTCCCGGACGAGAATGCTGTTTTTCAAAGTGAGTCACCTTCCTCGTAAAATAGGGTCAGAATTCCGGCCAGACGTTCCAGGGGGATGCTGTTGGCGCGGCCCAGGCCGGCGGCGCGGCGGAGGAGTTCTTCTGCTTCGCGGAGGCGTTCTTCGCGAATGAACTCCTGGTTTTGGGGTGCGACGAAGCTGCCTTTTCCGGTGACGGTTTCAATGAAGCCGTCCCGGGTGAGGTCTTCGTAGGCCCGCTGAACGGTGATGACGCTGAGGTGGAGTTCTTTGGCGAGGGCGCGCATGGAGGGGAGGGCCTCTCCGGGGGAGAGGGAACCGTCCATGATTTGGGTTTTGATTTGCTGGCAGATTTGTTCATAGATGGGTTTGCCGCTGCTGTTGCTGATTAGGATGTCGATAAGACCGCCTCCTCTGTGCTTTCTGTATTTAGTGTACCGGTTCGATAAGTACACTATAGACGCACGGGAATGATTTGTCAAGGGGAAAATGCAAAAAAATCCGCCGCGGCGTCGGAAAATCCGCTTCATTCCGCAGCCGCCTGCGGCGACGGCTTCATTGCGCTCCTTTCCCTCCGCCGCCAGTCAAGAGGGGACTGCGGTCCCCCCTTGAGCATTCCCCCTTCCCTGCGGGGGGAGGGACGAAAGACGAAGGACGAGAGACGAAGGACGAAAGACGAGGGGTTTCCCTGCGGGGAGACGAAGGACGAGAGACGAAAGACGGGGGACGAGGGATATCCTGCGGGAGACGAAGGACGAAAGACGAGGGAACAGGAGAAGACGAGGCTTCCACAAGTGCCCTAAAAATGCGTAAGACCGGAGCACGACGCCCACATCCCCCGCCGCAAAGCAGTACAAATCCATCCGTCGCGGGCAGATATATAAACAGGACCGCTCGGTGACTATCGGCGCGCCCCCGTATTGGAATCCCCCGTATATTCAGCCTTAGCGGTTTTTCTCTTTTGGACCGTGCACGGCCCGTCGTCGGGGCGAAATCCACTCCACTCCGTCCCCGCCTTCGGCGAGGACTCCGCTCCGTTCCTTTGC
>JAAWLO010000097.1 GCA_022797935.1 Oscillibacter sp. | reverse complement strand
TTGTGGTCTTAGGCTATAAAGAAAAAAAGAAGTAAATTCCAACTTACCGGGGGGGATTTCATCTTTGGGTGAAATCCCCCTTGACAAATGTTCTCTTGGGTATTCATTGACATTCCCTGGTGGCTGAAGCAGCAGGGATTGGACATCTTCCAGCGTACACAGCGCATTCTCAACCCCCGCCAGGAGGATCTGCCCTAAAACCGAAACCTCCTGAAAACAGACAACAGCGGCCTGACGTTTCTGTCTGGCCGCTGTCCTTTTCCCTCCATCCCAAAACATCTATGGATTCGGGAATGTTTGACAATGCCGTCTGCGGCTGTTATGATAAAGAGAATCATCAAAAAGGAGTTTATGGGATTTATGGCGGTGCAGGGGCAGAAGAGAAAGCGCGTTTCGATTGTAGATGTGGCACATCGGGCTGGTGTCTCCCAGGCTACGGCCTCCCGGGTGTTTGACCCAAAATGGGAGGGGAAAATCCGTTTAGAAACCCGGGCCGCGGTGGAAAAAGCCGCCAAAGAGCTCGGCTACCACGGAACCAGCGCCCTGGTCCGGGGCCTGCGGGGCACCCGGACAGGCATCATCGCCCTGGTAATGGGCCTCACCACAGGCTATCTCTACCAGGAAGTCATCATGCGTTTTGTCCGGGCTCTGCGGGGCAAGGGCTGGCAGGTGCTGATTTTCGAGGCAGAACCGGCCCGGAATGTAGACGCTATGATCTCCCAGGTCTGTTCTTACCAGGTGGATGCCATCATCATCACCGCCCCTGCTACCACAACGACGGTCATCGATTCTTTCTGTGATACTGATATTCCCGTGGTGGTATTCAACCGAATGGTGACCGGAAGCCATTGCAGCGCCGTTTACTGCGACGGACGAACTGCGGCTGCAACGGCAGCTGATTTCCTCCTGGCGCACGGACACCGGCGCATCGGCGTTATCACAGGAAACGCGAACGTCTCCAAAGAAGAGGGACGAATCGAAGGTTTTTGCCAGCGCATCGAATCCCAGGGCGGAGAAATCGCGGCCGTCATCCAAGGAGATTATTTCTATGATTCTGGCTATACCTGTGCGGAATCGCTTTTGCGCAGCCACCACTTGGACGCCATTTTTTGTGCAGAAGACAGCATCGCCATGGGGGCCATGGACGCAGCCAGGGCGTGTTTCGGCCTGCGAATTCCAGAAGATCTTTCCATTATGGGCTTTGATAACATCAGTATCGGCGCTTTTCGTTCTTATGAACTAACAACTATGTGTTATCCGCTGGACAAAATGATTGCCAGTACCATTGAGATTGTAGAGGCCATGATTGCCGACCCAAGCCGCCGAATTGAGCGCATCTATGACATGGATCTCGTACAGCGAAAAAGCGTACGCCTGTAAGCAACAAAAGCATCGGTCTCCCCAAAAATCCCCAAAAGAAAAAACAGCTTCCCCAAAAAGCAAGCCACCCAAAAATCCCCCGTCCCCCGCAGGGCAGCTCTCGGACCGGAATCCAGCGAAGCGAATCCGGTCCGAAAGCGAAGAAATTCCCATCATAGCGCAGTTTTCGGCAAAGCCGGAAACGGAGCGGTGATGGGAATTTCTGAGCTGGTGCGCGAGGCGGGACTTGAACCCGCACGTCCGTAAAGGACACTAGAACCTGAATCTAGCGAGTCTACCAATTCCACCACTCGCGCGCATCTATAAAATTTTTATTTAAAAGCTTGAAAAAACAGAAAACCTGCCTCCAGAAGAACCCAGCCTCTTCCAAAAAGGCCCAATGCCATCCCTCTCGAAAGAAAAGAATACCCCGCCCCAAGGAACGGGGACATCTCTTCTTCTGGTGCGCGAGGCGGGACTTGAACCCGCACGTCCGTAAAGGACACTAGAACCTGAATCTAGCGAGTCTACCAATTCCACCACTCGCGCGTGGCACAAAGAGGTCAAAAAGACCTCTGGTGCGGCTGACGGGACTTGAACCCACACGTCAATTTGACACCAGCACCTCAAGCTGGCCTGTCTACCAGTTCCAGCACAGCCGCGCATTTACATCTTCCAACGAAAGACTGCTTGCTTATTATAGCCAGAACTGCCGCCATTGTCAACACCCTTTTCCCATTTTCTCAAAATTTTTCTCTTCCGGCGGCCTCCCGGTAGTAGGCCACCAGCAAATCCACGGCAGCGCCGTAGGACTGCATTCCCCGCTGGTCCCCATATTGCTTGAGGATGCCATCGTAAATCCGGTTGGAGGCCCGGCGGGCCGCCGTATCCCGAAACTGCGCCCAATAGGCGTTGTTGTACGCCAAATCCAGGCGGGCCGTCTCCGGCAGAGTATCCCGAATGGCCAAGTAGCTTTCCGGGTCCTTGGGATAAAGGGCATTGCCCAGATACACATAACCAATCAGCCAGCCGGAGTAGACATAGGCAGGTTCGCCGCAAGTGGTGGAGGCCAGAACCGAGAGAAAATTGCACTCCTGCTCAGAACCGTAGCCCCGTTGGTGGGCCAGTTCATGGGCCGCCGTGGCGGGAAGCATACAGGCCGGAGAATCTACATTGACATTGGACTCCCCGGTGAAGGCACAGTAGAAGCCGGTAAAATCCAGACTGCTCAGAAGCCGGGAAAAGGCCAGGGGCTTCACGCCGGGGTCTTCAAAGCTCAAAAAGGGAAACGCGTCCTCCAAGCCATCATAAGCCTGAACGCTGGCATCCAAAATCTCCTCCCGCGGCACGGCAAACAAGCCCTTTTCGTCACGCTTCACCTGACCGGCCGTCTCCCCGACCCGGGCCGCGAAATACGCGGTCACCGCCCGCAAATCCTCCAGCGCCACCGGCTGGGCCCGGATGCCGGACCGGTCCTGAAAGCTGTCCGTCCAGTGGCTGATTCCCCACATCCAACAGCAGGCGCTCCAGAGGGTCAGTCCCCCGCAGACCGCCCCCAAAACGGCCTGATATGCCCTTCGCCGCCTCTGTCCCGCACCACGGACCACGGCCGCTATACTCCACAGCAAATATCCCGCCGCCGCCAGAACCAGCAGCACCCCCAGAAGCTCCATAACGGAGAAAGGCGCTTGATAGCACACCCATCCCAAAAGGCGGCGCAGAGGAGCAATTATCCAGCGCTCCAGGGCGTTCATCAGTCCCCGCTGTCCCCGCAGCAGGCGGAAGGCTCCCAGGGACACCAGGGCCCCCAGAAGCCAGATATGCTGTTTTCGGTATTGCCGGTACAAATCCTTCATCATCACTCCGCCGCCGCCAGCAGCTGTTTCGTATAGTCCTCTTGGGGATGGCCGAAAATTGCCTCTGCCGTCCCCTGTTCCACAATGCGTCCCTGCTTCATCACCAACACCCGGTCACAGAGCTGATAGACCACATTCAGGTCATGGGAAATGAACAGATAACTCAAGGCCAGTTCCTTCCTCAAAGCCCGAAGCAGGTCCAGAATCTGCGCCTGGACCGTCACATCCAGGGCGGAGACCGGCTCATCCGCAATGAGAAACCGCGGCCGGCGCAGCAGCGCCGCCGCAATGCTCACCCGCTGGCGCTGCCCTCCGGAAAGGGCGGCGGGCTTTGCTTTCAGACACTCCGGCGGCAGCTCCACCCGCTCCAGCATCTCCCGGACCCGGCGC
This sequence comes from Oscillibacter sp., assembly GCA_022797935.1. GTDB lineage: Bacteria > Bacillota > Clostridia > Oscillospirales > Oscillospiraceae > Oscillibacter. Next base: position 6,340 of record JAAWLO010000097.1, on the reverse strand, counting down.
TTCCGCTCTTCCCTGCCGTACTTACCATACACCCGCAGGGGCTCTTCCAGGGTCCATTCCACACTGTAAAAAGGGTTCAGCGAACTGTACGGGTCCTGAAAAATCATCTGGGGCCGCTTGGTGTAGTGAACCACCTCACCCTGGTCCGGCTTCACCATTCCCAGGATGGTTCGGGCCAGGGTGGACTTCCCGGTGCCGGACTCCCCTACCAGGCCTAAAATCTCCCCCTGCCGGACGTCAAACGTCACATCATGGAGAACCTCCTGCCGGACTTTTTTCCCGAAACGCCCGCCTCCATCGCTGTAGCCGCTATATACATGGCGCAGGGACAAGGCCAGTTCTTTTTCATTCATGCCCTTCGCTCCTTTCGGGTGGGAATGGACGCCACCAGCCGCTGGGTATAGGGATGCTGGGGACGGCGAAAAACAGCCTCGGCCTCCCCCGCTTCCACCAGTATCCCCCTCTGCATCACCGCTACCCGGCCGCAGAGCTTGCGCACTACATTCAGGTTATGGGAGATAAAGAGCATCGACACGCCGGACTCCCGATTCAGCTTCTTCAGCAGCTCCAGAATCTGCGCCTGAACGGTCACATCCAGGGCCGTCGTGGGCTCATCCAGCAGCAGGAGCTTAGGCCTGGCGACAATCGCTGCGGCAATCATCACCCGCTGGAGCATTCCGCCGGAGAGCTGATGGGGATATTTGCCGTATACCGTCTCCGCCTCCGGCAGCTCTACCGCCTCCAGAGCCTCCAACGCCTGCCGCTTCCGTTCCTCCCGGGAATCCTCCGTGTGCAGGCGGAGAACCTCCTCCACCTGGGGACCGATTTTCATCAGGGGATCCAGGGCGCTCATGGGCTCCTGGAACACCACGCCGATCTCCCGCCCCTGGACCTTCCGCAGGGTCCCCCGGTCCGCGTGGAGAAGCTCCTTCCCATCCAGGAGAATCTTGCCGGAATAGGCGCACTGCCGCCGGGGCAGCAGGCCTGCCACACTCATGGCGGTAACCGTCTTTCCGGAGCCGGACTCCCCCACCAGTCCCAGAATTTCTCCGGCCTCCACGGTGAGGCTCACACCGGCGACGGCCTCCCGTTCCCGGTCCGGAAATTTTACATGAAGGTCCTGAATTTCCAGCATCACAGCACCCCCCCGTCCCGCTGCCGCAGGCCCTCGCCAATCAGGCCCACGCTGAACACCAGCAGCACGATGGCAAAACCCGTTCCGGCGGCATACCAGGGGGCGGCGAACAGCATCCCCTGGGCCTCGGAGAGCATATAGCCCAGAGAGGCCTCCGGCGGCGTTACGCCGATTCCCAGAAAGCTCATAGAAGCTTCCGCCAGCACGGCATTGTTAAATCCGATGGTCAAGGCCGGCAGCAGCACCGGCAGCGTGTTGGGCAGGATGTGCACCAAAACAATCCGCCAGCCGGGAGCGCCCATGAGCCGGGCGCTTTTCACGTAATTCACATCCCGCAGAGCGGCAAAGGCCGTTCGGGACACCCGGGCAAAGCTGGGAATGAACACCAGCCCCAGCGCCAGGGTCACATGGAACCGGCTTCCGGGTCCCAGTATGGAGATGACCACCAGGGCCAGAAGAATGCTGGGGAACGCTGTAAGGGCGTCGTTAAGGCGCATGAGGACCTCATCCGCCGCACCGCCGCAGTATCCCGTCACAGCCCCTACCGCCGTGCCGCACACTGCACCCCCGGCCAGCGCTGCCAGAGCAATGGACACCGTGGTTCCCGCCCCTTGGAGGACCCGGCTGAAGATATCCCGTCCAAAGTTATCGGTTCCCAGCAAATGGGCCAGGGAAGGACTGTCAAACTTCGGTCCGGCAGACATGGCATTGGGATCATAGGGCGTCCAAAACATTCCCAGCAGCACCAGCGCCGCCAGGGTTCCCGCCAGAAGCAGTCCAGCGGCGAGAAAACCGTTTCCCCGCTTTTTCATGCCGCTCCACCTCCCAGACGCAGGCGGGGATCAATTCCCTCGTTGAGGAGGTCCGCCAGCGTTCCTGCCAGCACCACCCAGAAAGCCAGGATAACCACAATAACCTGCACCACCGCGTAATCCCGGTTGGAAATGGACGCCACCAGCATCCGGCCCAGGCCGGGAATGGCGAAGACCTGTTCCACCACAATGCTTCCCGCCACGATTTCCGCCAGCGTTTGGGCCAGGAACGCCACCACCGGCGCCAAAGCATTCCGCAATACATGCCGCCGGAGAATATATCCCCGGCTCCCGCCTCGGGAGATGGCGGTTCGAACATAGTCCTTCCCCATCTCCTCCCGAATGATACTGCGGAGCATCCGCACCGTCATAGCAATCCGGGGAATGGCCAGAGCCAGAGCGGCAAAGAACAGATAGACCGCCGCGCCAGCCAAGTCTTCCCCGGCATTGGGGAATTCCCCTGGGGTAAACCACCTCAGCCCAATGCCAAAGATCCAGGAGAGCAGAATACCCGTAAAAAAGGGCGGCGCCGCCATACAAAATTGATTCAAGGCGGCGCCCAGCACACCGCTTTTCCGGCCGGAGGACCAGAGACCCAGGGGAATGGAGACCAGAATGATGAGGGCGAAGCTCATCAAACTCAGCCAAAGAGTCACTCCCACCTTAGGCGCCAGCAGATCCCACACCGGCTGCCGGTATTGGCTGGACATCCCCAGGTCGCCAGTAAAAAAACCGGCCAGCCAGCTGGCGTAGCGCATCGGAAGAGGCCGGTCCAGCCCCAGCTCCGCCCGCAAAGCCGCCAGACGTTCCGGCGTGGCGGATGTGCCCAGCATGGCCGTGGCCGTATCGCCGGAGATGAGGGCAAAGGCCACGAAGGCCAGCAGGGACACCAGCAGCATGGTGACGGCCATCAAAGCCGTCCGTTTGAGCAGATACTTCATAACCACTACTTTCTTCCCCGGAGTCTCGTTCAAAATTGGCAGAATACCCATTGGACCCGCTTTTTCGCCAGACATGGCAGTCCAGGAATCCTGACGGATTTCCGTCCAAACCGCTGCGGTCCTGCGACATCCCAAAACGTCATGCTGACGGTTTTAAACCAGACTCCAGAACCCGAAGAGCCCCCCGGAGGGCAGTCTTCGGGCTCCAGGGGGCTCCTTATTTCATTTTGATTCCAGCCAAATCCAGCACGTAAATGGGGTAGAAGCGCAGACCCTCCAGGTCCGCCCGTACCGCCACTAAATCCGCCAGGTCTTGGATGTAAACGTTGGCGGCATTCTCCGTCAGATTGGCCTCTGCCTGCCGGTACGCGGCGATCTGCGCATCGCTGTCAGCGGCGGTAACCGCCTGCTGGAAAAAGGCGTCGTAATCCGCGTTGCTGTAGTTAATGAAGTTGTTCCCCGCCTGGGAGGTAAACCGCTCCAGCAGGGCCCGGGCCGTCATGGTGGAGGCATCCACGCCTACCACGGTGGCCTGATACTGCCGCCCGGCATAGACGTCGGAGAGCCAGCTGCTCCACTCCACCAGCTGGATTTCCGCCGTGATGCCCACTTCCTTCAGCTGCTCTACGATCACCTGGGCGGTGTCAATATGGGGCTGGTAGTTGGAGGGAACCGTAATGGTCATGGCAAAGCCATTGGGATACCCGGCCTCCGTCAGGAGGGACTTGGCCCGTTCCACATCATGCTCATAATAGTTTGTCAGACTTTCGTCGAAGTATTTGCCGAACGCGGGGTACATGCTGGACCCCAGAAGGCTGCCGTAGCCATCGAAAGCCAGGTCCAGAATCTGCTGGCGGTCCACCGCATAGCAGAGGGCCTGGCGGACTCGCAAGTCGTCAAACGGCTTTTCCGCATGGTTGAGGTACATGGCCTGCACCAGATTCATGGTGCCCTCTTCCACCCGGAAACCATCGCCCAGCTGCGCAACCTGGGTGCTGGTAAGATGGGCAAACAAATCCACCGCTCCGCTTTGGAGGCTCATGAGGATGCTGTCGGCATTTTCAAGAATTTTAAATGTAACTTTATCCAGATAGGCGGCCTCACCCCAGTAGTCCCCAAAACGCTCCAGAATGATGTTATCCTGTGCGGTCCGGGAGATAAATTGAAACGGCCCGGTCCCCACGGGGGCAGTATCCTGCTGATCGTAGTTCTGGGGGAGGATGGCCAGCGTCAGATAGGACAGGAATTCGTTGTTGGGCCGGTCCAGCGTCAAGGTGACGGTGTTTTCTCCGGCCTCCGTTTCCTGAATGGCGGAAAGCGCTTCCACAGCCTGGATATCCGCCTCGCCGCCAGGCATGCAGCGCTGAATGGACCAGAGGACATCGGAGACGGTAACGGGGTCGCCGTTGTGGAATTTCAGTCCCTCCCGTATGGTAAAGGTATAGGTCAATTGATCTTCCGAAATTTTATAGGTTTCGGCCACCGCGGGAATCAGGTCCCCATCGGGGGTGGGTTTTACCAAACCCTCAAACACGTTGAACATGACCTCTTTGGTCCCTGCCGCCACAGCCTTATGGGGGTCAAGGCTCTCATCCAGGTCCTGGGCAATGCCCACGGTGATTTCGTTTGCCGTTGGCTCCGCCGTAAGCGCGGAATCGCCGGCCGGGCTGTCTTCCGCCGTTTTTTCTCCGCTGCCGTCTCCGCATCCGCAGAGTACAGTGCTCAGAAGTCCCAGCAGAAGGAACGCCGCCAAAAGTTTCTTTTTCATCATTTCTCCTTTTCATCACTGCCGCAAGGGGTCAGTGTTGGACGGGGAACCTGTCCCGCCCTGACAGAATGAACTGGCTCCATTCCGTTTTTCCGGGCTGTTTCCGGGCGCAGCCGGAAAAGGAAAAAAGCCCTGTGAGACACTCCGGCTCACCGGAGGCCCACAAGGCCGTATTGTACACGAAGCAAGGGGAGATTGCAATCCTTTTCACAATCTTTTTTCGTTTTTTCCATCGGGCACAGCGGGTCCCCGGCTGCCGCCAGCAGCATAGGAAGCGCTATCCAAGGGCAGGCCCTTTTTCCGCAGGCGGACATCCAGAAGAAAATTAGCCAGACTGTAAAGACAGGCACAGACCGGCACGCCGAAAAACATACCTGCCAGACCGAAAAAGCTGCCTCCTACCAAGATGGCCAGAATGACCCACAGGCTGGAAAGGCCGGTCTTATCCCCCAAGATTTTGGGGCCTATGACATTGCCGTCCAGCTGCTGGAGAACGAGGACAAAGAGCAAAAAATACACCGCGCTCTTAGGAGAGACCAGAAGGATGAGGAAGATGCTGGGAATCGCTCCCAGGAAGGGGCCAAAGAAGGGGATAATATTGGTGACGCCCACAATAACGGAGACCAGCGGGGTGTAGGGAAATTTCATCAGGGAGCAGCCCACAAAGCAAAGAATGCCGATAATAATGGAGTCCAGCAGCTTTCCCCGGACGAAGCCGGAAAAGATACTGTCGGCCTTCCGCACGCCACGAAGGACCCATTTCACATTTGTTCCGGAGAAAAGGCTGTAAACCAGCTTCCGTCCGTAGGCGGCGCAGTTCTCTTTGGTATAGAGAAGGGAAATGGAAACGATCACGCCAATCAAGAGGTTTTTGGCAAAGGTCACCAGACTGAGGACGCCTCCGGAAAGGGTGGACATTACGGTCTGAAGCTGGGGCAGAACGCCCCGGGTGAGCCAGGAGTTAATATCCCGAAAATAGGTGTTCATCTGCTGCGCCACCCAGTCGGCCACCGTGGGATTGGTCTCCAGGAGGTGGTTAATCCAGCCGCTGACTGTGCGGTAGTAATTGTCGGCGTTGTCCACCAGCTGAAGAACACTTTTGTAGAGCTCAGGCATCAGCACGGAGGCGAGGAGATACAGGAAAACTGTAATCACCAGCCAGGCGGCAAGGATGCTGGCGACCCGGGCGGCAATAAGGGCTCGGCGGCTGGGGGTATGATTGGAGCGGGGGAAAATCAGATTTTCCTCAAAAAAGTTGACCATAGGAGCCAGAAGATAGGCGATAAAGGCGCCATACAGGATGGGCTGTACTGCCCCGAGGAATTGTAAAAAGATTGTCAGGAGGACTTTTCCGCCAAAGAGGGTGTCGTAGAAGAGGAGGATTGCGGCGGCGGTGCAGAATACAGTCATACCCAAAGGCAGGAGGTTATTTTTCCGTTCCAAAGCATTCACCGTCTTTCATCTGATAAGGAGGGGGTACTGTCATTTTACATGGAGGCCGGGAAAAAAGCAATCCTGATTTTCCCGCCCCCATTTATTTAACAGATTATTTACGAAAAAAGTGCTATACTGGAGGCGTCAGAGACGTCGCAAAGTCCGCTAAGCTACATCCCCGCCGCCGCAGCGTCGAAAATTCCACTCCATTACGCCGCCGCGATGCGGCGGCATCCATTCCGTTCCATTT
>JAAWLO010000096.1 GCA_022797935.1 Oscillibacter sp. | reverse complement strand
GGAGTTCTTCGGAGTCCTCCGGAGCCCTGCGCAGCCCTTGGGGACTCCCTCAGTCAGCCTGCGGCTGACAGCTCCCTCGGAGAGGGAGCCTTTGGACGCTGTCTATGGTATCTGGTTCACTCGTTCAATCACCCTGGCCCAGACCCGCCAGGGCTTTGCCCTGGACCCACCGCCCTTTGGAAAGGGCGGCCCGAAACTTTTTCCGATTTTTCAACAAGGAGTACCCGCAATGAAACTGGAAATGATTCCCGCCGGCCGCGTCACCGGCGTTCACGGCATCCGGGGCGAACTGCGCGTCCTGCCCCTGGAACGGGACGCGGCCTTCCTGGCTGGGTTGAAACGACTTTGGCTGGACGGACAGCCCCTGGCCCCGGCCTGCCGGATACACAAGGGCATGGTACTGATGAAGCTCCCCGGCGTGGAGGACCGCACCGCCGCCGAGGCCCTCCGGGGCAAGGAGCTGCTGCTCCGCCGGGAGGACGCGGACCTGCCCCCCGGCGGTTGCTTCGACGCGGAGCTGCTGGGTATGGAGGTCTACAACGGCGAGACGGGTGAATGCGTCGGGGAGCTGGTCCGGGTGGAGGACTATCCCGCCAGCAAGGTTTACACCGTCCGGGGCGTGAAGGATTTCCTGGTTCCGGCGGTGCCGGAGGCCTTTATTCTGGGGGTGGACCTGGAGAACAACCGGATGGACATCCGGGTCTGGGAGGGACTGACCGAGTGAACATTGACATCCTGACCCTCTTCCCGGACTCCGTGGACGCCATGCTGAATGTCAGCATTCTGGGCCGGGCCCAGGAGCGGGGATACATTGCCATCCGGACCCATCAGATTCGGGAATACACCACCAACAAGCAGATGCAGGTGGATGATTATCCCTACGGCGGCGGCCGGGGAGCGGTGATGCAGGCGGACCCCCTTTACCGCTGCTGGGCCCACGTGACGGAGGTCCACGGCCCGGGACGGACGGTTTTTCTCTCCCCCTGCGGACGGACCTTCACCCAGGATGTGGCCCGGGAATTGAAGGAGAAGTATGCGCACCTGATTCTGGTCTGCGGCCACTATGAGGGGGTGGACCAGCGCTTTCTGGACGAGTGCGTGGATGAGGAGATTTCCATGGGGGACTTCGTTCTCACCGGCGGGGAGATTCCCGCTATGGCGGTGGCGGACGCCGTGTGCCGCATGGTGCCCGGCGTGCTGCCGGACGAGGAGTGCTTTCAGGAGGAGTCCCACTGGAATGGCCTGCTGGAGTACCCCCAGTATTCCCGCCCGGCTGTGTGGCACGGCCGGGCCGTGCCGGAGATTCTCCTCTCCGGGGACCACGGGAAGGTGGCGGCCTGGCGGCGGAAGGAGAGCTATAAGCGGACCATGCGCCGCCGTCCGGACCTCTTTGCCCGGTTCGACGAGAGCCAGCTGACCACCAAGGCGGAGAAAAAAATCCTCCAGGAGGCCAAGGAGGAATGGGCGGCGGAGGAGTCCTGAACGAAACAGCGCCCGGCGGGAATCCCGCCGGGCGCTGTTGGTCTATTTTTCTATAGAGGGCTGGGAATGTGCGGGGAAACCGGCGATTAAGCTGCTTCCTTCACGGCGGTGGACAGGTCCTCGAACTTGGAGAAGTCGGGGAAGACAATCTTCACGGCGTCGCCGGTGGCGGTGATGTCCATCTCCAGGTTCATCACGACGCCGGCAACCATCTTCAGCTGCTCGCCTGCGCCTGCGTCAAGATTCATGGTGAAGGACAGGGCCATGTCGGCGTCCGCGCTCTTGAGGGCGTCCTTGCTGACGGTGTACTTCAGGGTAAAGCCGTCCATAGCGAGGTTTATAGCGAAGCCCTCGGGGATGCCGGTCCCCTCCGGGAGGGCGGTGCGCAGGGTCTGGGCCAGCATGCTGTTCAGCAGGGAGGCGAAGGCGGCGTTCAGCTGCAGGGTGTACACGGTGTCAGAGCCGGAGGACTCGGCGGCGACGCTCTCCAGGAAGGGAAGCATAGCCGCGCCGGAGCTGCTGTCCGCGCCGGGGACCATCAGGTCCTGATACTGGTCCAGCAGGCCGCCCAAGTCGCTCTTGTAGGCGGTTTCGCCGTTCTGGATGTAGACTTCGCCGTCCCGCATCCACATCTTCACATTCTGGGTCTCGGGGGTACCGGAGACGCCGGAGGCGGTGAGGGTGAGGTCATAGGCCATCCGGGGATTCTGGTTCAGAATCATCTGGATGCTGCCCTTGCCGGTCAGGTTGGTGTGCTGCACGTCGCTGATGGCCTGGCCGCCGCTGGTCCCATCGGTGGAGACGGTGACGGCGGCGTCCATGGTGATGTCAGCGGCCAGGCCGGTGCCCATCTTCTTTCCGGCGTCCTGGAGGGCGCGGTAGGTCTCAATCTTGGCGGTGATATCCCGGGCGGCGTCGGCCTTGATAGCGCCCTTCTCAATGAGGCTGTCCAGCAGGTAGGTGCTGCCGTCCCGCAGGTCGGTGGCCAGGGCCTGATAGGTCAGAGCCGCCAGATCATCCCGCAGGAATTCGCCGCTGAGGGCGGAGGTGTCCAGCAGGCCCAGGCCGGCGGCGAAGCGGGGCGCGGTGGAGTAGGTGAAGTCATTGTTGTCCTGATAGCCCAGGGCCCGGAGCAGGAAGACGGTGTAAGCCTGGGCGGTGCAGGGGTCCGCCGCGCCGAAGGTGGTGTCGGAGGTGCCGTTGGCAACGCCCTGGTCCGCCAGCCAGGCCACATAGGGGGCGGTGGTCTCGTTCACGTCGGTGAAGGGGCAGGTGAGGCGGCCGGAACGGTAGGTGCCCAGGGCCTCGGGTTCGCCGCCCAGAAGGCGGACCAGCATGATGGCGGCCTGACCCCGGGTGGGGGCCTGGTCCAGGTTGAACCCATCAGCGCCGCCCCGGAAGATGCCAATGGCGGCCAGTTCTTCTGCGGTGCTGTCAAAGTAGGAGGCGGAGGCCGTGACGCACAGAGCCGCCGTCAGGAGCAGGGAGGTACACAGGATGGTTAGGAAGCGTTTCATTTCGATCAATCTCCTCTCATCCGGCGGCGGACCGCCGGTAGTGCTTCCATTCTATACCTGTCCGGCCCGTCCGTCAAGAGTGGGAGGCGAGGAAAAGTTTTCCCCGGGCCGGAAGAGGCGCGTGTTTTCCCGCTTCAGAACAGGCACCGGGCGGTGAAGCAGCTGCCTCGGGGACCCAGGCCCTCTATGGCGTAGGCGTCCGCCGGCTCCCGGAAGCCCTCCAGCCGCAGGGACTCGCCCAGGGCGGCCTCCCGGCTGTAGTTGATGAAGAATTCCCGGGGCGTCCGGGCCTGTAAATCCGGAGGCAGGGCGTCCCAGATGAAGTCGCCGTAGTTGCCGCTGAAGAGGTGGCCGTTGCCGTCCAGGTCGGACCAGCGGACCGTCCGGGTCTCCAGGACTTCCCGGCCCTCCCGGGGCAGGGTGATTTTCTGGGGGTCGGGACAGTCAATTTCCCGGCCGGAGACGGCGAAGGCCTTGGCGGTGAAGGCGGAGGGCCGGAGGATTTTCCGGGTGAGGGGGTCCACCAGAATCCAGTCCGTTTTGGCGGAGACCCGGATGGTTCCATCGGGCCCGGCCATCTCGTAGACCCGGCGCATGTGGGCCCCCTGGACGCCGTCCTCCCAGGTGCTGATGTCCAGCACGTCCCGGGCGTGGGGGCAGTCGTGAATCCGCAGGGCGGCCCGGGAGAGGAGAAAGACCTCCCGCCGGTTCCAGAGGACCTCGTGGGTCAGGCCCCGGGCGTCGTAGTCATACCCGGCGAAGGCTCCCAGGCGGCTGAGGAGGGCGGCAATCCGGACCCGTTTCCCCCGGTCGCAGTCCCAGAAGACCAGTTCTTCCTGGCGGAAGTAGCCGTTGTCCAGCAGGCGCTGTTTGAAATCGTTCATGAGAAATTCGCTTCCTTTGTCTATGGTTTCTCTATAGAATACCACGTTCCGCCGGTTTTCTCAAGGGGAACCGCGGGTAATTGAATGAGCAAATAAATTGTGAACGGCCGTGGTCCCAAAGCCTCCCTCCTAGAGGGAGGTGGCGCGGCGAAGCCGTGACGGAGGGAGTCCTCCGGAGCCCTGCGCAGCCCTTGGGGACTCCCTCAGTCAGCCTGCGGCTGACAGCTCCCTCAGAGAGGGAGCCTTTGGAGGCTGTCTATGGTACATGGTTCACTCGTTCCATTACCCTGCCGCCCCTTTTTGAGAAGTGCGCGGAACATCCGGTGGGCCGTATTGCCGGACGGCGGAGGGACCGGTCCGAACCGGGAACGGGGTCCGCCGGAATCCGGACGAGGCATGAAGGTCCCGCCTGCCGCATAGAATCCAGCAGCTAGCAAAGGAGGATTGCCATGAAGAACGTATTAGCCCTGGCCTGCGGGCTGGTGCTGCTGGTCACCGGGGTACGGGGGGTGGAGGTGTCCGCCCCGTCGGCCCTGCTGATGGAGAAGGAGACGGGGGAAATCCTCTTCGCCAAAGACGAGCACACCCCGCGGGAGCCCGCCAGCGTCACGAAGATTATGACCCTGCTCCTGACCATGGAGGCCATAGACAGCGGCCAGTTCACCTACGACACCCTGCTGACCGCCTCCGCCCACGCCTGCTCCATGGGCGGGTCCCAAATCTGGCTGAAGGAGAACGAACAGCTCAGCGTGGGCGACATGCTGAAGGCGGTCTGCGTGGTCTCGGCCAACGACTGCGCCGTGGCCCTGGCGGAGGCGGTGGCGGGCAGTGAGGAGGCCTTTGTGGAGCGGATGAACCAGCGGGCGGCAGAGCTGGGAATGCGGGACACCACCTTCCGGAATGCCACAGGCCTCCCGGCGGCGGGCCACGTCACCTCGGCCCATGACATTGCCCTGATGAGCCGGGAGCTGATTTTAAACCACCCGGACATCCGCCAGTACACCACCATCTGGATGGACACCCTGCGGGAGGGGACCTCCCAGCTGGTGAACACCAACCGTCTGGTCCGGTTCTACGACGGGGCCACAGGCCTGAAAACCGGCTCCACCGACAGCGCCCTCTACTGCCTCAGCGCCACGGCGGAACGGGAGGGCATGGAGCTCATTGCCGTCGTCCTGAAGGGGGCCACGTCGGCCAAGCGCTTTGAGGACGCGCAGGCCCTGCTGAACTACGGCTTCGCCTCCTACGCCCTGCGCCGGGTGGCCCCGGAGGCGCCCCTGCCGCCCCTGCCGGTGAAGCTGGGCCTTCAGGCCACGGTGCAGCCGGTGCTGGGGGAGGGGGGAACCCTGCTGCTGGAGCGGGCCAAGGCCGGAGAGCTGACCCAGACTGTGGAATTGGCGGAGACGGTGGAGGCCCCGGTTGCCCTGGGGACCCGCCTGGGGACGCTGACCGTGGCCTCCGGCGAGGAAGTGGTGGCGGAAATTCCCCTGCTGGCGGGGGAGGAGGTTCCCCGCATCACCTACGGCCAGATGCTGCCCCGGCTGCTGAAAACCGCCTTCCTGGCCGGGTGAGGCCGGGGATTTCGACGGGTTTTGCCCAGGGCGCTGTGGTATAGTTGTCCTATGCGGGTACTGCCGCCTCCCGGCGCGTCCGGAGGCGGCGGTTTTTTCCGGAGAAAGGACGGTACATAAGATGGTGGAGCTGTTGGAGATTCAGCGCTTTCTTCCCCTGCCCTACGAGGCGGCCCTGGAACACCGGCTCCGGCGGGCCCAGGAGCGGATGCAGGCCCTGCCCGGCCGGGACCCGGCGCTGCCTGCCCTGTGGGCCCAGGGGGAGCGGATCCGGCGGGAGTGCCGGTGGCTGCTGGTGGTGGACGGCGGCGGGGCGGGAACCGGCATCCGGGGGGTGCTGGCGGCCCTGGGCCTCCGGCCTTCCATGGAGCTGCGGCTGCTGGGGGGCCTGCCCGGCGGAGAGGCCCTGGAGGATGCCCTGGCCCTGGCCGCCCGGGGGAACGGGGCGCTGCTGGCGGTGAACGGCGGAGAGGGGACGCCGGCCTTCTCCCTGCTGCGGGAGTGCCTGGGGGAAAACAGCCGGGTACTGGCGGAGGACCGGCCCGAGACGGCGGCGCTGCTGGTTCTGGCGGCCTGCGGGGTGGATGCGGAGGCCCTGCTCCGGGGGGCGGCCCAGATGGGGGAGATTTGTCAGGCCGCCTCCTTTGCGAATCCCGCCTGGCGCTATGCCGCCGCCCGGCGGCAGCTCTGCCGGGCCGGGTACGCGGTGGAACTGCTGTCCTGCTGGGATGGGGCGCTGGCGCCCCTGCTGAAGTGGGTGCAGCAGCGCTTTGCCGCCAGCGAGGGGAAAGGAAACCGGCCGCCTCTGCCGGTGGTGACGGACTACAGCGAGGATTTCCAGACCCTGGGCCAGTACATTCAGGCGGGTCCCCGGCTGTTTTTTGAGACGGCCCTCCGCTCCGCCCCGGCGGGAGACGCCCTGGAGGACCTGCGCCGGGCCGCCGCCCGGGAGACCTGCCGGGCTCATCTGGAGGGAGGCGTGCCCCAGATTGCCATTGACGCCGGGGAGGGGACGGCGGAGTCCCTGGGACGGCTGCTGTACTTCTTTCAGTACGCCTGCGGCCTGTCGGCCTGCCTGCTGGACGCGGACCCGCGGAACGGTTCCGGCGGAGCGCCCTGCGGGGAGGCAGTCCCGCGCGCCTGGCGGCAGGCGGCGGCGCGCCCGGCGGCGGGGACGGGAATTCTGTGAACAAACGGCAAATTCAAATTTATGGATTGTTTTTTCCGGCGAGGTGTGGTATTCTGGAGACAGCGGAAGGTATCCCGATAAAATGACAAAGGACAGGAGTGTTTTACTATGGTTCGATTGATTATGGGCATGAAGGGCTCCGGCAAGACCAAGCAGCTCATCGAATTGATTAACAACGCGGCGAAGGACGAGCCCGGCAACGTGGTTTGCATTGAGGCCAACCGCAATATGACCTACGATATCCACTATCACATCCGCCTCATTGACGCCCAGGAGTACAAGCTGGGCAGCTATGAGCCCCTGCGGGGCTTCATCAGCGGCCTTCATGCCGGAAACTATGATATCTCCCACATGTTCATTGACAACCTCTGCAAGATTGTGGGCAGCGAGGTGAACGCGGAGACCGAGAGCTTCCTCAACTGGCTGGATACGTTTGGCGAGCGGAACGACATCAAGTTCACCGTCACCATCAGCGCGGACCCCGGTTCCGCCACGGACGGAATGCAGCGGTTTCTGTAATGCGCACAGTCTGGCGGAAACCGGATTTTCGCCGGGCGGCCGGAGGGCGGGGATGGTTCATCCCCGCTTCCTGTGAAAGCGCCGCTCCCCAGGGTGCGGCCTGCGCCTCCATAAAGAAACAGACAAGACAGACCGCAGCGGTCTGTCTTGTCTCAGGCTGTCAAAAAACCGGAAAACCGGCGCAACGGGAAGGAAGAGAGCTACGAGAGGAACCCAGGAGGGGTTCCTTTCGTTTTGAATCAGAAGTTTTTTCGCATTTCTCACGGGCGAAAAAACTTGGCGCAGCTTGTCGAAAAGACTTTTTCGACAAGCTGGACAAGACAGACCGCAGCGGTCTGTCTTGTCTTTTTTTGCGGGCTTATCCATTCTGATGTCGTTTCCGCGTCAGGAAAACCCCGGCTATGGAGCCAATCAGGACAACCGGCGCTGCCCGGATGAACAGCCACTCCAACGCGTGCAGCACAACCCCGATCACGGCGGTTTCGGGGTGGCTGTAATCCCAGGCCAGGTAAGGGCTTTTCAGCTCGATCAGGACGGGAAAAATAGCTGCGGTAAGGATACCCAACAGGATGAACAGCCAGTGAACCGCGCGCCGTCTCGCTGCCTGTCTGCGGGCAAAATACCGGTTTATGGCCGCAAGCTTTTCGGAAATTGCCTTGCAGTCATCCGCCTTCGTCTCGGCTGGGGCTTCTCCGAGCAGGGTGCTGGCCGGGGTCTCCAATACCTCTGACAGGGAAAGCAGCATACCGGCGTCTGGAACCGACAGGCCCTGTTCCCATTTCGAGACCGTCTGCCGCACCACATGCAGCTGGGCGGCAAGTTCCTCCTGGGAAAGCCCTTTGGATGTTCGGAGCGTTTTGATGGTTTCATTCAGCATCTGGGATGCCCTCCTTTCACGGCTATCCTACCAGAGAAAGCCCGTTGCGGCAAGCAACGCAGATTAACATGGACCGTGTTCTTTCGAAAAAAGGGGATTTCCCGGCAAAATCTTGATAAAGAAACGCCCGCTGAAAAGCCGTTTCCGTTCAGCGGGCGTTGGGTTTCTCTCAGGGCATAGCCGCCAGGAGTTCCGGCAGGACGCCGTTGAGGTTGGTGAGGCAGAGGCGTCCGCCGCCGAAGAGCCGGGCCAGACGGGTCCGGTCCTGGATGGACTGGCCGTCCAGATACCAGACGACGGTTCCGCCGTCCTCCAGATAGGCGCAGGCGTAGCGGCTGGAGTAGTAGCTCTGGGCGTTTTCCAGGAGGGCGGCAATCTCTTCGCCGGGGATGTTCTCCTGAAAGACGCCGCTGTTCCAGAGGGAGCCGGTGGAGTCCAGAAGGAGGGTGATCTTCCCGGCGTCCACCAGGCCCCGCAGGCGGTTGAGGGCATAGTAGACCTCCTCCAGGGGCTGGAGGGGCGCGGTGGGGATGCCCCCGGCGGTGCTGGCGGGGTAATCAATGCGCAGGACGAGCCGGTCCGCCGCTTCTCCCAGGGCGGCGTAGTCGTAGCCGTAGACGCGGCCGCCCCAGGAGGGCGCTTCCGCCGTCAGGTAGAGGAGACGGCCGCCGGTGAGGCCCTCCCGCAGGAGGCGGGCGGTTTCAGAGAGGGCCTTTTGCTGGGTGTTGTTGGTCAGGCCGGTGATGTCCAGGAAGAGGCCGTCGTAGTTGCCGTCCCGCACGGCCTGAAGGAGAACTGCCGCCATTTCCGGGGCGTTTTCCCGCAGGTGGTAGTCGTCGCCGCTGACGTAGAGGAGCTGTTTGACCTGGGCCTCTTTGGCGGCGGCGCGGAGGGCGGTGGTTTCCGTGTCGCTGAGGATGGGGGAGAGCTGGGGGGAGCCGTTGTAGGTGAGCTGGAAGGCGGCAATGGCCACGGCCTCGCAGCCGGAGAGGTCGGGGATGTCCTGGGCGGAGGTGAGGATGCCGCTCCAGCCGGTGTTGACGGCCTGGGTTTTTTCGTGCAGGCGCATAAGGAGGACGGCGGCCTGTTCCCGGGTGAGGCGGCCGTCGGGGTTGAAGGTGGTGACGGAAGCGCCGTCCATGAGGCCCAGGCCGTAGGCCATAGCAATGTAGCCGGTGTTGATGCGGACGTCCTGGAAGGGGAGGGAGATGTCCTGAATGAGACCGGCAATGTTGCCGTAGCCCAGGGCGCGGATGAGGAGATAGGCGGCTTCGCTGCGGGTGATGGGGTCGTCGGGGCGGAAGCCGTGGGATTGGTTGGTCAGGACGCCCTGTTGGTAGGCGCTTTCAATGACCCCGGCGTACCAGGCCTCTTCGGAGACGTCGTCGTAAACCAGGCGGGCGGGGGAGGCGGCTTTCCAGCCAAAGAAGCGGCTGAGGATGACCAGGAATTCGGCGCGGGTGAGTTCTTTTCCGACGCCGAAGCTGCCGTTGGACTCGGGGTAGATGTAGCCGAGTTCAACACAGCGGCGGATGTCGTTTTCAGCCCAGAAGCCGTCCGGGACGTCGGAGAGGGCGGCGGCGGGGGCCGGGGGGAAGGCGGCGGCCAGGAGGAGGCAAAGGAGGAGGCCGCTGAGGAGGCGGTGGAAGTGTTTCATGAAGATGGCTCCTTTGATGAGAAGTGTGGGGACGCGGAGAGCGGGGGGAGGGAAGGAAGTGGGGCTGAGCGGGGTGAGAGGTACGGTGCGGTTCTGTAAGATGCTGTTGGCTGTTAAGGGGTGCGGCGTGAGAGCGAGGGGAAGGCTCCGGAAAGCGAAGGCAAGTAAGGAATATGATACCACATTTCACCCACCACGTCAAACCGCGGCGTCGAAAATTCCACTCCATTACGCCGCCGCGTCGTCAGAACAAACTGCACTACAGGAATCCCTCCCTTCGGTCAGGATTCCCTTCGTTCCGTTT
>JAAWLO010000009.1 GCA_022797935.1 Oscillibacter sp. | reverse complement strand
GGACGCAGGAATCCTGACGGATTTCCAGTCCAATCAACGCAGTCCTGGCAGAAAAAGATGCCCTGAAACGGCGTTTTGCCATTTTTCAAACAAGGCCTAGCGGTTTTTCCGGTACTGCCGTCCGGCCTCCTTTAGCTCATCGGAGCGGGCGCTGTCCAGCCAGGCATACAGCAGGGTCTCGCTCTCTGCCGGCAGGACCAGCTTCCGCCGGTTGGCCTCCCGCAGCATCCGGGTCAGCACGTTTTCCAGTATCCGGTTCCCCGACGGAGGCAGGCGCAGGGCGTCGCTGAAATTACTCTCCAGTTCCGTGTCCGAAAAGACGGCGTCGTCCTGCCGCTTCCAAAACTGGAACGCCAGCTTCGAAAACGGATGCCACGCGGAAGAGGCGTCTCCCATGCTGGACGCAATATCCTCCAAGGCCTCAAAAAACGCGGGAAACTCCTCCAGCGGCAGCTGTTCCACGGCGTAATCCACATAGCCGGAGCGGCGGATGGTCTGCTCCAGACGGTTGGTCAGCACATTGTTCTCCCCGGTCTGGGGAACGAAAAACCGTCCCCGTGTTTTGGCCGCCCGGCTGAACACCAGGTCCTTGCCGCTGTCATTGGCCGTGGGACAGGAGGCCACCCGAAGATTCCGCACCAGATAGCGGGGCATTCCCGCGCAGAGGCAATGGAGAATCCCCTGGAGGCGCCGCGGGTTGCCGTCGTACTGGATATACAGGGGCCGGGAGGCCTTCCGGCTCTCCAGCTGGGCAAACACGCACTTTACCAATGCCGCATAGCGCACCCGGTCCAATCCCGCCAGAACCATAGCCTCCTCCAGAGACAGGGACCGGCTCTGATAGATCACCGTATCATCCTCTTTCTGGAAGGTCACCGGATGCAGAGCCAGAAAGTAATTGGGATTTTTCAGCAGGGGTTCGTTGTTCCAGGTATGAAAGATCACGGCATGGGACTGCATATTGGGACGGCCCAGGCGGTCTGTCAGACCAAACTGCGTCTGCAGCACATACAGGTAATTGCCGTCTCCCACCAGCTCCAGGAGATTCAGCGGGGTTCCGTCCTCCTCTGCCGCCCGGGCGCAGATGGGCGAGTTGGCAGCCTGAAGCTTTACACAGACCTGGTAGGCCTCCTTTGGAATTCCCGGCGAGGCAAAGGTCACCTGCCAGCCGGAGGTCACCTGACTGCCCACGGTCTGGGACGCATTGCTGTAACGGCACTGATATACCGGTTCCATGGCCTTTCCCTTCCTTTTCCGCTTCTATGATCTCCCCAACATCCGGTTGGAACGGCTCCTGCCCCGTCTTCGCTGGACCGGTCTCGTCCTCCGGACAGGAATCGGAGACGCTGTCCGCGTGCAGACTGTGGCGGCGGCCAGCACCCACAGCAGCCACCAAAATACCCGGTTCCCCAGCCTGGCCGTGCAAAGCTCCAGCAGCAGCGCTCCCGCCAGGGCCTTTGCCGCCGATGTGGACAGAATCAGATTCAGAGACTCTGTCTGACCATAGGCCACCGCCGCCGCCAGGCCAATTCCCAGGCCCAGCAGCGTTAAAAACAGGACCCGAAGCACCCCGGGCAATATGCCGCCGGTATACCGCGCCGTCACCAGGTCCTCTTCCGCATACCGGCTGGCCGCCGAGAGCATGGCTTCCCCCAGACGGGCGGCGTCCTGAATGTCCACGAAGACGCCCCCGGTCCGGCTGGCGATTCGCTCCATCATCTCGCCGTCTACGCCGTCCAGACCCACGGTACTGATGCTGACGCCTTGTTGAACATACTCCTTCAGAAGCTCGCTGATATCCGAAAAACTCTGGAAATCCGTGGGGATTCCATCAGAGAGCAGAATCACTTTCGGCGACGCGCCGCCGTCCCAGAGGCCCGCTTCGTAATCCGCCAATACTTGGGCCAGCACGGTTCCCATGGCCGTTCCGCCGTCACTGTTTCCCGTCAGTACGCCCGGGTCCTCGCCCGCCTGTAGGGGGCCCATCTCCCGCAGCAGGGAAACGTTCTCCGCAAAACCATAGACCATGTAGGGAATCTCTTCCTCCTGCCCCTCCAGTACCTGGCCAATGGCGCTGAACCGGCGCTGATGGGGGTCGTTGTCCAACATAGAGCCGGAATCGTCCAAAAGGAAGATGTAAGAGGTGGGCTTCGCCGCTTCCCCGGAGAGGCGGAGACTGTACAGCCACTGAAACAGCGCCGCCAACACCGCCACCAGCAACACCAGCCCCATCAGAATTCCTCCGGCCGCAAGGGCGGAACCGCCGGTCACCACATCCTGCTCAAAGGTCCCCCGCAAGAGACTGACGGCAAAAACACCGCCCGCCGCCAGAGCCAACAGACCAAACAGAAGGCCCATCAGCACCGGTCTGGCCAGGGAATCCACCAGGGCATCATAAAGCCCCTCGCACACAAACCACACCGCCGCGCCCATCAGCGCCGAAACCACCAGTATGAGCAGATGAAACACTTTTTGCCGCCGCATATTACCGCACCTCTTTCGCTCTATTTCCGCATCCAGCCGGGATACCAATCCGTCACCTCTGTCGACGCTCCAAAGGCGTCCGTTACCAGGACCGTCAGCTTCTCTCCCTCAATGGGGATAACCGTCTCTCCGGCAGAAAGCCGCCGCACTGCCGGGCCGGGTTCCTCCAGCGCGCCGCTCCAGACATACCCGGCGGAACGAATCGCGTTCTCCTTTCCCCGGGCCGTCAAGGTGATGGACGCCGTGTAATCCGCCTCCTGGAAGGATATCTGCACGGCTGTCCCATAGCGGGCGGACGCCGCCAGACTTAACAGGGCCATCAGCACACACAGGGCCCGCTTATCATTCGGGTGCGCGCTCCGCCGGTCTGGATGCGGCCAATGGAGAATCACCATGCCCAGTGCCAGCACCGCGTAGACCGCGCCAAGGGCCTTCATGGTCTCCGGCAAAAAGCGCATCCGCCAAAGATACGCCGCCGCCGCTGCCGGTGGACAGGAGAGCAGCGTCAGCCAATAGAACAGCCACCGCTTGGAGGTGGTCCGCCGGCCAGAGAGCACAAAGAACAAACACCCATAGACGCACAGCAGCAGCACCATGGCCCACAGGCCCCGCTTCAGCAGCATCGCCGCCGCCAGCAAAGCGCCCAGCTGAAGCGGCAGGAAAACCAGATTGGCAAAACCAAACGTCTTTCGGTTTTCCGCCTCGTTGAAGAGACAGAACAGGCTTCCCACCAGAAATACCAGAAGCAGTCCCCCGTTGAAGGCGAAATACCACTCCGTCAGTCCCCGCAGCAGCACCGCGCCGCTGGCCAGAATCCCCAGCACCGCCGCGTCCGGGCCCATGCGGTTCCGGTCGTATTCATAAACCGCCGCCGCGCTCCCGGCCAGCACCGCCGCCGTCAGGGCCGTCTTCCACCAGACACCGGCGGCGGCTTCCCGCGCCCAATCCGCCAGACGCAGCAGAAATTCCCGCAGTACAACCGGTTCCAGCAAACAGAGAACCAAAAATACCGCCAGCAGCAGCCGGGACAGCCAGAAATCCCGCTGCAGTCCCTCCGGTTCCACACCGAAGGATACCGTACACAGCAGGTACCACACCAGGGCGCACAGCAGGTACATCACCAGCAGCCGCTTCCCCTCGCCATAGAAAACCAGCAGAGACCCGCTGCTCCACCGCATCAGGAGCAGTCCCGCGCCCACTGCCGTCCGTCCCAGGGCTTTCACCCACAGGCGCAGCAGAGGCGGGTTCTCCACCCGTGCCAGACACAGCGCCGCGCCTGCCGGAATCAGCCAAAAGCTTCCCAAGCTCCGCAGGCCCCGCAGGAGAAAGTCCGCGTTCTGCAGCCCGAACTGCCCCCGCAGCTCCGCATGGGACAGCACCAGCAGCACACACAGGTCAAAGACGGCCAACAAGGGCAAATCCCGGCTGGCAGGCTCCCAGTCGTTTGCGCGCTTTAAGGTCAGAACCAGCAGAACCAGCAGCAGCGCCGCCGCCCCCGCCGCACCCCAGAGAGAGAATTTCCGGAATATCTGGGGACCGATCAGCAGCAGGTTCAGGCCGAAAAAAAGCAGTCCGTTTTTCTTGGGGAACAGCTTCCCGTCCCGCTTCGGGGCTTCATCCTGATAATCCTTCATGCCGCTCCCCCTTTCTACGTCAAAAACCGCAGGGCCATATAGCACGCCCACACGGCAGACATGGCCACAGGCAATTCGTACAGTCCGTCATAGGGCCTGCGCCGGTGGAAAACCACGCCCAGCGCCAGCAGGGCCGCCTGCACGGCTGCCGCCAGCCATCCCCAGACCGGTTTCGACCCGTACAGCGCCGCTGCCGGAGGCCAGAGAACCGTCGCGATACACACCGCCAGCAAGCCCCCGCACAAAACCAGGATCCGGCGGTTATACCGCTCTTGGTTCAGCATGGCGGCAACGGCGTTTTTCCCCTGCTTGTTCAGTGCCGCCGCGCCATTGCCGGTATAGTACCGGAAAGCCCGGCTCCAATGGTCCGAGCCCCCCAGAGCATAATAATAATCCCCCAGAGCAGCCGCCGCCGCGGCACTGCCCATCTCCGACGCTTCCTCCAGCAGGGCCAGGCCCCGTTCCTCATTCTTCTCCAGTTCAACGCCTTTCAGCAGACACAGGCCCATGTAGTACTTCGCCTCGGGAATCCCCAGGTTCACCAGCTGTTCCAACCGGTTGACGTCCAGACGGCCTTTGTTCTGAAACGCCCCCGGGATTTCACTCCGGAGCGCCTGCAGCGGCCGCGCAAAGGCCTCCGCCGCCAGCGCCCCCATCACCGGCCAGGGCGCCTGTTCTCCGGAGGACTGGCCCCACAAAACCGCGCCGCCCAGGGCGGACAGAATGCAGCCCGTCAGATTCAGCACCATTTCCCGGGTAAAGCCCGTCTCCCGGACCGCATTCTGGAGATAACGGTCCAGGTCCGCCTGGGGCGTCCGCCGGTTCGTCCCCAGCAGCTCCCAAAAACCGGCCGCCTGGGTCATCAGACACACCCGGCAGAAATCGGCTTCCGCTGCCCCGGCTCCCTTCAGGGCCTCCCGCAGTCTGACCGGGTCCTGAAAAATCTCCGCTCCGCCGGTCTCCGCCGCCGAGGCAATGGCAGCCGTTAAAAGCGCCCAACGGTCTTTCGCCGCCCGTGCTTCCTCTGCGCTCATCCCCGCGCCTCCTCTCTCTCCTCCAGCCAGCCCAGTTCCCGGAAACGCGCCAGCCATTCCCCCGGAGGCGGATAGTACCCCGGAAGAGTCCGCTCCGCGTTTCCCTGGCAAAGCGTTCTGCTGAACATCACCCGCAGGTTTTCCGGCAGTTCCTCCCATAGTTGGATGGCCTGCTGCTGCTCTCCAAATGTTCCCAGGCGGTTCCGGCTGTCCTCCCGGTCAAAGATGAACACCGGCATCCGGCAGTAGTCCCGGAACTTCAGATAATGCCGCTGGGGCGTGTCGTCCGGATACCCCCGCATCAGCCGCCCGTCGTAGGCATACCGCCCCAAAAACAGATAGAACAGCAAGGCGCACAGGCTGTAATTCTGGGACCTGGCGTCCGCCCGGGCAATGCGGCCCTGCACCAGGGCCGGGTCCGCAAACTCCAAGGGCGGACACCCCTCCGGCGTCCGGTCTCCGCCGCCCGTCAGAGGAACAATCCACTCCGAAAAATCCAGACACACCCGGTCCTCCCCCGTCACATAAAAGCGGGCGGGATGGATGTCTATGAAAAGATACCCGCCCCGGTTGACGCTCTCCACTGCCTGGAGAAGCTCCGCTGCCAAACGCCGCACCTCCGGCTTCTTCCAGCTGGGACCGGATATCTGCGCCAGTCTCTGCTGCCCGCTGACCACGGCGGGATAGGTCCCATGGGGAAAGAGCAGGACGTCTTCCGGCAAAAGTGTTTCCTCCGAAGGCGAAAACAGTGCCTCTCCCCGTTCCTTCTCCAGACGCAGGCAATCGCTGGGCCACAGGATCGACTCCCGCCCTGGCGGCTTTCGGACCATCTTCCGGCAGCCGGCTCCTCCGGTCCGCAGGAAAAACGCCTCTCCGGTGACCAGACTGACCAGCAGCGGAACCTCTCTGCCGGTCAGGGGGTCCCGCGTCCGGTTCCCCTCCCAGATGTATATTCCGCTGCCGAACAGGGCGCTGCAGTACAAGTCCTGTTGGCGGAGATACTTCCACGCCCCCATAGCATTCCTCTTCCTCTCTGTGTGCTTCCGCCGGTCAGAGCTTCTTCTCTTCCTCTTTCTGGAGCGGGGCGGAACGGTTTTTCGCCGGTTCATCCTTCTTCCCGTCTTCTCCGGCAATCCGGCGGCCTTGTTTCGCCTCTTTGCCGGCCACACGGCGGCCCTGCCGATCTCCTCCGGAGGTCAGTTGGGTGAAAATGTTCCGCCCCCAGTCCAGGACCGAGCCCTCCGACTCCTTCCGGCTCCGGCGCTCCTCCGCCTGCCGGCGGCGTCTGGCGGCCTTGACTTCGTTCAGCCAGCCATGGACGGCCTTATGCGCCGTTCCCTTCCTCCGGACATAGGCCTCCGCCTGGGAGGTATAAGGCTCCTCCTCCAGAAGGCAGCTTCCTGCCGCCGCCAGCGCTGGGTCCGCCAGCACCGCCTGCCGCTCCGCTTCATCAAAGATCCGGAAGGCATTCCCCGGCCAGATGGACGCACCCATCACCAGCCACACATCCACGGGCACCCACTGCTCCGGCGTATCAGCCGCCTGGCACTCCCGCGCCAGGGCCTCACTCACAGCCCGTCCGTTCTTCCAGGGAGCCTGCCGGTACACGTCCACCAGTGCGTCAAAATTCCGCCGGGCCACGTCCTCCCGCAAGGCCTCCACCGTCTCCGCCAAATCCGCTTCCTCCGGCTGAGACAGCACATCCAGCCAGGGGAACAGCGTTTCCGCGCCGGGGGAAATAGCCAGCAATTCCTCCTCCAGCCGTTTGCGGAAAGGACGAATCTGCTGAGGCTGGGCAAACACCTGGGCATTCTCTTCCACAAAGCGGCGGAAGGCCCGGAACAAGGTCCCGTCTCCGCCGGCGGAATAGGCGTCCAGCATGGTGCAGAAGGCTATAAACCGTCCGCTTCGCCCCGAGCCATCGGCCATAGCCCGGTATTCCTCTCCCCGGGCCCGGGAAAAGGTCTCCAGAGACTGCTTCTCCCAATAGCGTTCCTTCGCCGTCAAGCCGCAGCCCGAAAGCCGCTCCGGACTCAACAGACAGCCCATCAGGCGCATCAGCGCGTCATAAGCCGCCTGGGCCCGGTCCGGCAGCTCCAGTTCCGCGTCGTAAAGCCTCCAGGCAGCCGCGTCCACGGCGTCCTTCGTCTTCCTTCCGCCGCCGGACCGGCGGGACTCCAGCCAGAAGGCCTCCAGGCCCGCCCAAGTGAGGGGCTGCCTCTCCAGACCGTAGACAGCGTAATAGACATCCAGAATCTCCAGGCCCGCGAAGCTCTCCCGCAATGTCCGGCCATACCGGTCAAACACAGGCCGGGACAGGCTGTTCAGCCGCCGCGCCGCGTCTTCCGGCGGCAGCTCCCGCAGACGGCAGAGGTTGTACTTCTCCCCGGCATCCGCCAGCCGTTCCTGCACCGGCCCCGCCAGCCAGCGGGCCAAATTCCGTTCGCTCTCCTCCGTCAGCACCAGCCCCCGGCGGCAGACCTCTTCCAGCATTTCCCGGATATAGTCCTCCATCCGCCCGCTGCCGCAGTCCCGGACCCGCAGGGCATCACTGAGACGGCTGTAGAGATCCCCCTCCTCCAGTTCCGGAATTGGCGGGGCTTCCAGCATCTGGTGCGCAATTTTCAGGGTCAGTTCATCCGAGGCGTCTCCAAGCTCCAGAGCCAGCTCTTCCAACCTCCGGAAGTAATCTGCGGTCTCCCCGCCGCGCCCGGCGGCATAGTCCACAAACCCGCAGCGGGCAATCCGCCGCGCCATGCGGGGCGTCAGGAGGTTGTTCTCCCCGGTCTGGGGAAGCAAAAAGCGCTCCTCCCCAAGGGCCTGCACGGAAAACACCAAGTCCCGCCGCCGGCCCCCGCCGGAAGCCGCCGACGCCGCCGAGAGGTTCCGCCGCACGCAGTAAGGCATTCCCCTATACACGCAGTACAGAATGGCCATCATCTGTTCTTCCGTACCGTCGTACTGCACAAAGAGGGGTTTGCCCTCCTGGCGCTGCGTGAACTGGGCATAGACGCACTGAAGCAATACCCGGTAGGTATCCTCCGTCATGCCGGCCCGCTCCAGGGCCCCCGCCAGCGTAAAGGGTTCCCGCCGTACCAGCGCCGTCCGGACGGCGGCGGAGGCCTCGTCCCTGGCAAAGTTGCTCTCCTCCAGCGTCAGAAACAGGTTGGGGTCCTCCAGGACCTCTTCCCTTCGCCAGGAAAAGATATAGGCATGGGAGAACAGATTCGGACGGCCCAGGCGGTCTGTCAGCCCAAACTGCGTCCGGCAGACATAGACATACGCGCCGTCCCCGGCAACCTCCAGCAGGCGAAGCGCCCCCAGGTCCTCCTGCAGCAGGGAGTGGGCGCTTTGCAGGTTTACGCAGCCGGCGTAGGCATCAGACGGAAGACCGTCCGACACCGCTACCGCCTGCCAGCCGGAGGCAACCGTTCCGCCGCCCTCTTTCACCGCGTTGGTGTAGCAGCACTGCATAATCGTTTCTGTCATGACGTCCTCCGTATCCGGTCCTTAATTCTGCTCCCAGCAATGACCGCACTCGCGGCACACACGGTTGAAATACTCGACCTTCCGGAACTTCCACCAGCCGCTCACCTGCTCCCGCTGGTCCTCCGGCAGTTCCTCTGTGGCAAAGCTTCCACAGGCGGGGCAGGTAATCTTCGGCTTGGTGGGATCATCAATGAGCACGTCGGAGGCTATGTACCCCAACTGGCTGAACAGCCACAGCAGCGGCTCCTCCACCCGTTTGGGCAGAATCGTTCCGCCGGGGAAGGAGCGGACATACAGCTTTCCCTCCGCCGTCCGCTCGCACAGCACATCCTTGATCTTGGGGTCGTCCACAGGAACATACTGGGGCGGCGGATCCATATCCCGCTCCTTGCATTGCTGCTTGATCCGTTCATATTCGCTGTCCTTGATTTTCTTCCGCTCCTCTACGCTGCACCCCAGAGCGGTGAAGGCAAAATAGGCATAGGAGGCGTAGGAGGTGTGGATGTACTGGGCCAGATCGATTTCATTGTTCTGGAAGAACCTGAAGAGCTCGTTGAAAATGGGGTTATACTCGGTGGCGTTGAACAGGGGCAGGTAAAAACCGCAGGCGTCCCGCACACCCTCCACGTTCTTCCGCAGCATATCCTGAAGGTCCCGGCTGAACACCCGCTGCATCATGGGCAAGTCCGCCTTGGAGACGCACACCGCCAGGGGCACCTTGCACCGGGTATTGCCGTTCTCCTGTGCGAAGATATTGTGAATTGTGCGGAAAACCGTGTCTGGCCGGGCCTCTTTTTTCGCTTTTTCCCGCTCCTCCTCGGTCATGACGCTGTTGACTACCCGCAGCTGCAAGGGGGAGATGAGAATAATCAATCCGTCCGCGTGCTTTACATACGGGGCAAATTTTCGAATCAGCGCCGCGTCACCCCGCATGAACACCTCGCCCGCCACGTCGTACAGAACGAAGGTCTCCTGTACCCGGCCCTGATTGCCGTCATCCCGGCTCATCTCATAGAACAACGGCTGCTGAAGCTGGCTGAAGGGCGTGGAACCCGGCAGGGGAGCCCCGGCCGCGACAATGTTTCTGTCCAGGAACGTCTGGACCTCCGGGCCGCTGTCCATGGCGGACAGCCCCGCCTTTACCACATAGAGCGTCATGTCCTTCAGGAGCTGGGAGAGATAAATCGTCTTGCCCGCGCCGGTGATGCCAATCACCGTGGCAAACTTCACAGGGTTCCGGCCATAGCCGTCGGGCAGCGGATTGTGGCAGTGGGGGCACACCCGGCGGTTGCAGATATTCTTCCCGGTCACATTCCCCGATGCCAGCTCAATGCCCGACACCATGCCCTGGTCCCGGATGAAGAAATCCCCCGGCCCCTGGGGCTTCAGATAGCGCCGGTGCTCCGGCAGGCTGGGGTCAATCACCTTGCGGTAGTAGGATTTCACATAAGGCGGCATCACCTCGTCCGTGGGGTTGTACTCCGTGGTGCCGTTGAACTCCGCCCAGAACTCCTCGTAAACCGGGTCCGGCCCTGCGGCGAAAAACTCCCACTCCTGATAGCCCCGGAGGATACTCTCCTTGTCCGGGCCGTCGTAACGCACCTTAAAATCCTCAATGCCGTCGTACTCATCCGGCAGAAGGCCGCATTCGCCCTGGTTGACCTTCTCTGAGCGGAACAGAACCTCCGTATCCTGCATCTTCCGGAAACAGTACGGACAGGTGATTTCAAAGCTCATCTTCAATCGCTCCTTCTCGTCAAAATCCCCAAGCTCAGGCAGCGGGGCGCGTCAAATCAGCTCCAGTCCCTTGTTCCTGGAGACAAGTTCCGGCCGTATGTCCGTTTTTACATACACCACGCCCTGCTCCAGCATCTGCCGGGTTACCGGAATTTCCAGGCCTCCCGCCCGGTAGAACAGGCCGCCCTCCTGGTAGGTTCCCGCCAACTCCCGGGGAAAGGAGAGCGTATAAAATCCCGTGGGCTCCATCACATGGCCAAACAGCCCCTGGCGCCGCCGCCGGAATTGCTCCGTCACCTCCACACGAATGCGCATGGGAATGCTGCAATCGGCGGAAATCATGGCCTGACAGGGCTGGGGGGCAAAAATCGAACAGACCTCCCCCTCCGTCAGACAGCTGAAGACGGTGTAGGTGCTGGCCTCCGTGTTGATGGGACAGCCGTTCATCTGCACCTTGTCCATGGCGGAGACAAAGCGGACCCAAACGCCCGGAAGCACCTCCGTATAACGCCCCGGCTGAATCAGCGTCTTCCCCATGGCCTGGCAGAGGGCCTCCATCCGCTCCGCTGCCGGAACGCCAAAGGGCGTCTGCACCAGCAGCACATCCTGCCCGTCGGCATTTTCCCAATACAGGCGGCTACTTCCCCGCTCCCGAAGCAGATTCGTGGCGTAGCGCGCGGGATTGTGGGGACAGTATTGATATTGCATAGATTACGCCTCCCCGTTGACCAGATTTTGCTGGGAGACCTCGTAGATTACCAGTGCCTCCGCCGCGCTGCCCCGGCCGGTGTTGTAGTAGTACGTAGTGGGCGCCAGATTCATCCGCAGGCTGTTGTGCAGCGGACTGCCGCCCTTCAGCAGAATGGCGGAAAGGATGGGCGCACCCAAATCGAAATCCGTCTGGAGGTAGACGCAGACGTCTTTTCCCGTCAGCTTCTCCCGGATGTACTGCTTCGCGTCGGCAATCATGGACTCCTCGTTCAGCCGGCTCTCCAGCTCCTTTTCAAAGGGGGCGGAGAAAATGGCGTCGCTGTCCAGGATCTGGTCCAGCGTTTTATACAGGAATTTTTCCAATTCCTCGGTATCGTGCATCTTGGAAAACGCGGCTTCCATGGCCGTGCCATGACGGTTATAAAAGCTCCGCACCTGCCGCTCGTAAAAGACCGTAATGTTGCCGTCCCGCACCGTGTGGACGCTGCGCACGGACTTCAGCAGGCCATTCCACTGGTCCGCGAAATCCTGGGCGGCCCACCCCTGTTCCTGAAGGGCGGAGAGGAAAATCCCCGCCAGCTCCCGGTCGCTGGAGAGCCGGTATTTCAGCTGCTCCCGCGCCGCCGCCAGCACAGGGGCGTCCTGGGGCGGCACCCGGGGATTCGACAGCAGAGTCCGCACGTCCTCCAGATGCTCATTCAGGTACAAAATCTCTTCGTTGCTGAACTGCCGGGTCAGGCCCTCCCGGAAGCGGTTCCGCCACTCCGCGCGGATGTCGGCATTCAGAGCCAGCCTCTCTCCCACGCTTTCGGCCAGCCGGATGAGGCACTGCTCCCAGGCGCCCATTGTGTACTCGTCAAACTCTCTGGCCGTGAACTGGCTCATGGCGCAGGCGCGGTCATCCCGCCGGGGGAAAAACTCCAGCTGGTCCTCCGTAGGCAGGAGATCAAAGAGGCTGTTCTCCGCATACTGGTCCAGCATACCAATGGTCCCCTGCTGGGTCAGGCCCAGCTTCTCCGGCAGACGGGGATCCTCCAGAGGATTGCCCTCCAGGGCCGGCAGGGTCAGTTCCCCCAAGAGGCTTTTGACCACCACCTGCCCAATCTGCGGCAGGGCCTTCTCCTCCCGGGCATAACTGGCCGCCGTCACCGCATTGCTGAAAAAAGCTTTGGCCACCTGCGTATCCGCGTTGTTGGACAGGAGGATGCTGGCGGAGATGATTTTATAGCACATCTCCCAGTCCTCCAGAATGGCGTTGTCACTTCTGCGGTTGCTCAGCAGCATGACATTGTCCACCGTCCGGCGGACCTCGTTTCCATCACAGAAGCCGCTCAGACAGTTTCGAATCTGTCCCGCTGTCTTCCGGCGGACCAGATTTTCGTTCAGCAGAAGGAAGAGCACATCCAGCACGTCGCCAGGGCTGGCGCACAGCAAATCCTTGAGCTTACGGATGCGGGGCATCCAGGCCAGGAAATCCTCCGGTCCTACAAAACTGGAGGTATCCAGAATGTAATATACCAGCAGCTTCGTCCGGTCCCGGAAGTGCATCCGGGTGCCAAAGAGCGCCGACGCCAATTCCCGCACGCCGTCCTCTGTCTGCTCCACGGCTTCTCCGCCATCGGGGAACAGCTCTGCCAAAGAGAGCCCTTCCTCCGCCGCCTCCGCCCGCAGGAACTTCAGCTCCTTTTCGTACTGCGGCCAGATGGACAGCAGGCTTTCGCACAGCTGCGGGTGCGCCTGGTCCGCACCGTCTCCCAGATAGACCACCAGCTGCGGATACTGGGGTTCTCCGCCTGTGGTATCGCTCTGGTCCCGGTCAATTTGACGCAGACGGTTTTCCACATGCTGAATAAGACTTTGGATCGTAAGCATATATGAACCTCGCAGTCCTTTGAAATACGCGGAGGCAAGACGCGCGGCGCCTTTGAAAGGCACAGGGGAACCGTGTTTCCCACGGCTCCCCCGCCCCCTGTCTTTCCGCCGCAGATTCGCCCGCCTCAGATTCCGTTTTCCATGCAGAAGCTGCTGAACCGCTGCTTCAGTCTGATGACGAACTCCATAATCTCCGCCTTCTCCGAGAAGGCCTCCGCATTCATACTCCAGGCCTGGACCTTGTTGTCCGCCAGCTCGGTCTTCAGCGCCTCGCCGGATGCCTTGATTTCCGGCGAATTCGTGTTGTAGCGCTCGTCCACACAGCGGCGGATGGTCTCCCGGTCCTCGCCGGCCAGCAGAGTCTGGTAACTCAGGAAGCCCTGGTAGACGGGAATCGCGTTAAAGGGGAACTCCTCTCCCCGCTTCGACAGAACCGTTTCCGTCACCGCGCCGAACTGGTTCTTCCGGTACACCACCATCCGGCCCTCCAGGTGGATGATGCCGGTAAACAGGGCGTCGCAATAGTCCGCCAGCGCCCGGCCGCCCTCACCAATCCGGGCAATTTTCTCTTCCAGCCTCTGGATGGCCTCCGCCGCTCTGGCGTCCTGGGTCTGGAGCTGCCGGAGAATCTCCCGCACCAGACTGTGATAGGGTGGCGCTGCCACAAAGTGGTCCTTCTGCACGCTGAGCCGGGTCTCCTTCTTGTCGGCGTAGCCGTCGTTGGGCATGCTGTTCTTTGTGGCCCGCATGGGAACCTTCCGGGCTCCCTGCAGCTGCTCCAGCAGGTTCTGGAGCTCCGGCAGGTCCGCGGCTTTACCGGCTTGCGCGGTCCGGTCCTCCGCCTGTTTCAGCAGCGCGTCCAGCGCTTTGACGCCCGCCTCGTCCGGGGCGCAGATACGGTTTTCCCCGTCAAACACCCCAAAGCGGCTGGCCTCCTCATAGAGCTCCTGGGCCTCCTGGATGAGCTCCCGCATCCGGTAGGGCGCACGGTCCAGATGCAGCAGGCTCTGCGGCGTCAGGGAGGAGAGGTTCCGCCAATCGTCAAAGACCATGCCGGGAACCGGCTTGCCCTCGTAGTAATGCTTGCCGGGGTCATTGGTGCTGAAGCACATCTCCTCGTACTCCGCGCAGTTGCTGTAGGCGCTCAGAGGCAGGGCGCAGGCGCTGCACATGACAAAAATCCGGTCCGTCAGGGCGCTTTCCTTTTTCTCCCAGAGATTGTCTGCCTCGTACATCTTGTCGGCAGCGGCCAGAATGGGCGCGGAAGAGGTGGGCACGGAGAGGAAGGCCAGTTTCGCGGTCTGATCCTCCCGCCACACGCCGTTGTTGAAATAGAACAGCGGGCTGGCCCTGTCTGTCAGCATCTTCATCCAGTCGCTGTAGATTTTGTTCGTCAGCCATTCCACGCCCTTGCCCGCGTGTTCGCCGGAATTGGCGTGGTATTTATCCGACAGGAAGGCGGTGATGGTCCGGTTGGCAAAATCCTGGAAGACGTTTTCCACAAAGTAGCTGTTGACCAGCCGCGCGATTTTGCCCTCGTCCTCCGCCAGCCAGGCCTCCTCCTTATCCAGGAACAGGCGCATGAACTCGCTCAGCCGCTGGGCCGCGTCGATCTTCGCAATCTCCTCGTCCAGGGGCTTTTTCATCTCTTCAATGGTCATCATAGGGATGGCAAACGAGCCCTTTGCCTGCATAACCTTCTCGCTGGCCAGGGCCTCCCGGTTCTCCCGGAAGGTCTGAATCAGGGTCTCCATCACCCGGCTGAGCTTGATGTAATAGGAGGCGGTGACATCCTCCAGCTGCTTGCGCAGGCTCTTGAACACAAAGTCCAGCCGCTGGTAGGTCTCCATCTCCAGCTCGTGCTGCTGGGTGAACAGCAGCGTATCCTCATAGACGGCAAAACGCTTCTTATCGCTGTCCAGCAGATTCTGTTTCCGCCGGTTTTCGAAATCCGCCCGGGCTCTTTCGTAGTCGTCGTAACGCAGCTGCTTCTGCGCGGCCTCCTGATTCCAGCGGGAGGTGTTTTCCGCCAGAAGGCCATCTATGATATTCAGCAGATTGTGGCTCTTGGCGGCGGAAATCAGGCCGTAGGCAAAGACGGGGCCCCGTTCGCAGTCCTGAATCACGGCGGCCAGCTGACTCCGCACCCGGTTGATCAGGGACTGCTGGTTTTCCAGAGACACCATGCTCTGGCTGTTTCGCTCCATCACATTGACTTTTTCGGCCTTCTGCTTGGTATAGCTGCTCACCAGCTCGTGGTTGCCGTAGTCCCGGACGTATTTCCAGTCGTCAATATAGGCGCTGAAACTGCTGTCAACGCCCTCCCGCAGCTCCTGATACAGCGCGTTATAAATATCGGACACGCTCTGAACCCCCCGGGCCAGGGAGGTGACGGCCAGATTCTCCACATCCTCCTTCGTGGGCACGGCGGTTCCAACGCGGGAGAATTTTTCGAAGAGCATGGATGCCAGGTAGGTATTGATCTCCCGCAGGGGAATACAGGCACAGGACGCGCCGATCACGCAGTAGGCCAAACAGGAGCCAATGACCTTCATGTCGTCCGCCGCCCGGACCATGGCCCGGAAGTTGGCCAGCTGCTCTTCCAGGCCAAACCTGGTATTGGAATGGGTCAGGAAGTCCATGACGTACTCCGTCGTGACGTTCATGGCATAGTCATACGCGTTTTCAATGACGTTGTTGGAGGCGTCGGTGGCGCAGATCAGATGGCACATGTCCACCGGCGGCTCCTTCCAGGCCACGGTGGTGTGGTCCTGATAGGTCTGGACAAAACTGCCGCCGTTGTATTGCAGCTGCATGCAGTAATCCAGCTCCTGCATGGCCGCGTAGCCGTTTTTCGGAATGTAGGCCCGGGTCTTCGTGTTGGACAGGGGGATGACCGAGAGGTTGACGTCCGGAAGGTAGAAATAGCCGAAAACCGTCACGCCGCCCAGGCGGTTGGCAATGTGCCGCACCATGTAGCACACATCCAGGAAGCAGCCCGCTCCGGTTCCGCCGCTGAGGCCGGAGAAAATATGCACGTACACCGTGGGGTCCAGCAGGCCTGCCTTGGCGGCATTCAGCTCCTGTTCCACCCGGCTCATGAAGGACTTGGATTTGTCCATCATCATGTAGCGCCCCACCTGACGGATGCCGCCGGCACCGGCCTTGCCCAGGTCTGGGGCCGGTATGTCCTCCCAGCGCAGCCAGGACAGCTCTTCCCGCATCTCCAAAGCCTTGGTGTTGCTGAAGGCCCGTTTCACATGGGGATTGGCAATCGAGAAAAACTCCGTGTCGTTCAGGGCCATCTGCGCGCCGGCCTTCTGGCAGTCATCCTCATCCGGGTCCCCCTGGGTACGCTCCGCCGTGTCCACTCCCAGGAAGCGAATGTGCTCATACTTGGGCACAATAGCCTCCACATCATCGGGCCGCAGCCGGGAGTACACCTGGGTCTTGATGGTGCGCAGACAGTCAATGCCTGTTCCGCCCAAGCCAATGAGCAGAGTCGCCGTGTTCTTGGACTGCTCCGCCTGCTGCATGGTGGACACAATGCCGCCGCCAGCACTCAGAAGCAGCTTGGAATAAACCGCCATATCTCGTTCCTCCTCAAAGTATGGATTTCAGATTTCAACGCCGGAGCGGCTGGTTCCTCCGGGGCGGTCTGGAGGATTTTCCCCTCGCCGCGCCCCGATAGCCGGTTCTCATACGGCTTTCGAAATAAATCTGGAGATTGCGGGCCTCCCCTCTCCGGGCGGTCACCGTAATGCGCATACCGCTGGCAATCCGCACTTTCTTGGTCTCCTGGCCGTTGTAAATTACCGGCAGGTTGGTGCACAGATCAATGTAGTTCTTGCCGCTGGCCTGGAAATAACACCTCCGGTAATCCAGCCCCACATTGTCCAGACCAAACAGCGACAGCTTGCAGCGCCCCCGCCGGGGACTCCGCTTCGCACTCTTGACGGCTCCCGGCGGCGCGTAGGACTGAACGGTAATATCTCCCCGGAAGGGCTTTGTCAGCGCCAGGTAAAGCAGCACGCCCAGAACCGCCGCCCCCAGCAGGGCCAGCAGCAGCATCCCAAGCAGAGTCATCTTTCCGATGTTCAAAGCCCGAACAATCACCTCGATGTCGCAGTAGAGGCCTCCCGAGTCCGTGGCCCGGATGGTAAACGCGCCCTTGCTGAGGCTGAAATGATCCATATGGAGCACGCCGTCTCCGTCCACCGTGTAGTCCTCTCCCTCCAGGAAGGAGCTGGAGAGAATCCGGTACTCCAGGGTTTCGTCCTGTCCGTCCGAGGCCAAGGTGTTCAAATCCAGGGTATAGCTGCCGCCCTTGATGGGCCAGACCTTTACAGTGGCCTCCACCACCTCCTTGACGGGTACCGGCGGCGTATTGTTCAGTTCCTGGCCGGTGGCGGCCTCCTCCGAGAAGGACAGCGGGCCCAGGCGCGCCGACTCCCTGGCAATGTGATTGCCGGAGACGGCGGCCTTGTAATAGTAAGCGCCCTCGCCAAAGCTGCGGGTCAGAACGAAGCTGTCCCCCGCCGCCTCCATGGGAAGGCTCTCCAGCACTTCCCCATAAGCATCCATTACCAGAAGCTCCGCGGAATACCCGGTGCAGTCCTGGCCTCCGGCCGCGCCGCCCTCGGTCAGCCGGGCCGTGAAGGTCACCGCGTCCGCCGGGTTCAGTATCTGCCGGTCCGGCTCCGCAGAGAGCTGCACACCCAAATTGGTGTTGTAAACCAGATTGATCTTGATGCTGTCTCCCGGGGTTCCCTCGGTCACCAGCGTCCAGGAGCCGGGGATAATCTCCGTCAGCTTCATCATGGAGAAGTCCTGATAGACCTGGGGCACAACATCACTCAGCGACCCATCCGGCCGGTTGAGAAACAGCTTGGAAGCACTGCCGTAAACAATGATGTTGACCTCCTCCACACCCAGGCCCGGAACGTCAAAGGGAATCTCCAGACGCCCGGAGGCGGGGAAAACGTCGTCCGCCAGCGGGAAGGTGGTGGCTCCGTAAATCAGCTCATAGAAGGCGTTGAAGGTATCCTGCAGATCCTGGGCGGCGGTCACCTCCTGGAAGCTGCCCCCCGTCGCCTCGGAAATCTGCCGCATCTCCGCCACATCCGCCGTACGGTTCGCGTTGAGGCAGACACTGTAAATGGGAATCCGGCTCTCCCGGGCAGCCTGGATGGCCCCGGCTTTCCGGTCCAAAGAGGCCTTTCTCTCCTCCGGCGTGGCCATATCCGTGTTGCCGTCGCTGAGCAGGAGGATGACGGAAGGCAGGCTGGCGTCCCCCTCGCTTTTCAGCATGGAGACCGCCCGCTCCAGGCCCGCGCCAATGTTGGTCCAGTCTCCATCCGCAGGGACCGCCTCCATTGCGGCAACCGCGTTTTTCTTGTCCGTCTGGCTGTCCAGCCGCGTGAGACCCTCTCCCCCGGCCACATCCGTGTGGAAAATCACGCTGCCCAGCCAGTTTCCCCGCTCCGCAAGCAGATTCACAAACTGGGTAATTGCCCGGAAGCGGTATTTTTCCGGGTCCGTACTCTTCATGGAGCCGCTGGCGTCCACGACCACTGCCACATTAAAGCGGTTCTCTTCCAGCGGTTCCGGTGCGGCGGCCCCAACGAAGGCCAGCATCAAAGTCCACGCCAGCGCCTGCACAAGGATGCACCGAAACAAACGACTTCTTTTCATCTTGCCGGTCCCTGCCCTTCTTCCGTGAAATGGAATAAACGGCAATCGGACTTGCCGTCCTGCCGTCCCTGCTTTTAACCATATACGCATTTACACTATTATACCACAGAAGCAGCTTTTTTTCAACCATTTTTTCCGTTTTTCGCCTCTGTGTCCCGCATGAAAAAACGCCTCCGGCAGGGAACGTCTGGTTCCCGCCGGAGGACGGCTTTTCCTTTTTCGATAACAGGCCCTATTTGACCGCCG
Organism: Oscillibacter sp.; assembly: GCA_022797935.1. Taxonomy (GTDB): domain Bacteria; phylum Bacillota; class Clostridia; order Oscillospirales; family Oscillospiraceae; genus Oscillibacter. Next base: position 33,194 of record JAAWLO010000009.1, on the reverse strand, counting down.
GAACCGGCGGAAGGCGCGAAATTTTTCCCTGTTGGAGAACGCTTCCGCGCAGGGTCTCAGATGCGCCGGCAGATTTCCGCGCCCATCTCCCTGCAGCCCACCAGAGTCCCGCCCTGGTTCCAGATGTCTCCGCAGCGGAATCCCGCTTTCAGAGCCGCGTCCACAGCGGCCTCCACGGCGCCGGCCTCGGCGGCCATATCAAAGCTGTAGCGCAGCATCATGGCGCCCGCCAAAATCGTGCCAATGGGGTTGGCCTTGTTCTGACCCGCAATATCCGGGGCGGAGCCGTGGATGGGCTCGTAGAGCCCCCGGGTTCCTTCTCCCATGCTGGAGGAGGGAATCATGCCAATGGACCCGGTGATCTGACTGGCCTCGTCGGAAAGAATATCCCCGAAGAGATTCTCCGTCACGATCACGTCGAACTGGCTGGGGTCCCGGACGATCTGCATGGCGGCGTTGTCCACGTACATGTGCAGCAGCTCTACATCCGGGTATTCCTTCGCCACTTCCTCCACCGTCTTCCGCCACAGCCGGGAGGTGTCCAGCACATTGGACTTGTCAATGGAGGTCACCCGCTTCCGGCGCTTCCGGGCCATGCCGAAGGCCACGTGGGCCACCCGGCGAATCTCATGCTCCGCATAGGAGCAGACGTCCACGGCCTTCTGCTCGCCGTCTGCCTCAGAGGTGGTGTGCTCGCCGAAATACAGTCCGCCAATGAGCTCACGGACCACCACGAAGTCAATACCTTTGGCCGCAATGTCCGCCCGAAGGGGGCAGGCGGCGGAGAGCTCGGAGAACATCCGGGCCGGGCGGATGTTGGTGTACAATCCCATGGCGGAACGGAGCTTCAGAAGGCCCCGCTCCGGCCGGTTGGCGGAGGGCTGCGCATCCCATTTGGGTCCTCCCACCGCTCCCAGGAGCACACTGTCGGCCGTCAGGCAGGTTTCCAGACTGGAGTCCGGCAGAGGCACGCCGAAGGCGTCAATGGCATTTCCGCCCATGGGCGCTTCCACATAGGTAAACTGATGCCCAAACTTCTCCGCTACAGCATCCAGCACCCGCAGGGTCTCCCCTACAATCTCAGGGCCGATCCCGTCGCCCCGGATGACGGCAATGGTCTTCTTCATTCCGCCGCCGCCTTTCTGGCCTTCAGCGAAGCCATGAGTCCGCCCTTTTCAATCATGTCTTTGATGAAGGGCGGGAAGGGTTCCGCCTGATAGGTCTCGTTCTTCGTCAGATTGGTGATGACGCCGGTATCGAAGTCCACGGATACCTGGTCCCCGGCGTCAATGCCCGCGCTGGCGGCGGGGCACTCCAGAATCGCCAGACCGATGTTGATGGCATTGCGGTAAAAAATCCGGGCAAAGGTGGCGGCAATTACACAGCTGACGCCGCAGGCCTGGATGGCGGCGGGGGCGTGTTCCCGGGAGGAGCCGCAGCCGAAGTTCACCCCGGCCACCATAATGTCCCCCTCTTTTACCTTCTTTACAAAGTCCTTGTCGATATCCTCCATGCAGTGGACGCCGTACTCCTTGGCGTTGGGCGTGTTGAGATAACGGGCGGGGATGATGACGTCCGTGTCCACGTGATCCCCGTACTTGTGAACGGTTCCCTGTACGTTCATTGTTCAAACCTCTTTCTCAGATTTCACAGAATATAGCCGCAGAGCGCATTTGCGGTTCCTAGGATGGCAGGCGCAAACAGCCGCTTGGGCTATCACCAGATTCTCGTTTTCCGGCGGTCAAACCTCGTCCGGGTGCGCAATGTGGCCCGCGACGCCGGACGCGGCGGCAGTGGCGGGAGAGGCCAGATAGACCTCGCTGTCCACATGGCCCATACGGCCCACAAAGTTGCGGTTGGTGGTGGAGATGCAGCGCTCTCCGGCGGCCAGAATGCCCATGTAGCCGCCCAGGCAAGGTCCGCAGGTGGGGGTGGAGACAATACAGCCCGCGTCCATAAAGATATCAATATAGCCCAGCTTCATGGCCTCCCGGTAGACGTTCATGGTCGCCGGAATGACAATGGCCCGGACGCCCTTGGCCAGATGACGGCCCTTGAACACCGCGGCGGCGGCGGCCAGGTCCGGCAGCTGTCCGTTGGTGCAGGAGCCAATGACCACCTGGTCAACGGCAATGTCCTTGCCCTCCCGGGCGCTGTGGGCGTTTTCGGGCAGGTGGGGCCACGCCACGGTGCAGTCCACCTGGCTCAGGTCGATTTCCACCGTGCGCTCGTACTCCGCGTCGGGGTCGGCCTCGAAGGCTGTCCAGGGGCGGTTCACCCGGCCTTCCACATAGGCCCGGGTCACGCTGTCCACGGGGAAAATGCCGTTTTTGCCGCCGGCCTCAATGGCCATGTTGGCAATGGTCAGGCGGTCATAAATGGTCAGCCCGGCCACGCCCGGCCCGGTGAACTCCAGGGACTGATACCGGGCCCCGTCCACACCGATCATGCCAATCAGGGTCAGGATGACGTCCTTGCCGGAGACGAAGGGCCGAAGCGTTCCCGTGAGATTCACCCGAATGGCGGAAGGCACCTTGAACCAGGTCTCCCCCGCCGCCATAGCGGCGCCCATGTCCGTGGAGCCCACGCCGGTGGAGAACGCGCCCAGGGCCCCGTAGGTACAGGTGTGGGAGTCGGCGCCAATGACGGCGTCACCGGGGGCCACCAGGCCCTTTTCGGGCAGCAGGGCGTGCTCAATGCCCATCTCGCCCACGTCGAAATAGTTGTCAATGTCAAAACGCCGGGCAAAGGTGCGGCACTGCTGGCACTGGGTGGCGGCCTTGATGTCCTTGTTGGGGACAAAATGGTCCATCACCAGGGCAATCTTGCTCTTGTCAAATACCTTGTCAAAGCCCGCTTTCTCAAATTCGTTCACCGCCACGGGAGTGGTGATGTCGTTGCCCAGCACCAAATCCAGCTTGGCCTGGATGAGCTGGCCCGCCCGGACGCTGTCCAGTCCCGCGTGTTTGGCCAGGATTTTCTGTGTCATGGTCATTCCCATTTGTTTCCACGCTCCTTATTAAATATGCTTTTTTCGATTCACTCCGCCGTTCCGGCGGCCTCCCCCTCCATCATCTTGTTGATGCCGTTGACATAGGCCCGAATCGAGGACTCAATGATATCCGTGGAGAGACCGGTGCCGGTATAGCCCTCGCCGTTGGGGGCCTTCAGCTTCACAATGGCCTCGCCAATGGCGTCCTCGCCGTCGGTGACCGCGTTGAGGCTGAAGCTCTCCAGACGCACATCCATGCCGAGCATCCGGTTGATAGCCGTGAAGGAGGCGTCCACCGGGCCGGAACCCACCGCCACATCCTCCATCACCTGGCCGTCCCGCTCCAGCTTCACATAGGAAGTGGTGGGCAGGCTGGAACTGGTACTGGTGTTGATGAGGTGTCCCAGGAGACGGCAGGCGCCGGTCTGGGCGTTGAGACTGTTGTTCCGGCGGTGGAGCACCAGGGACTCCAGGTCGGAGCCGGTGATGTTCTTCTTTTTGTCCGCCAGGGTCTTGAAGCGGGCAAACACGCCTTCCAGCTCTTCCTCCCCCAGCTCGTAGCCCATGGACTCCAGCTTCTCCCGCAGGGCATGCTTGCCGGAATGCTTGCCCAGGACCATGGTGTTCTGGGGAATGCCCACCTCGGCGGAATTCATGATCTCGTAGGTCTGGGCATTCGCGATAACACCGTGCTGGTGGATGCCGGACTCGTGAGCGAAGGCGTTGGCCCCCACCACTGCCTTACTGGGGGCAATCGCTACGCCTGTAATGGAACTGAGGAGCTTGCTGGAACGGTAAATCTGTTTTGTGTTGATCGCCGTATCCGCACCGTAAAAATCCTTCCGGGTACGAAGGTTCATAACGATTTCCTCCAGGCTGGCGTTGCCTGCCCGCTCGCCAATGCCGTTGACGGTACATTCCACCTGGGTAGCCCCCGCCTGAATGCAGGCCAGGGTATTGGCTACGGCCAGACCCAGATCATCATGACAGTGAACGGAGATGTCCACAGCCTCAACGCCTTTGACGGTTTCCCGGAGATAGCGGATCAGATCCCCCATTTCCTGGGGGGTGGAATAGCCTACGGTATCCGGGACATTCAGCGTCGTGGCCCCGGCGGCCACAGCGTTGGAATAACACTGGGCCAGAAAGGCTTTGTCGGACCGGGAAGCGTCCTCGGCGGAGAACTCAATGTCCTGGCAGAAGCTCTTGGCATAGCCCACCATGTCCGTAATGCGCTGGAGCACCTCTTCCCGGGTCATCTTCAGCTTATACTCCATGTGGATGTCACTGGTGGCCAGGAAGATGTGGATGCGGGGGTGCTTCGCCTCTTTCACAGCGTCCCAGGCCGCGTCGATATCGCCTTTGGTGCAGCGGGCCAGACTGGCTACCGTGCAGTTCTCCACGGCGGCGGCAATGGTCTTTACACTCTTGTGGTCCATGGGAGAGGCAATGGCAAAGCCCGCCTCAATGATATCCACCCCCAGACGCTCCAACTGTTTGGCCATCTCAATCTTCTCCGCCAAATTCATGCTGCACCCAGGGGACTGCTCGCCGTCCCGCAGGGTTGTGTCGAAAATCTTGATTCGTTTCATTCCTTCGTTCCTCCTGTTTTCCTGTTTGAACGCGCCTCCAGGCAACAAAAAAGGCCCCCGTCTCCTTCGTAAAAGAGACGAAAGCCCTGCTTCCGCGGTACCACTCTTCTTGGCATTTGCATGCCCGCTTTCGGAATCAGCCCCTGCCGGGGGAATTCCGCCTCTCTGGTAACGGTGAGGAAGCCCGTTTCCGCCTAAGCCGCAGCCTCAGCGGAAATGCTCAAGGGCCAGTGACATCCTTCCTCTCCGCGCCGCCTCGCAGCAACCGGCGGCTCTCTGAAGCGTCCTGAAAGGATTTTCTCCCTGTCATTGCATCTGTTCCTTTTGCTGTTGGGAAATAAGATACCGTATTTTTTCCCGTTTGTCAAGGACAAATTTTCATCGGGGAGCCTTCTCCCGCATTCATCGGGGAGCCTTCTCCCGCACCCAGGCGGCGGATAGCTGCGGCCGCAAAAGAATTCGGATGCTTCCGCATTCTCTCTCCTTTCCGCCGAAACCTCTTTACAAGGCCAAATTTTTCTTTTAGAATAGGCGTGGTTCAAACCGGAACACCGTAAGGGGGGATATCATGATTCTGGAGACGGCGCGGTTAAGCCTGCGGGAAATGACACAGGACGACCTGGACGCCTTGGGGCGCATTCTGCAGGACGAAGAAACGATGTACGCCTACGAAGGCGCTTTCAGCCGGGCGGAAACCCAGGAATGGCTGGACCGGCAGCTTGCCCGTTACCAGGCCTGGGGCTTCGGCCTGTGGGCGGTAGTCCTCAAAGAGACCGGCGAAGCAATCGGGCAGTGCGGCCTTACCATGCAGCCCTGGAAAGATTTGGAAGTCCTGGAAATCGGCTACCTCTTTCAGCGAACATTCTGGCACAGGGGCTACGCTACGGAGGCCGCCAGAGCCTGCAGGGAATACGCCTTCCATGTGCTGGACCGTGAGGAAGTCTGTTCCATCATCCGGGACACGAATCTTCCCTCTCAGCGGGTGGCCCTCCGAACCGGCATGACCGTCAAAGACCATTGGGTCAAGCACTACCGGGGGGTGGATATGCCCCATTCCCGCTACGTGGTCCGCCGCGGAGCCTGTCAAACTTCGCGGCCTGGCCCCTTGGGATAATCTCCGGCGAATTGGAATATCCTGAAATGATAAGGCGGAAAATATTGCCTTTTACCCGAAATTTTTCCCTGCGGGAACACCGGCAGCAGCCTTGTAAAATTCGTTTGCTATCCGGCGGAGTATCTGGTATAATGGGAAACGGAATGACAGAACATCTGCGCGGCCCATGGCCGGTCCGCAGACAGGAGGTGGCTGAATGGAATTTAAAAAACCGTTGCTGTCCCGGCTTTTCCGCGGAAAGGCGGCAGAGACTGCAGAACCGGAGGAGGCTGCTGAGGCGGCCCTGGAAGAATTCTCCCCGCCCCAGCCGGAGCTGGATGGTCCCCCCCGCTATACCACCCTGGAGCTTCCCCAGGAACACGCCATCTTTCAGCTGTGGAGTCTCCGCAGCCAGCAGGCGGGCTGGCTTCCCCGGCCTTCCCTGTGCCTGGGAGACCCGGCAGCTATGGAGGAAAACAAGGCCAGGCAGGACCTTCTGCGGCTTCAGATGCTGGTCAACTCCTCGGCCAACGCCCGTCTCGCCCAGCTCCAACCCAAAAAAACGGAAGACGCAGGGCCCCCCGTCCCGCCGGACCTGGACGCTCAGGCGGTAGTCTATATCGCCCAGGACAACCTGACCGCCTGGATTCTGGTCTATCCGCCCTGCGGCAAGGGCCGGGAGGTGGACCGGGAGATTTTGGACAAGGCCCTGGCCAGCAAAAAGGTCTGCTACGGTTTTGACGAGGAGCTGCTGGACGGCCTGGCTCAAAGTCCCAACCGCTACTTTCAGCTCTTCCCCGTGGCCAGAGGCTCCGCCGCCGTCCCCGGCGCCGACGGGTGGATTGAGGACCTCTTTCCCCGGGTGGAAAAACGGGAGCTGACGGTGGACGAACACAACCGGGTGGACTACACCAATCTGAACTTCATCCATAACGTGGAGCAGGGCGGCGTCATCTGCCGCATCCTCTCCCCCACCGACGGCGTGCCCGGCCGGAATGTGCTGGGCAAGGAAATCCCCGTCCGCGTGGGCAAGCCTGTCCGCATCCCGAAGGGGCGCAACACCGTTCTCTCCGAGGACGGCAAGGAACTCCTGGCCGCCATTCCCGGCCACGTGGAGTTCGACAACCGGGGCTTTCAAGTGAAGCCTTTGATGGAAATCGACGGGAATGTGGACTATTCTGTGGGCAACATCAATTTCGTGGGCGACGTCTGCGTCCATGGAGATATTTGCAGCGGCTTCACCGTCCGGGCCATGGGCAACATCACCGTGGACGGCGTGGTGGAAGCCTGTACCGTGGAGGCCGGCGGAGACCTGGTGGTGGCCCGGGGCATCCAGGGAGACAGTCAGGCCATTATTCGGGCCCAGCGGAGTATCTTCGCCAAGTTTCTGGAAAACAGCTGCATCTATGTCAAGGAACAGGTCAACACCGAGTGCATCATCAACTGCGACGTTTACTGCGACGGCGTGGTGACGGTCCGGTCCGGACGAAAGACGATTATCGGCGGCAAAATCAAGGCCGCCCGGGAAGTCAGCGCCGGAATCATTGGCTCCCGTTCCGAGACCCGGACCAATATCGTCCTGGGCGGCCAGCCCTGCCAGTCCTTTGACTACGACATGCTGGCCCGGGAAATCCGCGGCATGGAGACGGAGCTGGAGCAGCTGGAGCCGCAGCCGGAGAGCCCCTCCAAATTCAACCGCATAAGCAAGCTGAAGGTACAGCTGGCCATGAGTCAGAACAAGCTGAGCCTGCTGGATAAAGAGCGCAAGCTCCAGGAGACCGACGACCCGGACCTGAGCCAGTGCCGCATGACCTGTGACACGGTCTTTCCCAATACCATACTGGCCATTGGGGATGCGTCCTACCGGTTTTCGGAGAAACTCCGGCCCTGTCTGGCCTCTCTGGAATTCGATGAGATCTGCATCATCTGAGATCACGGAACCCCCTTTGGCTTCCGGCGAATGGCGCGGGCTTTCAGAGCCTGCGCTTTCTGCCGCGCCCCTCTCAAAGGAAGGAGACTGCACATTTATGGAAAATAACCTGTCTCAGGAACGCCTGGAGGAACTGCTGGACCAGGCCGTGCGGGAGGTGACGGAGCAGACCGCCGGCGTGCGGCTCTGCCGGAGCGGCGAGCCCCTGGACGGGGACCTGTGCACCGTGTACATCTCCTTTCACAAGGGCTTTCACTCCAGCCTGTCCCTGTGCGCGGACGCCGCCCTGCTCTCCCGCATGGCCCAAAACGCCATGTATACCGATACGGTTTCCCCACAGGACCTGGAGGACTTCAGCAAAGAGTATTTCAACATTCTCTGCGGAAAAATTGCCGCCTTGCTGTTCCAAGCGACACAGGTAGCCGCCCGCTTCAGCGTCCCCAGTTTTCACCGCGGGCGCTACGTGCCGGAAGACCGCCTGTGCCAATTTGTACTGACTTATTCCGGCGGAGAGCGTCAGAGCGCCCAGTTGACGCATCACATTCCCCGGACCCAGGCAGCACCCTGAAAACTATGAAAAGAGGCGATAAATGATGGGCAAGCGTATCATGGTGGTGGACGATTCCCGCATGGTCTTTCTGCAAATCGAGGCCCTGTTGGCGGATTCGGACTATGAAATCGTGGCCTACTGCCAGGATGGGAACGAGGCGCTGGAGCAATACGGACAGGTGAATCCGGACCTGGTGACCATGGATATCATCATGCCGGGTATGGACGGCCTGGAAACGGTACAGGCCATTCTGGAGGAATACCCCGACGCCAAGATTGTTATGTTGTCCTCTCTGGCCTATGAAGACACCTTTACAGAGGCCAGAGAAGTTGGAGCCAAGGCCTTTCTGGATAAATGCTTCGACCGTCAACAGCTGTTGGATGTGTTTGAACAGGTGCTGGCGGACGCGGAGACGGAGGAATCATGATTCCCTCCCCCCCCCCACACCAGGCGGCAAACCGAAAAACTGCATCCGGAATCCGAAAGAGGGGCCCCCGGCGGCCCCTCTTCTTTTGATAATTGTTTAGAACCTGTATTCACAACCGTTGGCCGCCGTATGAGCGGTCTTTTTCCCGCCATACCGCGTCCATTTCCCTTGAAATCCGTCAGGCTCTCAGGATTCCCGCGAAACCCGTCCTTGTCTGGCGGAAAAAATCCGCGCCCATCCGGCATCCCCCGGTTATGAATACAGGTTCTTACAATTTCTGGCCTCTTTTTTCCGATTTGCTCTTGATTTTGCCCATTGAAGCGTGTATGATATCTCATCATTTATCTGGAAAGGAGTGTTCCCCGTGAACCATCCGGACCATCCGGAAAAGCAAAGTCCTATGGAACGGCTGTCTGCTTTCATTGTCGACAAGCGGAAGGCCTTTTATCTGATCTACATAGGCGCGGCCATTTTCTGCGTGTTCTCCAGCGGCTGGGTGGACGTCAACGACGACCTCACCAGTTACCTCCCTGACACCACCGAAACCCGCCGGGGGCTGACCATCATGGAGGACGAGTTCACCACCTTCGGCACCAGCCGTATTCTGGTGGATCATCTCTCCTTCGCGCAGGCGGAGGCTCTGGCGGAAGAGGCCCGGGCCCTGCCCGGCGTGAAGGAAGTGGCCTTCGAAAACAGCACGGAGCACTATGACAGGGGCGCAGCCCTCTTCTCCGTCACCTACGACGGCGGCGCGGAGGACCCGGTAAGCCTGGAGGGTCTGGCCGGCCTGACCGGGCTGCTGGAGGGCCGCGACGTCTATGTCACCGGCGACACCGGAAACTCCGCCTCCGAGAGTCTGGAGGCCGAGATGCAGGTGGTCATGCTCATTGCCGTGGGCATCATCCTGCTGGTGCTGCTGTTCACTTCCCACACCTACATGGAGATTCCCGTGCTGCTGATGACCTTCGGCATGGCCGCCCTGATGAACAAGGGCACGAATTTTATATTCGGGGAAATCTCCTTCGTCTCCGACTCCGTGGCGGTGGTGCTACAGCTGGCTCTGGCCATTGACTACGCCATCATCCTCTGTCACCGCTACACCGAGGAACGGGAACACCAAGAGGCCCGGGAGGCCGTGATCGCCGCCCTGAGCAAGGCCATTCCGGAAATCTCCGGCAGCTCCATGACCACCCTCTCCGGCCTGGGGGCCATGTGCTTCATGCAGTTCCGCATTGGCTACGACCTGGGCCTGGTCCTGATGAAGGCCATTATCCTCAGCCTCCTCAGCGTCTTCACCCTCATGCCCGGCCTGCTGCTGAGCTTCAGTGCCCTGATTGACCGCACCCATCACCGCAGCTTCGTCCCCCAGATTTCCGCCTGGGGCCGTCTGGCGGTGAAAACCCGGTACATCATGCCGCCCCTGTTTGTGGTGCTGCTCATTGGCGGATTTCTTTTCTCCAACCGCTGTCCCTACGCATACGGACAGACGGACCTGACCACCATTCGGAAAAACGACGCCCAAATCGCCCAGGCCAAGGTCAACGACGCCTTTGGCCGGGTCAATACCCTGGCGGTTCTGGTCCCCCAGGGGGACTATGAGCGGGAGGGGCGGCTCCTGCGGGAACTGGAGCGGATGCCGGAGACAGACTCCGTGCTGGGCCTCGCCAATGTGGAGGCCATGGACGGCTATGTCCTCACCGACCGGCTGACGCCCCGGCAGTTCGCCGAGATGACCGACCTGGATATTGAGGCCGCCCGCCTCCTCTACTCCGCCTACGCCGTGAACCAGGAGACCTACGGCCAGCTGGTTTCCGGCGTGGACAGCTATGGCGTGCCCCTGATCGACATGTTCCTCTTCGTCTATGACCAGATGGAACAGGGCTACGTCTCCCTGGACAGCGAGATGACGGAGACTATAGAGGACCTCCACCAGCAGCTGTCCGACGCGCAGCTCCAGCTCAAGGGCGAGCACTACAGCCGCCTGGTTCTGCAGCTGAACCTGCCGGAGGAGAGCCCGGAAACCTTCGCGTTCCTGGATACGCTTCACGGCGTGGTGAACCGCTACTATCCGGAAGACGCGCTTCTGGTGGGCAACTCCACCAGCGACGCCGACCTCTCCGCCTCCTTCGGCAATGACAACCTGCTGATCGGCATCCTCACCATCGTCTTTGTCATTCTGGTGCTGGTGTTCACCTTCCAGTCCTCGGGACTGCCTGTGCTGCTGATTCTGGTGATTCAGGGCAGCGTCTGGATCAACTTCTCCTTCCCCTACCTTCAGCAGGAGCCCCTGTTCTTCCTCAGCTATCTGGTGGTCAGCTCCATCCAGATGGGCGCGAATATCGACTATGCCATTGTCATTGCCAACCGCTATGTGGAACTCAAGCAGACCATGCCTTTGAAGGACGCGGTGGTGGAATCCCTCAACGAGGCCTTCCCCACCATTATCACCTCCGGTACGATTCTGGCTTCCGCCGGCATCCTCATTGGCTTCCTGTCCTCCAACCCCGCCATTGCCTCCATCGGCGTCTGCCTGGGCCGGGGGACCCTGATTTCCATCTTCCTGGTTATGGGCATCCTGCCCCAGATTCTGCTTCTGGGCGACATCATCATTGAAAAGACCGCTTTCACCCTCAAGGCCCGCCTGCCCCTTCAGACCCGTTCCGGAACTCTGCGGGTGGACGGCCACGTCCGGGGCTACATCTCCGGCGTGGTGGACGCGGATTTCAGCGGCATTCTCCACGGCACCATCCATGCCGCCGTGGCGGCCGGCGCCCTCCAGGAGGAGAGCGGAAAGGAGGGGGACCAATCCCATGCGTAAGCCTGTAAAACGACTCAGCGCCCTGCTGCTGGCCGGGTGCCTGCTGTCCTCCGCTCTGCCGGCCGCCGCCGCTGGAGAGAAGGCCGATCTCACCATTGCCTCTGCCGGGGATTTCCTGGCCTTCGCCGAGGCCTGTTCCCTGGACGCCTGGTCCCAGGGGAAAACCGTCCGGCTCACCGCCGACCTGGACCTGACCGGGACGGATTTCACGCCGGTTCCCACCTTCGGCGGAACCTTTCTGGGCGGCGGGCACCGCATCACCGGCCTGCGCATCACCGCTTCCGGGTCCAACACCGGCCTCTTCCGCTATCTCCAGGAGAGCGCGGTGGTCCAGGACCTGAACGTCACCGGCGTCATCCGCCCCGGCGGCAGCGCGGTCAATGTGGGCGGTCTGGTGGGCGACAACGCCGGCGCTCTGCGGAACTGCCGCTTTCAGGGCATTGTGGAGGGCGTCAGCGCCGTGGGGGGAATCGCGGGACTCAACCGGGAAAGCGGTGAAATCGCCGGAACGGTTACCTGCGGCAGCGTCTCCGGCGAGTCCTTCACCGGCGGCGTCACGGGTCGGAACCTGGGCTCCCTGCTCCACTGTGAAAACCAGGCCAGCATCAACACCGCTACCCCCAGCCAGGAACCGGTGCGGGCGGACGGCCTGACCCTGCCCCTGGACGCGGCGGAAGCCCGCAGCGAGGAGGACGTCGGCTTCCTGAAAAGCCACAGCGATACCGGCGGCATTGCCGGTTTCTCCAGCGGCATCCTCTACAGCTGCCTCAACACCGGCGCCGTGGGCTATCCCCATGTGGGCTACAACATCGGAGGCATTGCCGGGCGGCAGTGCGGCCATCTCTCCGGCTGCACCAACCGGGGGACCGTCCTGGGACGGAAGGACGTGGGCGGCATTGTGGGGCAGGCGGAACCGGACGTGGCCCTCTCCCCGGACAGCGGAACCCTGGACCGCCTCCGCCAGGAGCTGAACACCCTGGACCATCTCATCAGCGGAGCCATCACACAGGCTGAGCACAACGGGGACGGCCTTTCCCAACGCCTCACCAGTATGGGCCTCACCGCCGGTACCGCCCGGAATCACACGGAAGACCTGATGGACCATCTGGCGGACTTCACGGATGAAAACATAGACTCCCTCAACAGCCTCAGCGCCTCCGTCACCAAAGCGCTGGACGATTTGACCCCCGCCCTGGAGGAGCTCTCCGGCGTCTCCGAACGGGCGGAAACGCTGTCGCGGCGCCTGGAGGAGGCCCTGGGGGCCCTGGGGGACGCGGCCAGTCAGGGAAGCGGGGTCTCCGGCGGCGCCAGCCTTGCCGCCGGTCTCTTCCGGCAGGCGGGCGAGACTTTGTCCGCCGCGGTACGGGATTTGCAGACAGCGGTGAACGCTCTGCGCAGCGCCGTGGTGATTCAAGACCAGGATGCCGTTGACGCTGCCCTGGCGGACCTCTCCGGCGCTCTGGAGGACTTTGGGTCCGCGCTGGACCAGGCGGGACAGGCGGCGGACGCCCTGCGGGAAGCCCTCACCGGCATCCCCTCCGCTGAGGACGCCCGGGCCGCTTTGGAATTGCTGTCCAAGGCCCTGAAGGACCTGGGCTCCTCCCTCCGGCAGGCGGGGGGCGCACTGAACACCCTCCATGCCAACACCAACCTGGACTGGGCTCAGGTCCGCGCCTCTCTGCGGGAGGCCGGTGTGGCCCTCCAGGGTCTGGGAGATGCCGCCGGACGGCTGAATCAGGCCATCCGGGCCCTGCAAACCGCCTTGGACTCTCTGGGAGACCTCTCCGGAGCGCTGGGAGACGCCCTGCGGATGCTGGGGGACGCCGCCGCCGTGGGCGTGCCCATTGGCCAGGGTCTGGAGCGGGCCTTTGCCCTTCTCCGCTCCGTTACCCAGGATTTGGCGGATGCCGGTCCCACACAGTTTACGCCTCTGGGTGATACGGTCCGGGAAGCGGGCCGGGGCATTTTCGACTCCCTGGCCGGTCTGGGCCAGGAACTGGAGGACCTGCACAACGCCATGGACCGGAGCGGCAGCCAGCTCTCCGCCAGCCTGCAGGCCATCAACCGCCAGTTCCACACGGTATCCTCCGTTCTTCTGGACGCCCTGGAGGACGCCCGGGACGGCGGAGACAGCCGCCGGGAACTGGTGGAGGACACCTCTGAGGAAAATATCGCCGCCACCCGCTACGGCAAGGTGGAAAACTGCCGGAATGAGGGAACCGCAGACGGTGACCGGAACGTAGGCGGCATTGCCGGCGCTATGGCTTTGGAATTCGGTCTGGACCCGGAGGACGACGCCTCCAGCCGCTTCTCCTTCGGCTCCACTTATGAGACCAAGGCCGTGCTGGAAGACTGCCTGAACCAGGGCCGTATCACGGCGAAAAAGGACTGCGCCGGGGGAATCGTGGGCCGTATGGACATGGGCACCGCCTGGAACTGCCAGGGCTTCGGGCCCGTCTCCAGCACCAGCGGAGATTACGTGGGCGGCGTGGCCGGATGGTCCGGGTCCTCCATCCGGAGCTGTTACGGAAAAGCCGCCCTCTCCGGCGGGAACTACGTGGGCGGAATCGCGGGCTGGGGCAGCCGCCTGCAGGACTGCTTCGCAATCGTCACCATAGAGGCCGGTACGGAGTGCCTGGGGGCCATTGCCGGAGGCGCGGACTCCAGCGGCCTCCTCTCCGGCAACCGCTTTCTGAACACCGGCACGGCGGGCGTGGACGGCGTCAGCTATGCCGGACAGGCGGAACCCATTTCCTTTGAGGAGCTGCGGCAATTGCCGGACCTCCCGGCGGCGTTCACCGCTTTCACCCTGACCCTGCTGGCCGGGGAAGAGACCGTCGCCCAAATCCCCTTTGCCTACGGCGACGGCCTGACCCGTCTGGACCTCCCCGCTGTTCCCGCTCAGGAGGGATACTACGGCTTCTGGCCGGAACCCCCCGCCGTTCCCAAGGCGGACGTCACCTTGGAGGCGGTCTACGAACCCTGGGTCACGCTGGCCGCCAGCGAAGAACTGGACGAGAGCGGAAAACGCTCCCTGGCTCTGGCGGAGGGACAATTCACCCAGGACGCCGTCCTGCGGGTGCGGGACAGCGCCCAGACGCCGCCGCAGGCCGGGACCGGCATCCGCGTCTGGGACGTCTCCCTCTCCGGTACGGAGCTCACCAGCCAGGATACCGTTCCTCTGCGGCTGCTGGGTCCTGCCGGCGGCGCGGCGGTCTGGCAGTACCGGGACGGCCAATGGCGGGAAACGGAAGCCGTCCGGAACGGGCAGTATCTGCTGCTGTCTATGGAGGGCACGGAGGGCACTTTCTGCATCCTGCCGCAGACGGAGAACCGCTGGCTGCTTCCGGCGGCGGGCGGAGGCGTCCTTCTGGCGGCGGCGATTCTGGCCGCGAAAAAACACCGGAACAAGCGAAAAACCGCCGCATAACCCGTTCCCTTGGGGGCCGCTCTGCCTGCGGCTCCCTTTTTTTGTCCAGATTCCGGATATAAAGAATTCGTTAAGACCTGATTTTCTCAGCCCTTGCCGGTAAAAATGGAAACAGTTTCTCTCTTCCAACTCTTGACATGGGCGGAAGAACTACTATAATTTAATTGATCCATGCCTCCGCAAAAACAGATTGAGAGAAGGAATGCCGAATGAAAGAACACAAAAAGGCACTGGCGCTCTGGCTGACAGCCATTCTGCTGCTGCTGGCCGGCGCGCTGCTCACCGGTTCCCCCGGGCGGGCGGAGAGCGTCCAGGAGGCCATGCGGGACGCTGTGCTCCACGACGTCAACCGCGTCAGTCTCTTTGGCCTGAAGGAGGTCAACCCCGGTCTCATCTCCGCCTTCACCGTGACGGGACTGCTGCTGCTGGCCGCCTTGCTCCTGCGCGTCTTCCTGATTCCGAAACTCCAGTACCAGCCTGGGAAGCTCCAGCTGATTCTGGAGGAGGCCGTGGGCCTGTTTGACAGCATGTCCAAAAACAGCAGCCCCCACCGCCACGGCTTTCTGGGGGCCTACATCTTCGCCGCCGGCGCGTACATCTTCATGGGCACCCTCTTTGAACTCCTGGGCCTGCAGGCCATCACCGTTCACGGGGAACCCATCACCCTTCCCGCCCCTCTGTCTGACGTCAACGCCGCCATTGCCCTGGGCGTGCTGTCCTATCTGGTGATCGTCTCCGGAGGCATTGCCGGAAACGGCGTGAAGGGCATCGGGAAGGCCCTGAAGGAATTTTCCCTGCCCATCTCCATGAGCTTCCGGCTCTTCGGCGCTCTGCTCAGCGGCCTGCTGGTGACGGAGCTGGTGTACTACTTTGTCCGGCTGAGCTTCGTGCTGCCGGTGGTAGTGGGCGTGCTCTTCACCCTGCTCCACGCGCTGATTCAGACCTACGTGCTCACCATGCTGACGGCGCTGTACTACGGCGAAGTCTCGGAACCGGCGGAAAAAACCATTAACAATGGAGAAAAATAAAATTTAGGAGGTCCTTTGACATGAACAAGCTTCTGAAAACATGCACCCTGGCCGGACTGCTGCTGGCTCTGGCCCTGACCCTGTGCATCCCCGCCCTGGCCGCTGGAGAGACCGGCGCCGCCCCCGCTGCAGAGCCCACGGAACAGGCGGAGGAAAGCGCCTCTTCCGGCAAGGGTATGGCCTCCGCCATCGCCATTGGCCTGGCGGCCCTGGGCGGCGCTCTGGGCATGGGCCTCGCCACCGGCAAGGCCGCCGAGGGCATTGCCCGCCAGCCGGAGGCCGAGGGGAAAATCCGCACGACCCTGATGCTGGGCCTGGTCTTTATTGAAACCGCCATCATTTATGCCCTGCTGGTGGTTATCCTCATCATCTTCGTGTTATAAGGCAGGTGAACGGTGTGAACATTCCCCTGAATATTGACTGGCAGCAGATTCTGCTGCACTGGATGAATCTGGCCATTCTCACCGGCGGACTGTATTTCCTGCTGTTCAAGCCGGTGAAGCAATTCATGGACAAACGCGCCGCCCATTACCAGGCCCTGGAGGACCAGGCCGCCGCCAAGCTGAAGGAGGCCGAGGAACTGAAGGCCGCCTATCAGGCCAAGCTGGACGGGGCGGAAGAGGAAATCCATCAGGCGCGGGCCAAGGCCCAGGCGGCGGTGCAGCAGTCCGTGGAAGAGCAGATGGCCCAGGCCAGACAGATCGCCGCCAAGGCCCAGGCCGAGGCCGAACACAGCCGGGAGCGCATCCTCAAGGACTCCCAGCGGGAACTGCGGGAGCTGGCGGCGGAGGCCGTGAAGAAGCTGACCGCCCGGCCCAACGCGGACCCCTTCGACGAATTTCTGAATCTGGCGGAGGGAGGAGGAAACCCCCATGAGAAGCGCTAGAAGCCGCGTGACGGCGGTTCTGCGCAGCGCCGCCCAGCCCTCGGAGGAACAGCTCCAGCGCTTCGCCAACTTCCTGGCCCAAAAATACCAGCGGAAAATTCCCCTCCACTGGGAACCGGACGAGGCTCTGCGGGAGGGCTTCCGCCTTCAGGTGGGCTCCGACATCTATGACTGGACTCCGGAAGGCCGGGTCCGCCAGTTCCGGGACTACATCCGCCAGCTGGACGCGGGCCAGGGGGACATCCTGCCCCTGATGCGGCAGGCCGTGGAGGACTGGACCGTCACCCCCGCTCCGGAGGAAATCGGCGAGGTCCTGTCCGTGGACGGGGAAATCGCCACGGTCAGCGGCCTGGACCACGCCCAGTACGGCGAGATTCTCGTCTTTGCCTCCGGCGTGAAGGGCATGGTGCAGGACCTGCGGCGCAGCCAGCTCAGCTGCATCCTCTTCCACGGCAGCGAGGAGGTATCCGCCGGAAGCATGGTCCGCCGGACGCTGAAAACCGCCGGTATGCCGGTGGGAGAGGCCTTCCTGGGCCGGGTTGTGGACGCCCTGGGCGTTCCCGTGGACGGCAAGGGCCGCATCCTGGCCGAGGGCTTCCGCCCTATGGAGTCCCCCGCCCCCGGCATCCTGGACCGCCAGCCGGTCAACGCCCCTATGGAAACCGGTCTGCTGGCCATTGACTCCATGTTCCCCATTGGACGGGGCCAGCGGGAATTGATTATCGGCGACCGGCAGACCGGCAAAACCGCCATTGCCCTGGACACCATCCTCAACCAGAAGGGCAAGGATGTGGTCTGCATCTACGTGGCCATTGGACAGAAAACCAGCTCCGTGGCGCAGATTGTGGAAAACCTCACCCAGCGGGGGGCTATGGAATATACCACCGTGGTCAGCGCTCCCGCCAGCGCCTCTGCCGCTCTGCAGTACATAGCCCCCTATGCCGGCTGCGCCCTGGGCGAGTTCTTCATGCGGGCGGGGAAAGACGTGCTGATCGTCTACGACGACCTGAGCAAGCACGCCATTGCCTACCGCACCCTGAGCCTGCTGCTGGAGCGCTCCCCGGGACGGGAGGCCTACCCCGGCGACGTGTTCTACCTGCACTCCCGCCTGCTGGAGCGCTCCGCACACCTCTCCGACCAGCTGGGCGGCGGCAGCATGACCGCCCTGCCTATCGTGGAAACCCAGGCAGGCGACGTGTCCGCCTACATCCCCACCAACATCATTTCCATTACCGACGGACAGATTTTCCTGGAGAGCGACCTCTTCTTCGCCGGACAGCGGCCCGCTGTCAACGTGGGCCTCTCCGTCTCTCGGGTGGGCGGCGCGGCCCAGACCAAGGCCATGCGTTCCGCCGCCGGGGCCATCCGGCTGGATTTGGCCCAATACCGGGAAATGGAGGTCTTTACGCAGTTCTCCAGCGACCTGGACGACGCCACCAAACGCCAGCTCCGCTACGGGCAGGGCCTGATGCGCCTCCTCCGGCAGCCCCAATACGCCCCCCTCTCCCAGCACCGGCAGGTCATTCTGCTGGTTTCCGCCCTGAATCACGCTATGCAGGACCTCTCTTCCGAGGAGATTGACGCCTATCGGGACCGCTTGCTGGCCCTGGCCGGGGAGGAGGCTCCGGATCTCTGCAGCCGCATAGACCTCACCGGCCAGCTGACGCCGGAGGACCGGGCGGAAATCGCCGCCCTGGCCCAGAAGGCCGGAAAGCGGGAGGCGTGACATGCCGGGAACCAAGGAAATCAAGAGCCACATGGACAGTGTGGGCGAAACCCGGAAAATCACCAATGCCATGTATCTGATCGCCTCCACCAAGCTCCAGCGGGCCCGGCAGGAGCTGGAGCATACCCGGCCCTACTTCGAGGCTCTGCGGGGCGAGATCAAACGGATTTTCCGCACCGCCTATGACGTGGACAGTCCCTATTTCTTCCCGGTGGGAGACGGCACCCCCCTGACGGGAACCTATGGCTGCCTGGTCATCACCGCCGACAAAGGACTGGCGGGCTCCTATAATCAGAACGCCATCCGGCAGGCCCTGCAGCTGCTGGAGCAGCATCCGGACACCAAGCTCTTCGTGGTGGGCGAATATGGCCGGCGCTTCTTCTCCCAGCGGGGCATCCCCATTGAGCACAGCTTTCTCTACACCGCCCAAAACCCCACTATGGCCCGGGCCCGGGAAATCAGCGCCCTGCTGCTGGACCGGTTCGACCAAGGAGAGCTGAAGCAGATTTTCGTCATCTACACGGACATGGAGAGCGCCATGAGCTTTCAGGCCCGCTCCACCCGGCTGCTGCCCTTCCACCGCAGTCATTTCGCCAGCCCCGGCGAGAAGGCGGTGACCGAGCCCTTCGAGTTCCTGCCGGACGCCAAGGCCGTGCTGAACAACATGATGCAGAGCTATGTCTCCGGCTTCCTGTACAGCGCCCTGATTGACAGCTTCTGCTGCGAACAGGACGCCCGCATGACGGCCATGGACAGCGCCAACCGCAACGCGGAAAAACTCTTGGGAGAGCTCTCTCTCCAATACAATCGGGTCCGGCAGGCGGCCATCACCCGGGAAATCACCGAGATTTCCGCCGGCGCCCGGGCTCAGAAGAAGGGAAGGTGAGGGATTTGGAACGCGGCATTATCGTCCAGATATCCGGTCCCGTTGTCGACGTAGAAATTCAGGAGGGTCCCCTGCCCCGCCTGCGGGAGGAACTCACCGTGGAAAAGGACGGCTCCCTCCGGGTCATGGAGGTGGCCCAGCACACCGGACGCAGCACCGTGCGGTGCATCATGCTCTCCCCCAGCGAGGGCCTGGCCCGCGGACTGGCCGTGGACGTCCCCGGCCACACCATTCAGGTTCCCGTGGGGCAGGCCACTCTGGGGCGGATGTTCAACGTCCTGGGGCAGCCCATTGACGGCGGCGGGGACCTTCCGGCAGACACGCCGGTGAAGAGCATCTACCGCAAACCGCCCTCCTTCGAGGAACAGAGCCCGGCGGTGGAAATTCTGGAAACCGGCATCAAGGTCATTGACCTGCTGGAGCCCTATCCCCGGGGGGGAAAAATCGGCCTCTTCGGCGGCGCGGGCGTGGGCAAGACCGTGCTGATTCAGGAGCTGATTCACAACGTGGCCACGGAACACGGCGGCTACTCCGTCTTCACCGGCGTGGGCGAACGCAGCCGGGAGGGCAACGACCTCTGGCGGGAAATGGCGGAGAGCGGCGTGTCCGGCAAAACGGCCCTGGTCTTCGGCCAGATGAACGAGTCCCCCGGCGTGCGGATGCGGGTGGCCCTGGCGGGGCTGACCATGGCGGAGTACTTCCGGGACAAAGAGCGCAAGGACGTGCTGCTGTTTATCGACAACATCTTCCGCTTCGTCCAGGCGGGCAGCGAGGTGTCCACCCTTCTGGGCCGGATGCCCTCCGCCGTGGGCTATCAGCCGACCCTCGCCAATGAGATGGGGGAACTGCAGGAGCGGATTACCTCCACCAAGCGGGGTTCCGTCACCTCCGTACAGGCGGTCTATGTCCCCGCCGACGACCTGACCGACCCGGCCACCGCCACTACCTTTGCCCATCTGGACGCCACCACCGTGCTGAGCCGGAAAATCTCCGAACAGGGCATCTATCCGGCGGTGGACCCTCTGGCCTCCTCCTCCCGGATTCTGGAGGCGGATATCGTGGGCAGGGAGCATTACCGCATTGCCCGGCGGTGTCAGGAAATTCTGGAGAAGTACACGGAACTGCAGGACATCATTGCCATTCTGGGTATGGATGAGCTCAGCGATGAGGACCGGCGCACCGTGGCCCGGGCCCGGCGGCTTCAGCGCTTCTTTGCCCAGCCCACCACCGTGGCGGAGAAATTCACCGGCATTCCCGGCGTCTACGTGCCCCTGCGGGACACGCTGGAGAGCTTCGGCAAGCTGGTGGACGGCGAGCTGGACCAGTATCCGGAGGCCGCTTTCTACAACGTGGGCACTTGGCGGGACGTGGTGGAAAAGGCCCGGAAAATCGAGGCGGGTGAACTGTGATGGATACCTTTCTCGTACACATTCTGGCGGCGGACCGGAGTTTTTACGAAGGCCCCTGCGTCAGCCTCACCATTCCCGCCAGCGATGGGGAGATGGGCATTCTGGCCCATCACAGCAGCATGATTGCCGCCATTCTCCCCGGTGTGCTGCGCTATCAGATTCCCGGCCAGCCGGTGCAGCTGGCTGCCGTCTCCGCCGGTATGGTGAAGGTGGAGAAAAATGAGGTACTGGTTCTGGTGGACTCCGCTGAGCGGCCGGAGGAAATCGACGCTCTGCGGGCCAAGCGGGAGGCCGACGAGGCCCGGGAGGCACTTCTGCAGCGCAGGAGCCGCCAGGAACACCAGCTGGCCCAGGCCACTCTGGCCCGCGCCATGAACCGCCTGCGGGTAAAGGCCCGCGGATGAGAACGCACCCCCTGCGGACCGGCCGCGGGGGGTGCTCTTGTTTCTTTTTTCAGCGGGGCCAGACCAGGGAGGCCCACACCGCATTGTGGTCCGACAGCTCCGGTCCCGGGAAGGACTCCAGGCCGCGGAAGGTCCAATCCTCCTTCCGGGTGGAAACCGTGCGGCTCTCCCTGGCCGCCAAGCCCCGGACCAGCAGCCAGTCCAGCCGCAGGCCCAGCCAGCCGCCTCCCGGCAGCGGCTTCCGCCGGGTCTCCGCCGGAATTTCCGGCAGCAGGCGGTAGCCCCGGGCCTCCGCCGCCGGGAGGGAGCCCTCCCAGAGCCCCACGTCCTCCAGACAGCGCCGCCGGAGGGCCGGACTGGCCGCTATGGCCTGGATGGCGTCCTTGTCCCGCCCGTCAAAGGTATTGGTATTCAAATCGCCGCCCAGGACCACCGGCGTCTCCGGGGCAAACCAGGCGTCCGCCGCCTCCAGCACCGCCTCCAATTGGGCCTGCCGCCCAGGGCCGTGGGTGCGGTTCTCCAGGTGAAGGGTCCCCACGCCCAGAGGCTTTCCGCCCACGTCCAGTTCCGCCAGTACCGCCACCCGGCCGCCAATTCGCCTCTGGCGGTCGAAATACCAGTTATATGCCTCCGGCAAACGGACAACCCGCGCCCAGCGAAGGGGCCAGCGGGAGAAAATCGCATTCCCATGAAAACCCTTGGGGTCTTCCGGATTTACCAGCTCCACAAACTCCAGACCGAAGGCTCCATTCAGCTCCAGCCGCCGGGCCAGCTCCCGGGCGGTGTGCCTCCCGCCGGAACGGACACAGCCGTCGTCCAATTCGTTGGCCAGAATCACGTCAAAGGGCCGGACCTCCGGGCAGCGCTCCAGAAAATCGCCCAAAGCGCCCAGATGTACGCCTCTCTCCATGTTGAATACCAGCACGCCCACGGCCTCTGCAGGCTCCGGCGGCGGCGGGGCGAAGCCGAATGGCTCCGCTTGGGAAAACTGGGGAATCCGGGCCATCACCTCTGCCTGGGGCCTTTGCTCCAGCAGCGCCCCAAACCGGCGGCGCTCCTCCCGGGTTAATCCCTCCATGGTACATCCCTCCTTTTTCTCTCCCAAGGGAACTTCAGCTCCCCTGCGGCCGGTAGGCATACGTCTTTCCTGTGGCCTCCGGCACCGACGTCTCGTCCCAATAATGGTAAGTATCCCGCAGAAAGTCGCTGGTCACATTGTAATACCGGTGCGCCTGGTACTCCTGCACGGGGTTGATGGTGGTGGGGTCGTTCCAGGTGACGTCCACGGCGTACCACTCCCCTTCCAGCTGCACCAGATTCCAGGCGTGTTCTTCCCGGCCGGTATTGGCGGTCCCCTCCACGGAGATACAGGGAATTCCCGCCAAATCCATCAGCAATTGGAAGGTAGCCGTATAGCCACGGCAGATGCCCACCCGGCCAATCAGAAAACCATAGGGATTTTCGTTGTCCGGGTTCTCCTCGTAGTCCGGCAGATTCGCCAGACGGTTGGTATCATAGTGCCCCCACGCCAGCATCCAGTCATGGAGTACCCGCTCCGCCTCCGGCGGGGACAGGCCCTCCGTCTGGGCCAGCGCTTCCTGACAGACTGCCAGGATTTCCTGGTCCCGCTGCGGCAGGCCGCTCCAGTCCCCCGCCTCCCAGGCATCCAGAAGACGGGCGGCGTCATACTCCCACGGGGACTCCGGCAGAGGATCCGGCGGTTCCCCGGTCTCGGGCGGCGCTTCTTCTTCCGGAGGCTCCGGTCTCTCCTCCAGTGGTTCCTGGGATACCGGCTCCTCTTTCTCCGGGGGCCGTGCCAATTCCGGCAATTCCTCCGGCGGCTCCTCCGTAAAAACCCGCTGAAACGCCTCCGCCGCCTCTTCCGGCTCCGGGCAGACGAAGAGCACCGCCACATCTCCCTGGAGCGCCGTCCCGGCTCGTTCCAGCAGCGCCTCCTCCTCTGGAAGATATCCCGCGAAATCCCCCTGGCGGCGCTGGAGATACGCCTGCAGACGGGAAAGCACATCCCCCGCCTCCTCCAGCTGGAGAACCGCAATCTCCTGGGCGGAGGCCCCGCCGGCGCAGAGAATGGTTCCGCCGGTGACGCCGCTTTCAATCCCATAATAATCCCGCAGATAGGCAGGCACGTCCTCCACGGCCGTCAGGGGCAGCGTGTTCCCCTCCTCCGCCAGCTCCCAGGCAATCTGTTCCGGCGTCCACGCGGTACGGGGTTCCGCCTCCTTCTGCCCGCAGGCGGAAAGCAGCAGCAGTCCGGCCAGAAGCAGTCTGATCCATTGTTTTTTCATAGGGCCTCCTCTTTCGCAGTCTGTTCTCACCGTATTGTACCACGTTCTTTTCTGTGATACAATGGGGTCATACCTGCGGCAGGGCCCTTTTCGCCGCCGGAAACCAAACATCTGTGAGAGGGGAACATCATGAGCCTGTTTGCCGCGTTCTACACCATCATCCGCCAGATTCCCCCGGGGAAAACGGCCACTTACGGTCAAATCGCCCGCCTGGCAGGACGGCCCCGCTGTGCCCGGACCGTAGGCTATGCCCTGGCGGCCTGCCGGGACCCCGCCGTGCCCTGCCACCGGGTGGTGGACCGGTTTGGCGGAACCAAAGCCGCCTTTGACCTGCATGGTCCCGGCGGCCAGCGGGCTCTGCTGGAGGCGGAGGGCGTTCCGTTTCGTCCGGACGGAACCGCAGACCTGGAACGCTGTCAGTGGACGCCGGAAACACCGTAAAAAAAACAGCCTGTCCCTCTTTGGAACAGGCTGTTCTCTTTGAATCAATCCATCACGTAGGGCAGCAGAGCAATCTGACGGGCCCGCTTGATGGCCTCGGTCAGCTGGCGCTGGTGCATGGCGCAGGTGCCGGTGGTTCTGCGAGGCAGAATCTTGGCCCGCTCCGAGATGAAACGGCGCAGCTTGGCCGCGTCCTTATAGTCGATATGCTCGCACTTCTCCGCGCAGAACTGGCAAACCTTACGGCGCTTGCCCCGCATGGGACGCGAGGGTCTCGATTCACGATCAAAAGCCATGAAATGCTTCCTCCTTCAAAAGATGCGCGTCCGCGAACCGCAGAGGCGCTGGTACGGCGTCCGCCGGACGCCGGAAAACTCAAAACGGCAGCTCGCCGTCCTCCCCCATATCAGAGAAATCAGACGGATTGTGATAACCGCCCCGGGGCGCGGAAACGCCGCCGGACGCCCGGCCTGAAAACTCCGAACTGGGAGAACTCTCCCGGCCTCCCCGCTGGGGTGGGGGACCATAATCAGAGTAGTAAGGCGAAACATTGTCGCTATTTTCCCGTTTGGAGTCACCGAAATAGATGTTGTCCGCCACGACCTCCGCGCTGCGGCGCTTCCGGCCCTCCTGGTCGGTCCATTCACGGATTTGCAGACGTCCTTCCACCACAGCCGTGCGGCCCTTCGAGAAGTATTTGTTGACAAACTCCGCCGTACTCCGCCAGGCCACCACGTCGATAAAATCCGTCTCTTTCTCGCCGCTCTGGGAACGGAAATCCCGTTCCACCGCCAGGGAGAAAGACGTCACAGCCGTGCCGCTCTGGGTGCGGCGCAGCTCCGGGTCCCGGGTCAGGCGGCCCATGATGATAATTCGGTTCAGCATGGGGGTTCACCTCACTCGCCTTTGCAGACGATCAGGGAACGCAGGATTCCATCGGTAATCCGCAGCACGCGGTCCAGCTCCTTGGGGAAAGACGGATCGCTGGTGAAGCTCATCAGGACATAATAACCATCATTCTTGTAGTCAATGGGGTATGCCAGACGGCGGCTGCCCCACTCCTCCACCTCTACGGCGGAGCCGTTCTGCTCTGCCAGGGTACGGAACTTCGCCACGGTGGCGGCAAGGCCCTCTTCCCCCTGTGCAGGGTCGATAATGTAAACGACCTCATAATTGGCAGTTACCTTTGCCATGTTTGCACCTCCTTTTGGACAAATGGCCCTCACAACAACATGAGAGCAAGGATTTGCCTGCGTCTGCAAGCCTATTTATTATACCGGATTCTAAGAAAATGTCAAGGAAAATTTTATGTTTTTCATGCCTGATTTGGAACGCGCCTCCGCCGGACGGACGGAAAACAGCCGCGCGGTTCGCAGACCGCGCGGCTGATCCGGTTTTCTTCTGCGAAGGCACAGAAACCATTACTCCTCTTCGTCGGTGACAATAAGGCCATAGCCGCCGCTCTTCCGGCGGTAGACAATGCAAAGACTGTCGTCGCTGTCGTTCCGGAAGACAAAAAAGCTGTGGTCCAGCAGGTTCATCTGAAGAATGGCCTCCTCGGTGCTCATGGGCTTCACAGCGAAGCGCTTCGTCCGCACCACAGAGAACTCCTTCTCCTCCGCCACGTCAAACTCGCTGACCGGGGCAGGAGGCGGAAAGCCCTCGCTGCGCAGGCGCTTGGACAGGCGGGTCTTGTTCTTGAGAATCTGACGCTCAATATAACCCACCGCCGCGTCTACAGCCCCCCGCATATCCCCATCCGGGGCCTCGGTCTGGGCCCGGAGAAGGGCGGCTCCGCTGCGCACCGTAATTTCCACCGTGCAGCGGTGGTCCTTCTCCACGGCGAAGGTCACAAAGGCAGTGGTATCGTCCCGGAAATACTTTTCCAGCTTGGAAATCTTCTTTTCTGTGTAGGCCTTGATGGAATCGTTCAGGGAGACCTTCTTGCAGGCATACGTATACTTCATGCAAATCGCTCCTTTCGTGTGAAAGAGGACCCAGCCCCTTTTATCTAATATAACACATTTGTCCTGAAATGGGAAGGGGATTTTTCACTTTTTCACGATTTTTTTCTTGGCCAACCGGCTGCTTCCAAAAATAATTTCAAAAAAGTTAAATTTTTTGCAATTCCCTGTTTACAAATGCTGGCAGCTGTGGTAGAATACTCTTGGAAGCTTTCCAATATCCCACCCTTTGTTTTGGCCGCGCGGTGTTTGCCGTGCGGCTCTTTTTTTAGGTTTCCTCCCCTTCCAGAAGCAGCTGAATCATCTGGCCGTACAGCTTTTCCGGTGATTGGCGAAAGCGCTCCGCCATCGCTTTGGCCATCTCCTCGCCGGGCGCCATCAGCCGCAAATCCAGCAGTCCCCCCTTGTCATCGCTGAGGCCCAGGCGGACGGTCCAGGTGCCGTTGGGCCTGCGCTCCGTGGACGCCCGTACCTGCCGCTGCCGCTGGAGTTTCCGGTTCCAGGCCTCCAGATTCCGGTCGCAGCGGCGGCGGATGGAATAGGGCAGGCTGGACTCGCAGATGACGCTGTTCCGCCGCCCCTTCTCCGTCAGTGCGTAGAGTCCCTCAGCGGAGAGAGTCAGGTGCTCCGTCCGGACCAAATTGGCCAGGCAGTCGGAGAAATCAAAATAATCAATGGCGTCGTCGCAGAGGGTCAGGTCCAGCAGAACGTCAAAAGGTACGGGCTCTATGACGCGGGCGGCAATATAGAGAATCAGAAACTTGAGTTCCAACGGGTCTTGGATGAAACCGGGTCCCGGCATAGCGGCGTCTCCTCTCTGGTCCGGGGCCCAGAAGGCGGGTTTTCTCCCCGGTTTTCTCCATTATACCCCGCCCCGGACAGAAACGCAAGCCCACCGGGAAATCCCTTTTTTCCCTCTGTCGAAATTGGGGGAAATGCGTCTTGACGGCTTCGCCCAACATTGGTATCATAGGGACAATCTGAGACAAGAAAGGCGGCGGCGAGATGAAAACGAAGATCTGCGCATTTCTGCTGGCAGTGTGGATGGTTTTGGCCCTGGGAGGCTGCGGCGGTAAGGACGCCGGGGAGGAGCCGCCTGTTCCCCCGGATTCTCAGGAGCCGCCGCTTCCTTCCCCTCCGCCGGAACCGGAACCCTATGTTCCCGCCGGAACCAATCCGCTCACGGGCCTGCCTATGGAACCGGAGGACGAGGAAAAACGCCCCATTGCGGTGATGCTGAACAACCTCAAGGCGGCGCAGCCTCAGCTGGGCATCTCCCAGGCTGACATTATTTATGAAGTCCCCGTAGAGGGCGGCATCACCCGGATGCTGGGGGTCTATCAATCCGTGGAGGGAATCGAACGGTTGGGCAGCGTCCGCTCTGCCCGGCCCTACTTCGTGGAGCTGGCTTTGGGCCATGACGCGGTGTTCGTCCACGCAGGCGGCAGCCAGGAAGCCTATTCCAACCTCCGGAGCTGGCGGGTGGACCACATGGACGGCGTCCGGGGCGGTGAGGACGCCAAAATCTTCTGGCGGGACCCGGACCGGAAACGAAACAACGGCTATGAACACAGTCTGGTGACTTCCGGCAAAAACATTTTGGACTATCTGGCGGGAGCCTCCTTCCCCACGGAGCACGACAGCGATTGGAACTGCCTTCAGCTTTTCACAGAGGACCCGGCTCAGGGAGAGCCCGCCCGGCAGGTTACACTGCGGTTTTCCAATTACAAGACGGCGGTGTTTGATTACGATGACGCCGGCGGCTGCTATCGGGTGAGTCAGTATGGCAAGGAGCATCTGGACGGCAGCACCGGCCAGCAGGTTCAGACGGTAAATCTGCTGGTTCTGGAGACTTCGATCGGGGTCATCTCCGGGGACACGGAGGGACGCCTTCGGGTCAAAACCACCGGCGAGGGCACGGGAACCTATTTCCGTCAGGGGAAGGCCATTCCCATTCAATGGAGCCGGAATGACCGGAACAGTCCCTTCGTCTACCGGACGGCGGAGGGGGAACCGCTGGCTCTGGGCCAGGGGAACAGCTATGTCTGCATCATCACCCCCCGCGTCAGCACACTGCAGTACGAGTAACGGAGACCTTTTTCCCGGTCCCCCGCACCTCCCGAGGGGCAGAGCATAGACTGAATTGAAAGGACTCCGTTCTTTCATCAGCTACTTACTAGGAGGTATTGTCATGCCTGACAAAATTCTGCCCGGCCCCGTGGAGAATCTCAACGGCGTCCGTGAGGCGGTTTGCATCCATACAAGGAAAATTTACGATTCTTGCCGGGATAAAGACTGCATTGAAGACCTGCGCTTCTACCCGAAGCTCCAATACGTGGACGTCATCAACCGGGCCCTGTCGGTGAAGGGCGGCACGGCAAAGCTGCTGTACGTCTATGTAGACGTGGAGCCCGTCAGCTTCAACCGGGGCTTCTACACCGTCGATATGCGCTTTTTCTACGCCGTCACCCTCCAGGCCTATCTCAGCTGCCCCGCTCCGGTAACCGTGGAAGGCCTGTGCGTTTTCGACAAGCGGGCCATCCTCTTCGGCAGCGAGGGCAACGCGAAAATCTTCTCCTCGGAGCTGCGCACCGGTGAGCCGGACCTTCAGCTGGCCAGCCGCTCCAACCTGCCCATTGCCGTGGTGGAGGCTGTGGACCCCATTGTGCTGGACGCCCGCATCATGGACTGCTGCGGCAAGCGGGAGTGCGACTGCGATTTGTGCGAGGTCCCCTCCTTCGTCAACAGCTGCTTTGACGGGGAACTCTCCAGCGGGGACGACAGCCGCCGGATTTACGTCACCCTGGGTCAATTCTCCATTGTCCGCCTGGAGCGGGACACCCAACTGGTGGTTCCCGTGTACGACTACTGCATGCCCGACAAGGAGTGCTCCTGCGGCAGCGGAACCGAGGACCCCTGCGGCATCTTCCGCAACATCTGCTTCCCGGTGGGCGAGTTCTTCCCGCCCAACACCGTTCGGACGCCGGAGAATTACGAAGACGCCAAATGCTGCTGCGCCTGCGGCCGCTGACCCCTCCCGCTCCGAACAGGGAAATCCCCCTTTTTGCCCTCCCGGCTTCCGGGAGGGCTTTTTCCGCTGTCCGCCGAAAAAAAGCCTTCCTCCGGCGGGCAATCTATGGTATACTGCTCTCAGAACCTGTGGCCCGCCGGTTGAGCAGGCGCCTCCTGTTCAACCGCGCTGACTATATTCATCTGATGAAAGGAGACAGGCTATGCTGAAAATCGAGGGCCTCCGCCTTCCTCCCGGCGGAGACCTGTCCCGCGAGGCCGCCCGCCTGCTTCGGGTTCCGGCGCTCCGCTCCCTGCGGCTGCTTCGCCGGAGTCTGGACGCCCGGGAGGACCCGCCGGTGCTGGTCTGCTCCGTGGCCGTGGAGGTGGACCGGGAGTCCTCCGTTCTCCGCCGCTGCCGGAACCGGAAGGTCTCCCCCTATCTTCCCCCGCCGGTCTACCGGCTGCCAGAACCCAGGCCGCCCCTGCCGGGACCGCCGCCGGTGGTGGTGGGCGCGGGCCCGGCGGGACTCTTCGCGGCCCTGGCCCTGGCGGCGGCGGGACAGCGTCCGGTCCTCCTGGAGCGGGGGCAGCCTGTGGAGGCCCGCAGGGCCGCCGTGGAACGCTTTTGGGACGCCGGAATCCTGGATTTGGAATCCAACGTCCAGTTTGGCGAGGGGGGCGCGGGCGCTTTTTCCGACGGAAAGCTGAACACCGGCACCCGGGACCCCAGCCACCGCTTCATCCTGGAGCGTCTGGCCGCCTGGGGCGCGCCGGAGGACATTCTGGTGGACGCCCGGCCCCACGTGGGCACGGATTACCTCCGCATCGTTCTGCAGACGCTCCGGCGGGAGCTCCTGGCCCTGGGGGCGGACCTCCGCTTCGGCGTCCGGCTGGAGGACCTGGAGCTGGAACAGGGCGCTCTGCGCGCCATTCAGATTTCCGGCCCCGGAGGCAGGGAGGTCCTCCCCTGCCGGCGGCTGATTCTGGCCCCCGGCCACTCCGCCCGGGACAGCTTCGCCATGCTGCACGCCCGGGGGGTTCCAATGGAGGCCAAGCCCTTTGCCGTGGGCCTGCGGATTGAACACCGGCAGGCGGACTGCGACGCCGCCCAGTACCGGCAGTACGCGGGCCGTCCCGGCCTTCCCGCCGCCAGCTACAAGCTCTCCTGCCACCTGTCCGGCGGACGGGGCGTGTTCTCCTTCTGCGTCTGCCCCGGGGGACAGGTGGTCGCCGCCGCTTCCGAGACCGGGCGGGTGGCAACCAACGGCATGAGCGCCTTCGCCCGGGATCAGGAGAACATCAACGGCGGCCTGCTGGTGGGCGTCACGCCGGAGGACTTCGGCGGTTCCGGTCCCCTGGCGGGCGTGGCCTTCCAGCGGCGTCTGGAGGAGGCGGCCTATGCTCTGGGCGGCGGAGGCTACCGGGCTCCGGCCCAGCGGGTGGAAGATTTTCTGGCCCGCCGTCCCTCCACGGGTCCGGGGCGGGTTCTGCCCAGCTACCGCCCCGGCGTCACCTGGGCCAACCTCTGGGACTGCCTGCCCCCCTTCGCGGGGGAAGCCCTGGCGGAGGCCCTGCCCCTTCTGGGCCGGAAGCTCCGGGGCTACGACCACCCCGACGCGGTCCTCACCGCCGTGGAGAGCCGAAGCTCCTCGCCCCTGCGGATTCTCCGGGACCAGGACTGCCGTTCCCCGCTCCGGGGGCTGTATCCCTGCGGCGAGGGAGCCGGGTATGCCGGAGGCATCCTCTCCGCCGCGGCGGACGGTCTGCGCTGTGCCGCCGCTCTGCTGCGAGACGCCGGAGAATCTCATTCCCTCTGATGTTCCTGTCTGCCATTTCCGTCTTACTTTGAGGAGGTATCCCTAATGAGAGAAATCTGTGTCTGCCTGGAATTCCTGTCGGATGCCCACCGGGACCGCATCCGCCGGACGGCGGAGGCCCAGGGCTTTCAGGCCCACTTCTTCACGCCGGACCAGTTTGCGGAGGCCAAAGCCTGCCTCCAGCACTGCGAAATCCTCTATGCCCACTCCCCGGAGCTCCTGCGGGAGGCCCCGGCCAGCCTGAAGTGGTACTGCTGCTCCTTCGCCGGGGTGGACCCCTACTGCCAGGACCCCTCCCTCTTCGCCAACCCGGACTGCCTGCTGACCAACAGCAACTGCTACGGCGTCACCATTGCGGAACACGTCATTATGGTGCAGCTGATGCTCCTGCGGCGGATGCCGGAATATGAGGCCGTCGTGCGGAACCGGAGCTGGAGCAACCAGCTGCCGGTCCGCTCCATCCGGGACAACGCCTTCACCCTCCTGGGCCTGGGCAATATCGGCTATCACGTGGCCCAGCGCCTGC
Organism: Oscillibacter sp.; assembly: GCA_022797935.1. Taxonomy (GTDB): domain Bacteria; phylum Bacillota; class Clostridia; order Oscillospirales; family Oscillospiraceae; genus Oscillibacter. Next base: position 1,957 of record JAAWLO010000009.1, on the reverse strand, counting down.
GGGGCATGGGAGCCGCCCGCATCACCGGTCTCAGCCGCAGCGGCAAGGCCCGGGAGGACGTCTATGACGAGGTTCTGCCCATCTCCGCCCTGGACGGGGTTCTGCCCCAAACGCAGAATCTCATCATGGCCCTGCCGGGGACGGCGGAGACCTTCCGCATCCTGAACCGGGAACGGCTGGCCCTGCTGCCCCCCACCGCCACTGTCATCAACGTGGGCCGGGGCAGCTCCGTGGACCAGGAGGCCCTGCGGGAGGCCCTGGACGCCGGAGCCCTGGCGGGGGCGGCGCTGGACGTCATGACCCCGGAGCCCCTCCCGGCGGACGACCCCCTGTGGTCCGCCCGGAACCTGATTCTCACCCCCCATGTGTCCGGCAATATGACCCTGGGCTATACCTGTGACCAGAACGTGGCCCTCTTCTGCCAGGACCTGGAGAACTACGGGGCGGGGCGGCCGCTTCAGAATCTGGTGGACCGCGCCCGGGGCTACTGAGCCGCCGGACCGCACACGAAAGGAGTCAAACATGGATAACTTTACCTTCTATTCCCCCACCCTCTTTGCCTTTGGCGGCGGCGCGGAACAGCAGACGGCGGAGCTGGTCCGGCGTTTCGGCGGCACGAAGGTGCTGCTGGTCACCGGCGGCGGCTCGGTCCGGCGCAACGGCGCGTACGGCGCGGTCACCGCCTCCCTGGAAACGGGGAATCTCCCCTTCTGCGAGCTCAGCGGCATCCAGGCCAACCCCCGCAGCGGCAAGGTCTATGAGGGCATAGAGCTCCTCCGGCGGGAGGGCTGTGACTTCCTCCTGGCCCTGGGCGGCGGCAGCGTCATTGACACCGCCAAGGCCATTGGCTTCGGCGCGGGCTATGACGGGGACTTCTGGGACTTCTTCTCCGGCAAAGCAAAAATCCAGTCCACCCTGCCGGTGGGCACGGTGCTGACCATCTCCGCCGCCGGCAGCGAGGGCAGCGACAGCTGCGTCATCACCCACGAGGAGGGGAACCGGAAGTGGGGCTGCCCCAAGACCGACGTCATCCGCCCGAAATTCTCCATTCTGAACCCCCAGTTCACCTGCTCCCTGCCCGCCTATCAGACGGCCTGCGGCGCGGTGGACATGATCGCCCACATTCTGGAGCGGTATTTTACCACGACGTCTGATGTGGCCCTGACGGACCGCCTCTGCGAAGCCCTGCTGAAAACCCTGCTTTCCGCCGCCCCCCGGGCCCTGGCCCATCCGGAGGACTGCGCCGCCCGGGCGGACCTCATGTGGGCGGGCATGCTGGCCCACAACAACTCCTGCGGCGTAGGCCGGGTGCAGGATTGGGGCAGCCACCAGATTGAGCACGAGCTCTCCGCCTTCTACGACTGCGCCCACGGCGCGGGTCTGGCGGTGGTCTTCCCCGCCTGGATGGAATACGCCTGCCCCCGGGACCCCATGCGCTTCGCCCGGCTGGCGGTGGAGGTCTTCGGCTGTGAAATGGACTTCGCCGCCCCGGAGAACACCGCCCGGGAGGGCATTGCCCGCCTCCGGCGCTTCTTCCAGGACCTGGGGATGCCCGTCACCCTCCAGGAGCTGGGGGCCAAAAGCGAGGACATTCCCGCCATGGTTGCTCACCGGGGCGAGAAGCCCGGCGGCTTCCCCTTCGGCAATTTCGTCAAGGCCGGTCCCCGGGAGATGGAAGCCATCCTCCGGCTGGCGGACCGGTAAGCCCTCTTCTTTCCGGCCCCCTTGTATAATCCCTCTCCTGTTCGGTCAGACTAGAGTCTGTTTTATAGTCAACGCAGTTGAAAAGGAGGCTCCTTTTCAACCGGCGGGCCCTGGGCCCGCCGCTGCGCGGAGCGCAGCTGCGTTTCCTATGAAGTCAGGCGCAGGCAGCCGCTTCGCGGCTCAAACCGCCGCCTGAGCGGCGGTTCGTTGAAAAGAATCCCTTGGATTCTTTTCAACTGCGCTGGCTATAAAA
>JAAWLO010000095.1 GCA_022797935.1 Oscillibacter sp. | reverse complement strand
ATTGGCAGCGGAGGAAATGGAACGGAATGGATGCTGCCGCGACGCGGCAGCGTAATGGAGTGCAATTTTCGACGCTGCGGGACCGCAGTCCCCTCTTGACTAGCGGCGGAGGGAAAGTAGCGCAATGGAGCCGTCACCGCAGGCGACTGCGGAATGAAGCGGATTTTCCGACGCCGGCGTTTTGCTTTACGGTCCGTTTATTTCTTCTCGTAAATTACAAATAGTATTTACTTTTGCAGGTTTTTATAGGCTTCCAGCGTCGAAAAACTCCGCTCCAGTTGAACGGTAAGCAGCGTCTCCACTGCGTCTGTAAGACGCCGAAGCGGTTCCGGCGTCAGCTGAAACGAATAAATCCGCTTCACATCTCCATATACTATATGCCGCAAAGCTTTCAAAGACGCCGGACATAAGGGCCGCGAATAACCGCTTTCCCCACTCCCGCATCTGCGGCACCGAAGCACCCCCTGCACTACATCCAACATGGGCTCTTCCGGCTCCGGACTTCCACAGTAGGCACACGCCTCCGCAAGCGGCTCGTACCCCGCCAGGCACAGCAAGCGAAGTATAAACGCTGGCCGCACCAATTCCGGCGGCTTCTGCAACGCAGAAAGGGCATACAGTCCATTCAGCAAATGCCGCAGAATATCCTGACAGGGCACATCTTCTAAAGCCACCGCTTCTGTCAGCTCCGCAAAGCAGAAGCCCAGATAGAAAGCTTCCAAATTCTTCTGCAGGCCGCTGAACAATTCCAGCGGCGACCCTTCCCGGGCATAATGCCAATCCCCTCGCTGGTAGAGTGTCCACTCAGAATAGACCAGCGGCTGGGCGCTGGCGGCGTATTTACAGCGCTTCTGCCGGGCCCCTCGGGCAATAACGGAAACCTTTCCCAAGTCCGGCGTCAGCAGGGTGAGTATTTTATCGCTCTCTTTCGTCGCAGTTTCCCGCAGAACCAGACCCTGGGTCACCATTGCAGACATGTACATACCCCCCTTGGGCCCTCTCCCCTATGTACGGGGCTGCGCCCCGTTTATCCGGCAGGTCCCTTTTCCCCGGCAGAACGATAGAGCATATACGCCAGAGGCTCGCCGGTAAGGCAGAACAGCTCCCACAGCGGTTCGGGTTCCATGTGTTCCATTGGGCAGACCTCCTTTTGGGATTAGTCTGCGGATTCTGTCGAAGCCTATGCGTGGAACCTTTTGGGCTCAGTCCTCCCGATAGCCAAAACTCCGGACATAATTCAGGTTATCCCGCCAGTTTTCTTTCACCTTGACCCAGGTTTCCAGGTAGATTTGCGTACCCATAAATTTTTCCATATCCTTCCGGGCCATAGTACTGATTTTTTTCAGCATAGTACCCTGTCTGCCGATGATAATCCCCTTATGGCTGGTCTTTTCGCAGTAAATAACCGCGTCCACGTCCACCACGCCGGAATCCCGCTCAGAAAACTTCGTGATCTCCACAGCCGTGCCATGGGGAATCTCCTTATCCAGGCAGAGCAGCAGCTTTTCCCGCAGCAATTCGCCGCAGACAGCTCTCTCCGGCTGGTCGGAGGTCTGGCCATCGGGGAAGAGCTGCGGTCCCTCCTGGGCATACTTCCGGAGTTCCGCCATCAGCTCCTCCAAGCCTCCGCCCGTGCGGGCGGAGATGGGAATAATGGCGTCAAAACCATCCCAGACCTCATGGTAGGCGGCAATGACCGGCAGCAGCGCCGCCGGTTCCACGGTATCAATTTTATTGATGCAGAGCATGCAGGGGATTTTTTCTTCCTGGATCCGCGCAATCAGGGCCTTCTCCGGTCCGCCCACATGAGGGATGGGTTCCACCAGCAGCAGCGCACAATCCACGTCGCTGAGACTGGCCGTGACAACTTTCACCATATAATCACCCAAAGCGGACTTTGGCCGGTGAAGACCCGGGGTATCCAAAAGAATGAACTGGGTATCCTCCCGGTTGACCACACCGTAGATGCGGTTCCGGGTAGTCTGGGCCTTATTGGAGACAATGGCCACCTTCTCCCCTACCAGGGTGTTGGTCAGGCTGGACTTCCCCACATTAGGACGGCCGCAGACAGTAATCATTGCGGTTTTCTGGATATTCATAATAATCCTTTCTCAAAAAGGGGACCTTCTCCCCCTCTTCCTCTTTACCGGGAAAGCGCCTTCTTTAAATACTGTCCCGTGTAAGAAGCCTCGCATTTTGCTACCGCTTCCGGCGTGCCGGTGCAGACAATGGTCCCGCCGCCGTCGCCTCCCTCGGGCCCCAGGTCAATAATCCAATCGGCGGACTTGATGACGTCCAGGTTGTGCTCAATCACCACCACCGTATTCCCGTTTTCCACCAGCCGCTGAAGAACCTCCAGGAGCTTGCGCACGTCGTCGGTGTGGAGACCGGTAGTGGGCTCGTCCAGAATATAGATGGTTTTTCCTGTGGCCTGCTTGCTCAGCTCGGTGGCCAGCTTCACCCGCTGGGCCTCGCCGCCGGACAGCTCGGTGGAGGGCTGCCCCAGTTTTACATACCCCAGGCCCACATCCTGCAGGGTCTGGAGGCGGTTGCGCAGCTTTGGCAGCGGGGCAAAAAACTCCAGAGCCTCGTCCACGGTCATTTCCAGCACTTCGGAAATATTCTTGCCCTTATAGTGCACTTCCAGGGTTTCCCGGTTATACCGCTTGCCCTTGCAGACCTCGCAGGGGACGAAGATATCCGGCAGGAAGTGCATTTCGATTTTCAGCACACCGTCGCCGGAACAGGCCTCGCAGCGGCCTCCCCGGACGTTGAAGCTGAACCGGCCCGGACCGTATCCCCGGCTTTTGGCCTCCTGGGTGGAGGCGTAGAGGTCCCGGATATCGCCGAAGAGATTTGTATAGGTGGCGGGATTGGACCTGGGCGTCCGGCCAATGGGACTCTGGTCAATGTTTACCACCTTGTCCAGATGTTCCAAGCCCTCCATACCCGCACATTTTCCGGGACGGACCTTCATGCGCATCAGCTCCGCTCCCAGGCGCTTGAACAGCACCTCATTCACCAGGGAGGATTTCCCGCTTCCCGACACGCCTGTAACCACCGTAAAGGTTCCCAGCGGGAAGTCCACATTCAGCTTCCGCAGGTTATTCTCCTCCGCTCCCCGGACCCGAAGGAACTTGCCGCTGCCCGGGCGGCGGACATCCGGCACGGGAATCTTCCGTTTTCCGGAGAGGTATTGCCCCGTCAGGGAATCCGGATTGGCCATGACCTCCTCCGGCGTACCGGCGGCCACCACCTGACCGCCGTGGATACCTGCGCCGGGGCCAATGTCAATGAGATAATCCGCCTCCCGCATGGTGTCCTCGTCGTGCTCCACTACCAGCAGGGTATTCCCCAAGCTCTGAAGATTCCGCAAAGTGGCCAGCAGCTTATCATTATCCCGCTGGTGAAGACCAATGGAGGGCTCATCCAGAATATACAGCACCCCCATCAGGCTGGACCCGATTTGAGTTGCCAGACGGATGCGCTGGCTCTCACCGCCGGAGAGGGTTCCGGCGGAACGGTTCAGGGTCAGATAGCCCAGGCCCACCGACAGGAGGAAGCCCAGGCGGGACTTGATTTCCTTGAGAATCCGGCCCGCAATCAGACTCTGCTGCTCCGTCAGGGTCAGCCCGTCTACCCAGTTCAGCTCCTCCACCACTGGCAGATGGGTTAGGGCGTCAATATCCATCTCTCCCACGGTGACGGCCAAGGATTCTTTTTTCAGCCTCCGGCCCTTGCAGGTGGGACAGGGACACTCCGCCATCAGCTCTTCCAGTTCCCGTTTGCTGGCGTCGCTCTGCGTCTCCCGGTAACGGCGCTCCACGTTGTTGCAGATGCCCTCAAAGGGCTGGTACAGCACGCCCTTGCCCCTGGGCTGGTCGTAATGGAGCTCCAACTTTTCCCCCTTGGTGCCGTAGAGGATGATCTCCTTGGCCGCAGCGGTGAGACTGTCCCAGGGCTGGTCCAGGGGGAAGCGGTATTTCTGGGACAAGGCCTCAAAATACATCCGGGAAATGCCATCGGAGCGGATATTTCCCCAGCCGCTGGCCTGAATGGCCCCCTCCAGAATGGATTTTGTCCCGTCAGGCACCACCAGGGCCGGGTCTACCTTCAGCTGGCTCCCCAGGCCGGAGCAGGTTGGGCAGGCGCCAAAGGGGTTGTTGAAGGAAAACATGCGGGGCGTCAGTTCCTCAATGGAAATGCCGCAGTCCTCGCAGGCATAATTCTGGGAGAATACCAGGTCCTGCTCCTCCCGCAGAAGGTTGATGACCACCAGGCCGCCGGAGAGGCTGGAGGCGGTCTCCACACTGTCCGTGAGGCGCTGCTGAATGTCGGAACGGATTATGAGGCGGTCAATGATGACTTCGATGTTGTGCTTCTTGTTCTTCTCCAGCTTGATTTCCTCATCCAGCTCATAGAGGCTGCCGTCGGCCCGGACCCGAACGTAGCCAGAGCGTTTCGCGTCCTCAAAGACCTTGGCGTGTTCCCCCTTCTTCCCCCGTACCACGGGGGCCATAACCTGGATGCGGGTCCCCTCCGGCAAAGCCAGCACCTGGTCAATAATCTGGTCAATAGTCTGCTGGCGGATGACCTTGCCGCACTTGGGGCAGTGGGGCGTGCCCACCCGGGCCCAGAGAAGGCGGAGGTAATCGTAAATCTCCGTGACAGTCCCCACCGTGGAGCGGGGGTTTTTGGAGGTCGTTTTCTGGTCAATGGAGATGGCGGGACTCAAACCCTCGATATAATCCACGTCGGGCTTGTCCATCTGTCCCAGAAACATCCGGGCATAAGAGCTGAGGGATTCCACGTAACGGCGCTGTCCCTCGGCGTATATCGTGTCAAAGGCCAGAGAGGACTTTCCGCTGCCGCTGAGGCCGGTCATCACGACCAGCTGGTCCCGGGGAATGGATACGTCAATGTTCTTCAGGTTGTTCACCCGGGCGCCCTTGACGGTGATGTGAGTGTGCATGGCGTTGGTCTCCTTTTGCGAGTGTTGGACGGCTCTTTGAAAAAGCGGCTATGCCTTTTAGAATACTGGAACAAAAGTTTAATGTCAAGTCTTTTTCCCGATTATGCAAGCCGCTCCGCCCGAAAGAACGCCCCCTTGCTGCAAAGAAGCAAGGTTTCTTCATCCAACAACAGAAAACGCCCGCCCAAATCTGCAAAAAAGGGCTCCGTACTGCGGATCTCCTCCAGGGCAACATGCAGATACGCATAAGGCTCTATGCCCAGCGCTTCCAAAGACGTCCCATAGATGTCCGCAAATTCCTTCGCCGTTATGGCACTCTCTTTGTAGCCGGATATCGCGCTGCCTCCGCCAAAATCCGTGCGCAGAAACAGCACCCTGTCCGCCCAATAATTCAGCTCCGCGCCAAGGGTCTTTTCCACAAGCTCGGGGTCCGGCGGGTCTTCTCCGGCGGTTCCCAGACAGTCTGTGACGGTCCAGGTCCCCCAATAAAGCGGGGCGTCCGGGTCCGGCTCACCGGAATGCTCTCCGGCAGCTTCCCCAGCCGGTTCCTTGTTCTCCTCCACAGCGGGAAAGCGGCCAACATCCGCCGGAATGTACTGGAGGGGCTGGAACACCAGGAAGAGGGCGCAGAGCAGCACCACCCAGGCTTCCCACAACGCCGCCAGGAGAAGCCAGATGCCGGTTTGGTTCTTCCGCCTCCGGCGCTTTCGAAGACACAAAAACAAACAAAACAGCAGCAGATTCAGCACCAGCAGTCCCGCTGTGACCGCGTTGAGAACAGCGGGATTGGCTGCCGCCCAGCGCAGGGGAGCGGTGACGGCCTGGAGTATAAAATAAAGAATGATAATCGGGATAAATACCCAGCCAAAAAGCGCCATAAACGCCATTTGGCCGCACCTCCTTCCAGCCCGTCCGGCTGTGACGGCCGCCGCTCTTCCTTGCGCGAGGCCAGGTCATTTTTCAAGCAAGGCCGAAAGCCACCAGGTCAAACATCCGCCAGGACACGAAGAAGAAAGCCTTCTTTCCCTCTGTGCCCTGGCGGCACACGCAGCTTCCCGCGGCGCGTTTCCCTCACGCCTGCCGGACAATCAAATCCGCCGTTCCGGCCTGAAGCAGGTCCAGCAGTGCCTGCGGCGCAATCTCCACACTGGCGCCGATTTTTCCGGCGGAAACATAGATGCTCTCAAAAGACAGCGCGGTCTCATGGAACCACGTGGGATACCGTTTCTTCATGCCCACAGGGCTGCACCCGCCCCGGATGTAGCCTGTCACGGCAGTGATGTCTTTCACCGCCAGAAGTTCCACCGATTTCTCCCCCGCCGCTCTGGCCGCCTTTTTCAGGTCCAGACTCTCCGTCACAGGAATGTCAAAGACACAGTATCCGCCTGAGCTCCCTCGGGCTACCAGCGTCTTGAAGGCCCGGGCTGGGTCCTGTCCCAGAACCTGGGCCACATGGACCCCGTATTCCCGGGTCCCGTCAGGGCCCTCGTTCTCCTCGTAAAGCCAGGGGGTGTAGGAAATCCCTTTCTGCTCCAGAATCCGCATGACATTGGTTTTCTCGTCTTTTTTCTTCGCCATTCCTCACCTCAAAATACAGATCCCCGCCAGAACACAGAGTACCCCCACTGCCGTCAGAACCGTCATTGGCTCCCCCAGGACCAGCGCACCGGCTGCGGCGGTTACCACCACTTCCACACTGGAAATGATGGACGCCCGGCCCGGTTCCATCCCCGACAGGCCCCAGGTGTAGAAGAAATACGGAAGCGTGGTCGAGAATAAGGCCAGGCCCAGCACAATCATCCACAGCCCTGGTGTGCCGGAGAAGGCCGGAAGCAGTTCCGCGGGCCGCAGAAGCAGCAGAGACACCGGTCCCGCAATCAGGAAAGTCCAAACGGTAACCGTCATAGAGCTGTAATGGGCCAGGGCATAGCGGCCGAAAACATTGTACATGGCATAGAACAACCCGGCTCCCAAGCCCAGCAGAATACCGGGCGCCGTAGCCGTCAATTCACCGGAAAACACGCCGCACACACAAGCGCATCCCACCAGCGTCAGCACCAGGGCAACGACCTTCCGCTTGGTGACAGGTTCCTTCCAAAGAATGGCGGAGAGGATGACCACGAAGGAAGGAGCGGTATACAGCAGCACCGAGGACACCGCCAGGGAACAGAGCTTCTGGCAGGTGAACAGACAGACGGTAAACAGCACAACGCTGATGACGCCTGTGCCCAGAAAGTACTTTATGTGCCGCCGGTCCACCCGGAAAACGCTTCGGTCCTTGACCAGGAAAAACAGGCTCATCAGCAGCATGCAGCCAAAGTTGCGGATTGCCACAATGGAAGTGGGGGAAAGCCCCGCCGCCATCAGACGCCGGTTCCACAGGCCAATGACTCCCCACAGGGAGGCGGCAGTCAGAATGGAGAGGGTCGCCAGTCCCTTCGAGGGCGTTTTCGTTGTCGTGTTCATCATACACCAACCAATCTAATCAATTTTATAAGCGTTATAGCCAGCGCAGTTGAAAAGAATCCCGTGGGCTTCTTTTCAACGAACCGGCGCATGGCTTCCTAGGAAACGCCGCTGCGCGCCGGCCCGGAGCGGTCCTCCTCTGGGCCGCGCCCGTTTATTCTTCCAGAATCTCCTTCTGCACATACTTGGGCAGCCTGCGGAAAACCAGCTGGTAGGAATCTCCGCACAGTTCCCGCAGGATACTGTCCGGCAGGCTGCCGTCCAGCAGGCAGGCAATCCAGTTCCGCTTATCGCAGTAGAAGCCGGGAAGTATCTCCGGATGCACGGCTCGAAGAACCTCGCTTCGGGCAGGGCCGCATTTTAAATTTACCAGATCATGGCCGTTATACGCGGCGTCCTTCATCCCCTGGGGAGAACAGACGGCTGCAAAGAGCTTCCCCCGAATCTGATACCGGAACCAAGCCCACTCCGGCTTATAATCCTTCTCCGCACCCGGCAGAGACAGAAGGTATTCATCCAGCCATTCGTATTTCATCACTTCTCACCCCGCAGTTCCACAATCCGGTCCCGCAGCACCGCCGCATATTCAAATTCCAGCATCTTGCTGGCCTCTTTCATTTCCTTTTCCAGGCGGCGGATTTCCGCCTCCCGCTCCTGCTTGTTCAGCTTGCGCTGCGTTCCGGTCCCGCTGCCCCCATCGGCGGCAGAGGAAATTTCAAGGACTTCCCGGACGCCCTTGATGATGGTCTTGGGAACAATACCATGCTCCTGGTTGAACCGGTCCTGAATGGTCCGGCGGCGCTCCGTCTCGTCCATAGCCGCCCGCATGGAGGGGGTGATGGTATCGGCATAGAGAATCACCAGTCCTTCGGCGTTTCGGGCGGCACGGCCTATGGTCTGAATCAGGGAGGTCTCGGAACGGAGGAACCCCTCCTTGTCGGCGTCCAGCACAGCCACCAGGCTGACCTCGGGAAGGTCCAAGCCCTCCCGCAGGAGGTTGATACCGATCAACACGTCGAACTTCCCCAGCCGCAGATCCCGAATGATTTCCATCCGCTCAATGGTCTCCACATCGGAGTGCATGTAGCGGACCTTGATGCCGGCGTTCTTGAAGTACTCGGTCAGGTCTTCAGCCATTTTCTTCGTCAGCGTGGTCACCAGAACCCGTTCGCTCTTGGCGGCGCGGGCATGGATTTCGTCCGTAAGGTCGTCGATCTGCCCTGTAACCGGGCGCACTTCCACCCGGGGGTCCAGCAGCCCTGTCGGACGGATAACCTGCTCCACCACTTGATCTGCCCGCTCCCGTTCATAGGGTCCCGGCGTGGCGGAGACGAAAACCGCCTGCCCAATCCGCCCCTCAAACTCTTCAAATTTCAGCGGCCGGTTGTCGTAGGCGCAGGGGAGGCGGAACCCATATTTCACGAGGCTGTCTTTCCGGGCGTAGTCGCCATTGTACATGGCCCGAACCTGGGGCAGGGTGACGTGGCTTTCGTCCACGAACAGAACAAAATCGTCGGGGAAAAAGTCCAGCAGCGTCATAGGCGCGGAGCCCCGAGGCCGTTCGGAAATAATGCGGGAATAGTTCTCAATACCGGAACAATAACCCAGTTCCGCCATCATCTCCATATCATATTCCGTCCGCTGGCGGATGCGCTGAGCCTCCACCAGCTGGTTATTGCCGGTGAAGACTTGAACCTGTTCCTCCAGTTCCCTGCGGATTTCGCCGATCGCCCGGTCCATTTTGTCCTTCGTGGTAACATAATGACTGGCGGGGTAAATGGCGATGTGGTTCAGCACCCGGTTGACGGAACCGGTGATGGGATTGAATTCACTGACCCGGTCGATTTCGTCTCCGAAAAACTCCACCCGAATGGCTTTGTCTTTATAATAAGCGGGATAGATTTCCACGGTGTCTCCCCGGACCCGGAACATGTTCCGTTCGAAGGCAATGTCGTTCCGCTCGTAGCGGATTTCCACCAGTCTCCGCAGCAGCTCGTCCCGGTCCCATTCCGCTCCGGAACGGAGGGAGACCACCATTTTGGCGAAGTCGTCCGGCTCGCCCAATCCGTAAATACAGGAGACGGAAGAGACCACAATAACATCCCGCCGTTCCAGCAGGGCGCAGGTAGCGGAGAGCCGGAGACGGTCGATCTCGTCATTGGTAGAGGCGTCTTTTGCAATATAGGTGTCCGTATGCGGGATATAAGCTTCCGGCTGGTAATAGTCATAATAGGACACGAAATACTCTACGGCGTTGTTGGGGAAGAATTCTTTGAACTCCGCACAGAGCTGAGCGGCCAGCGTTTTGTTATGCGCCAGCACCAGGGTAGGCCTCTGGACGGCCTCGATCACCTTCGCCATGGTGAAGGTTTTGCCGGAACCGGTGACGCCTAGGAGGACTTGCTCTTTGAGACCATTTTCAATGCCCTCCGCCAAGGAGGTGATGGCTTCCGGCTGGTCACCGGAGGGTTGGTATTCTGAGACTACTTCGAATTTCGGCATAAAAACCTCCGGTGGTTTGAGATTTGGTTTTTCCCCGCAGGGGAACGGTGGTCTTTTTCTTCGAATAGGAGGATGTTGCTTTTTCCCCGAAGGGGGAAGGTTTGTACCTGCCCTGACGGGCGGGGGGATGCCAGCCAGGATGCTGGCTGGTTCATTGCAGCACCGTCGCGGCGG
>JAAWLO010000094.1 GCA_022797935.1 Oscillibacter sp. | reverse complement strand
CCTGTGGGTGCTCAGCAGCAACCAATTCGCCTATGACTGGTACTGCCGGGAGGGCTTCCGGCCCACCGGCGCGGAAAAGCCCCTGTCCGCAGAGGTAAAAGGAAGGAAACAGATTGGCAATCCCCACCGTGTTGGCAATCAGCAGGCAGAAGGGTATGGACACAATCGAGAAGTTGGTCATAATGTAACCGGCTTCCCGCTTGGTATAGAAGCCCTTCATGTACTGTTCCCGGGTGAGGATGACAGCGGCGTTGGACGCGCCGAACCAGGAGGCGATCAGGTCCACCGACGCCCGCCCCGGCACATGGAACAGCGGCCGCACCACCGGGCGCAGGAGCACCCCCAGGAATTCCATAATGCCGCAGTCCGTCAGAAAGGGCAGGATGAAGCTGAAGCCCAGCACAATGCAGAACAGGGTGGCGCAGAGGTCCACAATGGTCCCGCCGGTGTCCATGGAAGTCACCCACTCCGGCCCAAATCCGAAGACCACCATACAGGTGAACACCGCGCCCAGGAGCTTCGAGACCAAATACAGCGGCGTTGTGCAGAAGCCTTTGCGGAGATAGGCATTGTTCCGAATCCAGTCCGGCCTGCGGAAGAAGTCGTACAGGCTCAGCAGGGCGGCGATGGTAATCATCACCGCCAGAATATAGGGCAGCGTATCCCCGAAGAATCCCCGCAGGAAGTCCTTCAGATAGTCCAGCAGCGTGGTGAAGGAATCTCCCCGGGGAACGGGAATCAGGAACATCAAAACGCCAAAGGCAGATCCCAGCAGGAATTTCAGCAGGTTTTTCGTATTGACAGCACGTGTTTCTTCCATGGTTTTCCCTCCGTTCACTTGTCGGTTACAGCGCCTCCACGGCCTCTATGGCCCGGCAGACCATGTCCTCCGTCACCGGATACGGGATGTGGCGCATGTCCTCCCCGGTGACTGCCGCCCGCAGCACTTCCCGCAGGGCCTCCCGGTCCAGGGGAACCTCCATCTCCCCCAGCGTAGTGGGGATGTCCAGGCTCTGCAGGAAGGCTTTCACCTCCGCCGCCCGCTCCCAGTCCCCATCCACCGCCAGCTGAACCAGCACGCCATAGGCTACGGCGTTCCCGTGGAGAAACCGCTCCTCAAAGCCCGGAAGCAGCACCAGTCCATAGTAAAGGGCGTGGGCCAGTGCGCCGTTATAGGCGTCGTCCACCAGCAGGGACACCAGTCCCGTACTGACCACAACCGCCAGTACCGCCTGCTCCAGGGCCTCCGTAGCCCGGCCCTCCCGGCAGTCCCGCAGGGCCTGCGCGCCGTACTCCAGCAGGGGGCCATAGCACAGGTTGCTGATTTCCCGGCCCAGAGCGGAGCTGTGGGTCAGCCTGTCGCCCCGGGCGGAAAAATGACACTCAAAGAATTTGGCCGTGGTGTCCCCCATGCCTGCCTGTAAGTACACCGCCGGGGCTTTGGCAATGACCTCCAGGTTCAGGAAGCAGTGCCGGGGCGGCCTGGAGAAGAGGGCATAGCGGTCAAAGCTGCCGTCCGGCCGGTAGAGCACCGACAGGGCTGATGTCCCCGCGCAGGTGGCGGCGATGGTGGGAAAGGTAAACACCGGCAGGCCTGCCAGGTCCGCCGCTTCCTTGGCGGTGTCCAGCGCCTTGCCGCCCCCCATGCCGAATAGCATGTCCGCGCCCAGTTCCCCGGCCCGTTTGGCCCAGCGGAGGGCCGTTTCCTCTGTGCACTCCGTGCCGTAAACCGCCTCTTCCAGGGTCAGGTCCGTTCCCCGGAGCGCGTCCCGCAGAGCCCCGGCTCCGGCGGCCAGGGCTTTCTCGCCCCCCAGCAGCAGGGCCTTTTTCCCGTAGGGACGGCATTCGCCGTACACCTTCTCATAGGCCCGGGGGCCGATGCTGTAATTGCAGAAATACCGCGTCATCGTTTCCTTTGTCATTTCAGCAGCTCCTGCAGCTTGGCCAGACGGGCCAGCGCCTCATCCAGGGTCTTTTCCTCCCGGGCAAAATGCAGGCGGATCAGGTTGCTCACCGGCTCCTTGAAGAAGCTGGACCCCGGCACCGCCGCCACGCCAATATGCACAATCATCCACTCGCAGAACTCCAGGTCTGTGAAGCCCTGGAACTGGGGCAGGTCCAGGAAGTCCTGGATGTCAATGAGAACAAAATAGGTTCCCTGGGGAACGTTGTGCTTCAGGCCAATGCGGTCCAGGCCCTCCAGGAAGTAATTCCGCTTTTTCGTGTAGACCTCCAGCAGCTGGTCATAGTAGGCCTCCGGGAAATTCAGACCCACCGTGGCCGCTTCCTGCAGGGGGGCCGCCGCGCCCACGGTGAGAAAATCGTGGACCTTCTTGGCTCCCTCCACCACCTCTGCCGGACCGGCCAGATAGCCCAGCCGCCAGCCGGTGATGGAATAGGTTTTGGAGAGGGAATTGCAGGTGATGGTATGTTCGAACATCCCCGGCAGAGAGGCCATGCAGGTGTGCTTCCAGGGGGCATAGACCATGTGCTCATAGACCTCGTCGGTAACGACATAGGCGTCGTACTTCACAGCCAGCGCGCCAATGCTCTCCAGCTCCTCCCGGGAAAAGACCTTGCCGCAGGGGTTGGAGGGATTGCAGACAATGATGGCCTTCGCTCCCTGGCGGAAGCCGTCCTCAATGAGGGAGAGGTCGAAGCCATACTCCGGCGGAACCAGGGGAACGTAAATGGGGTCCGCGCCGGAGAGAATGGCGTCCGCCCCATAATTCTCGTAGAAGGGAGAGAAGACCAGCACCTTGTCGCCGGGGTTGCAGATGGTCATCATGGCGCACATCATGGCCTCCGTGCCGCCGCAGGTAACGACCAGCTCCTTGTCCGGGTCCAGTTCCCGGCCCAGAGCCCGGCTCTGCTTCTTCGCCAGGGCCTGCCGGAAGTTCTCCGCGCCGAAGGTGATGGAATACTGATGAGGTCCGGCGTAGGCGGCCTTCGCCAGAGCGTCCAGAATCTCCTTGGGCGGATCAAAATCCGGAAAGCCCTGGGAGAGGTTGATGGCGCCGTGTTCGTCGCTGATGCGGGTCATGCGGCGGATGACAGAGTCGGTGAAGGTCTGTACCCGGTGGCTGAGTGAGGGCATAATGGATTACCTCGATTCCTGTTGATTTTCCTGGACTCTATCATAAAAGATTTCCCAGGACCCGTCAAGGGCAAACTGTATAAACATTTCTTCTTACATGCATGAATATTCTTCTCAATGGAAAGCAAAACGGCGAAGCCCGGAGGGGCCGCGCCGTTTTCGGCGTTCAGAATTCGAAATCCACCGCCGTCCGCTTCAGCCGGATGGATTTGCACAGCTGCGATACCGCCTGATGCCGGGGGTCCTGTTTGTAGGCCTCCAGGTCTTCAAAGCTCCGAAACTCACTGACCAGGGCCGCGTCATACTCTCCCTCGCCCGCATTCCAGCCAACCTCGCTGCTTACCAATTGGGGAATCACCCCCTGGAGCGCCTGCAGGTTATAGATAAACTGTTCCTGCTCCAGTTCCGTTCCGGGGCGGAACTTCCAAAGGACCACATGCCGAATCATAGAGAACACCTCCCGTTATATTTCAAAGCTTTCATAACAGAACGTATCGGATTTCAGCCCTTCTGCTGCTGGTTGTAGGCCGCGATTCCCAGCCCCAGCAGCTCAATGGCCCGGGTCAGCTCCGCCGGGTTGGTAACATAGGCAATGCGGATTTCATTCCGGCCCTTGCCGGGAGTTGCATAAAAACCCTCGCCGGGGGCATACATAACGGTCTCGCCCCGGTCCTGGAATTTCTCCAGCAGGAAGTACTGCAGCTTCTCCGCGTCATCCACCGGCAGCGTGGCCATAACGTAAAAGGCGCCCTCGGGAGAACTGTGAACAACGCCTGGAATCTTCGCCAGACCCTGCACCACCGCGTCCTTCCGGCGGCCATATTCCGCCCGGACCGCGGCCAGATATTCCGGCGTCAGCGTCCGGTAGAGGGCCGCCGCCCCCACCTGGTCCAGCGTTGCCGCGCAAAGACGGCCCTGGCAGATTTTCATAGCCAGCTCCAGAAGCTTCTTGTTCCGGGAAATCAGAGCCCCTACCCGGGCTCCGCAGGAGGAAAAGCGCTTGGAGATGGAATCCACCACAATGATATTCTCCGCCGCGTCCTCGAATTCCAGCATGGAGCTGAGGGCTTCCCCGCTGTATACAATCTCCCGGTAAACCTCGTCGCTGATGAGGAACAGGTCATGTTCCCTGCAGAGGTCCACCAGCAGGCGTTGTTCCGCGTGGGTCAGCACCGCGCCGGTGGGGTTGCCGGGGTTGGTCACCAGAATGGCCTTTGTCCGGGCGTTGATCAGGGGCTCAATCCGCTCCCGGCTGGCGTAGCGGTACCCCTCTCCGGCGCTGGTGGGAATGGGGCGGATACGGCCGCCGGTAACACCGATAAAGGTGTCATAATTTGGATAAAAGGGCTCGGCCACCAGGATTTCGTCTCCCTCGTCCAGAATGCAGGCCATGGTGATCTGCAGGGCCTCGCTGCCGCCGAAGGTCGCAAGGATATCCTCCTTGGCCAGCCGGACGCCGAACCCGGCATAGTAATCCCGCACGGCCTCCAGATACACATCCACACCGGCGGAGGGGGCATAAGCCAGAACCTGTTCCCCAAAATCCCGGATGGCGTCAAAAAAAGCCCGGGGGGTCTCCACATCCGGCTGGCCAATGTTCAGGTGGAGGACCCGCCGGCCCGCTGCCTCCGCCGCCACCACATAGGGGTGGAATTTCCGAATGGGGGAGAGGCTGCAAGCCTCGCATTTGCTGGAAAACTTCATCCTGTCCGCCTCCTTGAACGGTCAACTTATTTTCTCGAAAGGTCAACTTATTTCAGCGTGTATTTTCTTATTGTAACATCCTGACAGCCTGTGTCAAACCGTTTTCCAAAAATCGTCGATTTGCAAGGGCATTCCCGCCGCCGCTCCGGGTTTCCTTGGGCAATGTGCGCAAAAAAACCGGAATTTTCCGGCGCTTCTCCCCTTTCCCTCTGGCGGTTTTTTCCGATTTCCGTGTTTTTCCCGGAACTCCGGCAAAAAAATTCTCCCGAAGGAGTTGACATTTCCAAAAAGCTTCTTATAATAGGTGCCAGCATGATAGAGGCGCGGATGTCAAGAGTACGCCCTCCCAAGGTTCAGGACCGGGAGGACGGAAAGGGGCTTCCGCCGAGGTTTCGGGCCGTCCGCCTGAAGACGCCGGAGCCGGGCCGTGGGAGAAGATCTCACGGACTGTCACCCCATCCGGGGTGGAGCGCTGTCGTGGATTCCTCCGTTTCGTGTGTACGGTGTGAAGTCATGACGACCTGTCATGACTTTTTATTTTAGGAGAGAGCACTATGAAAACCCTGAGAAGACGGCTTTTGCCTCTGCTGGCCGTGGTTCTGCTGCTGTGTATGGCCATGACCGTCCCCGCTCTGGCCGCCGGAGACCCCACGGAGGAATCCGGCACCAAGATGATTGAATGTCCCGACTGCGGCGCGGCAGGCGTGGTCCTGTCCGGCGAAGGCGAGGCGGTTCCCTGCGATACCTGTGAGGGCGGCGGCTACATCCAGTCCCCCAGCCGCTTTTTCAACAGCTTCTGGGCCCTTCTGCCCCCCATTATCGCCATTGCCCTGGCCCTGATTACCAAGGAGGTCTACTCCTCTCTGTTCCTGGGCATCCTGGTGGGCGGCCTGCTGTACTCCAACTTCGCCTTTGAGGCCACGGTTCTCCACGTGTTTAACGACGGCATTGTGGCCTCCGTCACGGACAGCTACAACATGGGCATCCTGATCTTCCTGATTATTCTGGGTTCCATGGTCTGCCTGATGAACAAGGCGGGCGGTTCCGCCGCCTTCGGCCGCTGGGCCAAGGACCACATCCGGTCCCGGGTGGGCGCGCAGCTGGCCTCCGTCCTCTTGGGCGTGCTGATTTTCATCGACGACTATTTCAACTGCCTCACCGTGGGCAGCGTCATGCGTCCCATCACCGACAAGCACAACATCTCCCGGGCCAAGCTGGCCTATATCATTGACGCCACTGCCGCCCCGGTGTGCATCATTGCGCCCATCAGCTCCTGGGCCGCCGCCGTGGCGGGCTTCGCGGAGGACGGCCAGGGCTTCAACCTCTTCCTCCGGGCGATTCCCTACAATTACTACGCCCTGCTGACCATTGTCATGATGGTGGGTATGGTGCTTATGAAGATGGAATTCGGCGCTATGTCCAAATACGAGCAGAACGCCATCGAAAAAGGCGACCTCTTCTCCGGCTCCAACCCCTATGCCGGAGCGGCGGATGACGCCCCGGAGGACAAAGGCATTGTGCTGGACCTGGTGCTGCCCGTGATCGTCCTCATCATCTGCTGCGTAACCGGCATGATTTATTCCGGCGGCTTCTTTGACGGCGAGGGCTTTATCTCCGCCTTCTCCAACTCCGACGCCTCCGTGGGCCTGATGCTGGGCAGCGCCTTTGCCCTGGTCATCACCCTGGTCTATTATCTCATCCGCCGGTCCATGAGCTTCCGGGAGATGATGGGCTGCATTCCCGAGGGCTTCAAGGCCATGGTGCCCGCCATTATGATTCTGACCTTCGCCTGGAGCCTGAAGAATATGACCGATTCTCTGGGCGCGAAGTACTTTGTCCGGGATTTTGTCCGGGCCTCCGCCTCCGGCCTTCAGGTGATTCTGCCCCTGATTGTCTTTGCCATTGGCTGCCTGCTGGCCTTCGCCACCGGCACCAGCTGGGGCACCTTCGGCATCCTGATTCCCATTGTGCAGAACGTCTTCTCCATGGACAACCCCATGGCCATTGTCTGCATCTCCGCCTGCATGGCCGGCGCGGTCTGCGGCGACCACTGCTCTCCCATCTCCGACACCACCATTATGGCCTCCGCCGGTGCGCAATGCGACCACGTAAACCACGTCTCCACACAGCTGCCCTATGCCATCACCTGTGCGGTGGTATCCGGCGTCACCTATCTCATTGCCGGATTCCTGGTGAACGCGGGCCTGCCCGGCCTGCTGGGCCTGCCCATCGGCATTGTGCTGATGATTGGCACGCTGCTGGTTCTCCGCCAGCGGAATGCCAAAGCCGGGCTGTAACAGAACACAAGTATTCTTTCCAGGAAAAGCACCAGCGGTTTTGATTCTGCCGTACCAAAACCGCTGGTGTTTTTTGCGTTTTCTCCCTGGATTTTCAAACACGGCCTAATGATTTCGTCCTCTTACGTTGTCCTCCACCGCTTCAATGCCGGGAACCAACTGCGCATCATCTTCTCCGCCTCCTCCCGGGGGCCAAAGGGATAGCCGTTCTCCTCGTTAAACTTCAGATTCAGCGCAATGATGTCATCCATGGTGGCATCTGCCGCCGTAAAGGCTCCGTTTTGGTAGCAATAATGGCAATAGTCGCCGCTGGGGCTTCCGTCTGCCTCTGTACCCGCATCCTCAGGCCTGTCCAGGGGCATGGCACAGCACTGACAAAATTTACGTTCTTCCATTGAAATGACCTCCTTATGTTGGACGGGATTCTCCCCCTGCCCTCTGTTATAAGGATACGCCCTCAAACCTGACACGGTCTGTCCGGTTTCATAGACCATCAAAAGTTTTTTTGCCTCTCCGGAGAGAACATCACGCCAATAGGCTGGCGAGAGCACTTCCAACTGACTGCCGAAGGACAGCAGGAAAGACAGCAGCCACTGATCTTCCGGAAAGGTACACTCTACCCGCAGATATCCGTTCGCCTCCCGGGTGACCTGATTCGGATGAAAATAGTCCCGTACCCGCCAGGCGGCAGAAGGTTGAAACCGCAGCCGCAGATCCACTTCCATATCTCTGCCGGGAGACGGAGCCTCCAGCTGCTCCGGGGGACGCCGGGGCGGGCAGCTTCCTTCCTCCAGCCGCAGCTTCTCCATCCGCGCCAAGCGGAAGATCCGCCAATCCTGCCGGGTCCGGCAGTAGGCCGACAGATACCAGCTTCCGCTCTTGAACACCAGCCGGGCAGGCTCTGCGGTCCGGCTGCTCTGCTCTCCGGCAGAGCTGTAGTAGGTGAAGGACAGCGGCCGGCGGGCCAGGATGGCTCTCTTTACCAAAGCGAAGGTCTCCCGCTCCGCCGCCCCGCTGCCCCAATCGGTGAAATCCACCTCCAGCCAGTTCCCCCCTTCCCGGCGGAAGAGGGCGGTCAGCTGCTCCAGCGTCTCCCCTTCCTCTGCGCCGCCGGCGGCCAGAACGGCCTGGAGGGCAAACAGAATCTCATCCTGCTGGGCCCGGGAGAGAAGGGTCTTGTCCAGCACAAACTGGTCCATCAGCCGGATGCCGCCCCCTTGGCCCTTTTGGGTAAACACCGGGATACCGGCGGCGGAAAGCGCGTCAATATCCCGGTAAATGGTTCGCTCCGACACTTCCAAACGCTCCGCCAGCTCCCCGGCGGTGATGGCCCGTTTTTCCAGCAGAAGGTATAACATTTCAAAGAGACGGCTGTTTTTCATAGGACCTCCAACCCTTGTCTGCTCTCTGACAAAATCTCATGGGCCGCTTTTTTACGATTCCGGATTGCCTGCCGTGTCCGTCGTTTTTATACGCTTTTTCCTGTAAACACCGGCAATGGCATTGGCCGCGCTCAGCAGAAGAAAGAGGCCCGTAAAGTTCATCCAGATATCCGAATACGCTGTTTTCGCCAGGGGTTCCCGCAGTCCGGTAAACCACACATAGCCAAAGGCGGACAGCAGGGATGGGATGTAGGCGGCCGCATACCGTAAAAGCAGCGGCTGAATGGGCAGATTCGTACACAGCTCAAATGCCGCGGCGCCAATCAAAAGGATAATCGCCCTGTCCAGCTCGTGCCAATTGCCGCTGGGGTCCTCGTAAATGCCGCCGCAAAGGTATACTACACTGTTCAGCAGCGTTATCACAGTATAGATCATCGAGTAAACCGACAGCAGATGAATCCATCTTTTCTTGCTCATGTTCCCGCTTCCCTTCTCTTGAGATCTCACCGCTATTATAGCAAAATTATTTTGATTTTTCCTGTGGTTTCTCGAAAAAATTTCTTACATTTTCCTGCGGCTGCTTTTCAGCCCCTCGTTATAAAAAACCGTCATCCCCCTCCCCCATCATAGCTGCTGCAGCGGCAGTATGAAAAAAAGCGGCAGCATTGATTTCTCAAAACCGCCGCTTTTCAGAAATTAAGAGAGCCGTCTAACGGAGGCGTGCTGCCTCCGGTACATATCGTTGTCTTTTTGCCTCAATTCCTGTTCCACCTGGGACAGCTGCTGCTCCAAATCCTGAATCTTGGCCTCGTCCGTCTCGGTATGGAGCCGCTGCTCCAGCTCCTGCTGCTTCTTTTTCAGTTTTTCAATCTCACGGTCTACCTGATCGGTATTGCATTCCCAGGTCTCGTCCTTGTCCTCTTTCCCCTCCGGGCCCTTCGCGCCCTGGCCTGCCGGATCGGGTTCCTCGGGGGCGTCTGCATCAGGCTTCCCGGCATCCGGGGCGTCCTCCGGCTGTTTCGGTTCTTCCGCTGCCCGCTCCGGGTCGTCGAAATAGATCTTGGGCTGGCCGTCCTCGTCCTTGCCCATCCAATAGCGGCCGGACGGCTCCTGGGGTTCCTCCGGGATATATTCATCCATCACGGGCTTCAGCGGACGGCCCTGGGATTCTTCCTCGGGCTTTTGAACCTTGGGAGCTCCCAGCACCTTCCCGGCTGCCGTCAAAGGCTGGACCGCACTGGTGTTCACATCCGAAATCGGCATCATAAGTCATTCCTCCTTGAAATTTTACGCGGTAAACGAAACGGTCGCTTCCGACTCCACCGGAGCGGCAGCAATTTCACCGGCTGGCGTATAGATGACCGGCTCACGGTCAATGGGCTCCGGCGCCTCGACGGGCGTGTTGTTTTTCAGCGCCGCTTTTGCCGCCTCGCTGATCTGCACCCGATCGGTTTCCTGGGGACGGCTTGGCTCTGTGCCTTCCTCCGCCCGCTTACGCTCCTCCCGGCGCTTTTCGATGGCGGCTTCCTGCTCCAGCTTTGCCTGTTCACGCTCGGCCTTCGCCTCAGCCTTCACGCCCTCGTCCAGCTTCTCCTGGTACTTGACGGCCTTCTCTGCGCATTCGCCGGTGTAGCCCAGCGCCCGCTTCATCTTTTCCGTGTCGCCCTCGGCGCTGGCCTGCCGGTA
>JAAWLO010000093.1 GCA_022797935.1 Oscillibacter sp. | reverse complement strand
GGTCTGCGCCCCCGCCGCCGTCACCATGGTGTGGCGCTGGATTTTCAACAGCGACTACGGCATTCTGAACCAGATGTTCGGCATCCATGTCAGCTGGATTACGGACCCCCATGTTGTCATGATCGCCTGCGCCATTGTGGCCATCTGGAGCAACATTGGCTACGACGCCGTGCTGCTGCTGGCGGGTCTTCAGAACATCTCCAAGTCCTATTACGAAGCCGCCAGCATTGACGGCGCCAACAAGGTCACCCAATTCTTCCACATCACCCTCCCCATGGTCTCCCCCACGCTCTTCGTGGTCATGATTATGCGGCTGATGGCCTCCGTGAAGGTGTATGACCTCATCTATATGATGGTAGAGGACACGAACCCTGCCGTTACCAGCGTGCAGAGCCTCATGTACCTGTTCTACCGCGAGTCCTTTGTGGCGGGCAGCCGCGGCTCCGGCTCCGCTATCGTGATCTGGACTGTGCTTCTCATTGGCCTGGTGACGGTGATCCAGTTCCTCGGCCAGAAGAAGTGGGTCAACTACGACGTGTAAGGAGGGGACAGAATGAAAAGCAGCGCTTCTCTCACCCGGTCCCGGAAGCTTACCACCGCGCTGACTTACGCGGCGCTGATTCTGGGCTCCATTATCATGATCTTCCCCTTCGTGTGGATGATCCTCACCAGCTCCAAAACCGTCCCCGAAAGCCTGGCTATCCCACCCAGCATCTTCCCCGCCGCCCTGATTCTGGACAACTTCAAGGACGCCATCAAGAGCCTGCCCTTCGTAAATCTCTACTGGAATACCGCTTTGATGATTCTGCTGCGGGTGATCTGCGCCATTGTCTTCAGCTCTATGGCCGGTTACGCCTTCGCCAAGCTGAATTTCAAGGGCAAGAACCTGCTCTTCGGCATCGTCCTGGTGCAGATGTCCCTGCCCAGCCAGATTTTCATCATTCCCCAGTACCAGATGGTGGCCCACATGGGTCTGGCCAACACCATCTTCGCGCTGGTGTTCCCCGGTCTGGTCAGCGCCTTCGGCGTGTTCTTCCTGCGCCAGACCTACATGGGCATTCCCAATGAAATCGGGGAGGCCGCGTACCTGGACGGCTGCAACCAATGGCAGACCTTTACGAAGGTCATGTTCCCCCTGACGGGTACCTCTGTGGCTGCGCTGACCATCTTCACCGCTGTATTCGCATACAGCGACCTGATGTGGCCTCTGGTTGTCAACTCCGATTTGAAGATGATGACCCTCTCCTCCGGTCTGGCCACCCTGCGGGGTCAGTTCACCACCAATTTCCCGGTGCTGATGGCCGGTTCCCTGCTGGCTATGCTGCCTATGGTGATTCTGTACCTGATCTTCCAGCGGCAGTTCATTGAGGGCATTGCCTCCACCGGCGGCAAGTAATACCTCCTCTGCGGACTTCCAACGGTCCCAAACAGCCCCGGTTGGCCTTCCATCCGGGGCTGTTTCATACCCGTGATTTCCCTCCGGTACATCCGGCCGCCTGATTCCATTTTCCGGTCGTCCGACTGTACAAAGCCAGAGGGGGTTTTTGTGAAAAATTTGTCCATTTCCCGCTCTTGCCTTTTAAGAGAAATTCGCATACAATTTCCTCAACCACTTCAAGATACAACTGTGAGGGAGCATCTATGATTCTCTGTGACAAGGGTCTTTTCACCCTGCATACCAAACACACAACCTATCAAATGAAGGCGGACCGGCACAAGGTTCTGCTGCACACTTATTACGGGCCCCGCATCAGCGGCGGCGACCTCTCCTACCTCATCCAGTACACGGACCGGAGCTTCTCCCCCTGCCCCAATGAGGCGGAGGCGGACCGGACGTACTCCCTGGACACTCTTCCTCAGGAATTCTCCACCTGCGGCGTGGGGGACTACCGTCTGCCCTCCCTGGAACTGGAGCTGGACGACGGCAGCCACCTGGCGGACCTGCGGTACGCAGACTTCCGCCTGGAGAAAGGAAAGTATGCCCTGGAGGGCCTGCCGGCCTTTTTCGGAGGTTCAGAGTGGGAAACCCTCACGATTCTCCTGCGGGATACCGCCGCGGAGGTGGACGTGGAGCTGCTTTACGGCGTGCTGGAGGAACGGGACCTTATCACCCGGGCGGTCCGTATCTGCAACCGCAGCAGCCGGACGGTCAAACTCTGCCAGGCGGCCTCTCTTTGTCTGGACTTCCCTCAGGGAAACCTGGACTTCATCACCTTTGACGGCGCCCACGCCAAGGAACGCTGCTTCCACCGCTCCCCCGTCCGTCCCGGTGTGGAGAGCGTGGGCAGTGTCCGGGGCACCTCCAGCCATCACCACAACCCCTTCGTCATCCTCTGCACGCCGGACGCGGATGAAGACCACGGTCTGTGTTTCGGTGCGGTGCTGCTCTACAGCGGCAACTTCCAGGCGGCGGTGGAGCAGAACCAGCTGGAGACGCCGCGCCTGACCCTGGGCATTCACCCCTATCACTTCTCCTGGACCCTGGCTCCCGGCGAGAGCTTCACCACCCCCGAAGCCGCCCTGATCTGTTCCCCCGACGGCTTCACCCAGATGAGCCAGCAGTTCCACCGGGCTTTCCGGGACCACCTCATCCGGGACCCCTATGCCGGAAAGCGCCGTCCCGTTCTCATCAACAACTGGGAGGCCACGGAGTTCCATTTCGACGCTAGCAAGCTGGCCGCCATTGCCCGGGCCGCCGCCCCCTTGGGCATGGAGCTCTTTGTCATGGACGACGGCTGGTTCGGCAAGCGGGACAGCGATTTCAGCGGCCTGGGGGACTGGTTTGTCAACGAGGACAAGCTCCCCGGCGGCCTGGAGGCTTTGGCGCCCCAGCTGGAGGGGATGGACTTCGGTATCTGGATTGAACCGGAAATGGTCAACGAGGACAGTGAGCTCTACCGGGCCCATCCCGACTGGGCTTTCCAGGCCCCCCGCCGCGCCCCCGCCAGAGGCCGGATGCAGCTGGTTCTGGATTTCTCCCGGCAGGATGTCCGGGACCACATCTATCAGGCCCTGCGGAAGGTTCTGGACCGGGTCAAGGTCACTTATGTCAAGTGGGACATGAACCGCAGCCTCACAGACGTTTGGTCGGCCACCCTTCCGGCGGACCGCCAGGGGGAGGTCTTCCACCGCTATGTCCTGGGGCTCTATGACATGCAGGAGCGCCTGCGGCAGGATTACCCCGGCCTTCTGCTGGAGGGATGCAGCGGCGGCGGCGGACGCTTTGACGCCGGTATGCTCTACTATGCGCCCCAGATCTGGTGCAGCGACAACACCGACGCCATCGACCGCCTCCGCATTCAGTATGGCACCTCCTTCTGCTATCCCATCAGCGCCGTGGGGGCGCACGTCTCCGCCGTGCCCAACGCCCAGAACGGACGGATGGTCTCCATGGAGACCCGCGGCGTAGTGGCCATGGGCGGCACCTTCGGCTATGAGATGGACCTGAACCAAACCAGCGAGGAGGAACGGGAAGTAATCCGCCGGCAGGTGGCCTTCTTCAAGGAGCACTATGACCTCATTCAGCGGGGCGATTACTACCGCCTCACCAGTCCCCTGGACAACGGGCCCTACACCGCGTGGGAGCAGGTCTCCCCGGACCGGCGGGAGGCCCTGGTATCCCTGGTCACCGGCAACCTCCGCGCCGCCGAGCCCTTCCGCGCCCTGCGGGTGAAGGGTCTGGACCCGGCGCTTGTCTATCGGGTCAACGGCGAGGGCGCGTACCCCGGCGATGTGCTGATGCACGCGGGCCTGCCGCTGCCTATGCCCTGGGGCGATTATCAATCTGTGCAGCTTTATTTCCAAGCGATCTAAATCAAAAACGGTGACCGTACAGCGGTCACCGTTTCATTTTGTTTTGGTCCCGCCACTCCCGGGGCGGCATCCCATAGCGCTTTCGGAAAGCCCGGGAAAAATGAAGCTGATTGGGATAGCCGCACTGGGCAGAAATTTCCCCCACAGAACGGCTGGTACCCTTCAGCATATCAGCGGCTTTGGACAGGCGCAGGCGGATGAGAAACTCCTGGGGCGGACAGCCCATGCTCTCCCGGAAGAGCTTGCTGAAATAACTGCGGTTCAGCTTGCAGGCATCCGCCAGCTCTTCCACCGACAGTTCCCGATGGAAATTCTGCTCCATGTAGGTAATGGCCTCCTGAATATAGAAATCCCGGAGCTGTCCCCCTCGGAGAGGACGCCGGGTCGAGGAGGTTTCAATCAGCGCGTCCAGAAAGAGATACAGACATCCTACAAGACGCAGGGAGGAGGCATCCGCGTGTTCGGCGATATAGAGCATGACATCCCGCACTTTTTGTCCCTGGGCGGGAGAAAGAGGCCGGTATATGGACTGGTCCTCCCCCAGTCCCGCGTGGTTCAGGAATTCCGACGCCCGGAGGCCGTCAAATTCCAGCCAGACATAGCGCCAGGGATCATCCTTGTCTGCGGCGTAAGTGCTGATCTGCCCAGGACAGAGCAGAAAGCCCTGGTCCTTCTCCAAGGTGTAGTCCCGCCGCACACCGTCCCGGTCCGTGGTATCCAGGCGGCCATGGCCGGAGATAACATAGTGAAACAGATAGTGGTTGCGGACAAAGGGTCCAAAGGAATGCAGCGGTGCGCACTGCTCCCAGCCATATTGGTAAGGCCGCATATCCAGAAAATTTTCACTGGGGAAAACGGAAAAAAAATAATCCTCCACGGTTACCTCCTCGGAATACTGCTCTGACTAAGCGCCAAAGAGACGGCTTTACAGACTGCTGTCCTGAATCTTGTGGTGATAGCGGTATCGTTTCACCACGTCCAGGATAAACTGCTTCCCTTTGTCGTCCAGCGAATAGAGCAGGGTTGTAATCTCATGCACGGTCCGGTCCCATGGGTCGGCGTTCAGACTGTCTGACAGCAGGCTGTCCACCGTGGTTCCCAGGGCGTTGGCTATATCCACTATGGTCTCCAGACTGGGCTTTCCGTCATTCCGCTCAATCTGGCCAATGTAATTCGTGCTCTTATCCACCCGCTCCGCCAGCTGCTCTATGGTCAGCCGCAGCAGCAGGCGCTCATCCCGAATGCGCTTCCCTAACCGCTCATAGTTCATACAAACACCTCTTACCCGTATTTTATATGCGCCATTATCTTTTATTAAGCAAGTATTATCTTTTTTTATCATGCTTATTACCTTTATTTCGCGGAACCCGGCAGCTTCGGCATCCAGAATCCCTGCGGCTCCGGAAGACGGTGTTCTGCGATTATCAATTATTATGAATTAAGCGTAAAAAAACCTTGCAATCTGGGGAAGATTGTGGTATTCTATTCAGGCCACAAAGGGCGGTCCTCTGCCGCAGTGCGCCCTGCGCCGGAAAAGCGGGTAAGAACGCCTATTATTACAGGAGGAAATATCCTATGGATCTCATCAAGGAACTGAACAAAGAGGCCCTGGGCAAGGAAACCCCCAAGGTCCAAATCGGCGACACGGTTCGTGTCCACGTCAAAGTCCGGGAAGGTTCCCGGGAGCGCATTCAGGTTTTCGAGGGCACCGTCATTGCCAAGAAGCACGGCGGCATCGAGGAGACCATCACCGTCCGCCGCATCTCTTACGGCGTGGGCGTGGAGAAAGTGTTCCCTCTGCACTCCCCCTCGATTGACACCATCCAGGTCGTCCGCAACGGTTCCGTCCGCCGGGCCAAGCTGTACTATCTGCGGGGCCGCGTGGGCAAGAGCGCCAAGATCAAGGAAAAGCTCTGAGAAACAGAAAGAGAGAGGCTGGCGCCTCTCTTTTTTTGTGAAGGAACTGCCGCTCCGCAGTTCCCGCGCCGCCGGAGCAGAAACCACGGCGGTAACCAGAGAAATCAAATCCATAACAGGAGGCTGTTTTATGGCCGCTTTTCAGGACGAAATCGCCCGGCGGAGAACCTTCGCCATCATCTCCCATCCCGACGCCGGCAAAACCACTCTGACCGAAAAACTCCTGCTCTACGGCGGGGCCATTGCCCAGGCCGGAGAGGTCAAGGGCAAACGGGCACGGGCCGCCACATCCGACTGGATGGAAATCGAAAAACAGCGGGGCATCTCCGTCACCTCCTCGGTTATGCAGTTCCAGCACGGGGGCTTCTGCGTCAACATCCTGGACACCCCGGGACACCAGGACTTCTCCGAGGATACCTACCGCACCCTGATGGCCGCCGATTCCGCCGTCATGGTCATTGACGCCGCCAAGGGCGTGGAACCCCAGACCCGAAAGCTTTTCCGGGTCTGCGCCCTGCGGCACATCCCCATTTTCACCTTCATCAACAAGATGGACCGGGACAGCCGGGACCCCTTGGAGCTCTGCGGCGAGGTGGAAGCCGAGCTGGGCATTGACACCTATCCCGTCAACTGGCCCATTGGCTCCGGAAAGGATTTCCAGGGCGTCTACGACCGGGAGAAGGGCCGCATCCTCTTCTTCTCCGGCCAGGGCCACGGCAAAAAGGCCGCCTCCACGGAGGCAGACCTGGACAGTCCCGCCGTGGGTGAGATGATCGGCGAATCCCGCTGGCGGCAGCTTCAGGAGGAAGTCGAGCTGCTGGGCGCCGGCCGGGAGTTTGACCTGGAGGCCGTCCGGGCCGGAACGCTCAGCCCGGTGTTCTTCGGCTCTGCCCTGACCAATTTCGGCGTGGAGCCCTTCCTGGAGGCCTTTCTCAGGATGACCACCGCCCCCCTCAGCCGCATGGCCGAGGGCGTGGAGGTGGATCCCTTCTCTCCCGACTTCTCTGCATTTGTATTTAAAATCCAGGCCAATATGAACCGGGCCCACCGGGACCGCCTGGCCTTTCTGCGCATCTGCTCCGGCCGCTTCCAGCGGGATACGGAGTACTGCCACGTCCAGTCGGGAAAGAAAATGCGCCTCTCTCAGCCCCAGCAGATGATGGCCGCCGAGCGGGAAATCGTGGACGAGGCCTACGCCGGGGATATCATTGGCGTCTTCGACCCGGGCCTGTTCTCCATTGGCGACACCGTCACCGTGCCGGGGAAAAAGTTCCGCTTTGCCGGTATCCCCACCTTCGAGCCGGAACACTTCATGCGGGTTTCCCCCAAAGACACCATGAAACGCAAGCAGTTCATCAAAGGTACGGAACAGATTGCCCAGGAGGGCGCTATTCAGATTTTCAAGCTCCCCGGCGCGGGCCTGGAGGAGGTCATTGTGGGCGTGGTGGGCACGCTGCAATTCGAGGTCTTTCAGTACCGCATGAAGGCCGAATACGGCGTGGACCTCTTTTTGGAGGGCCTGCCCTATGACCACCTGCGTCTCGTTACCGCCTGCCCCTGCAAACCCGACGAGCTGGTGCTCTGCACCGGGGCCGCCGTGCTGGAGGACTTCAAGGGGCGGCTGCTGGTGGCCTTCGGCGGAGAGTGGTCCGTGGGCTTCCTGACAAAGCACAACCCTGGGTTGGAGCTGGCCGATGGCCTGTCGGTGTGAGCGGAATGAAGCGGCTGCTGATTGTGGAGGACGACCAGGCCTTGGGTGACGGCCTGTGTCTGGCCCTTCAGAGTCCGGAATTGGAGCGCGTCCTCTGCCGCCGTCTCGCGGACGCCCGCGCCGCCCTGACCGAGGGGCATTTTGACCTCCTGCTTCTGGACATCAACCTGCCGGACGGCAGCGGGCTGCAATTCCTGCAGGAACTGCGGCAGAGCGGCAGCACCCTGCCGGTGATTCTGCTGACGGCCAACGATTTGGAGACGGATATTGTGGCGGGCCTGGAATCCGGGGCCGACGACTATGTCACCAAGCCCTTTTCCCTGGCCGTGCTTCGGGCCCGGGTCCACGCCCAGCTGCGCCGGACGGAACAAGGCTCCTCCAGTCCTATTGTACTGGAACACTTCTCCTTTGACTTCGACCGCATGGAGTTCCGCCGGGACGGACGGCTGGTGGACCTGAGCAAGACGGAACAAAAGCTTCTGCGCCTGCTGGTGGAAAACCGGGGAAGGACGCTGACCCGCAGCACCCTGGTGGACCGGGTGTGGACCGATGGAGCGGATTACGTGGATGAAAACGCCCTCTCCGTGACGGTGAAGCGTCTGCGGGGAAAGCTGGAGGAAACCCCCTCCCGTCCCCGCTTCCTGAAGACGGTATACGGAATCGGTTATACCTGGGCCTCCGGAGCCAAGGAGGAAGCATGACCCGGGTCATGACGGTTCTGGCACTGCTGGCTCTGACGGCAGCGCTCTGGAGCGGCTGGCGGACCCGCTGCCTGCTCCTCCGGCTGAACCAGATGCTGGACAAGGCCCTGGAGGGAGCGTTCCGGGAGGAGGAATACAATGAAAACCTCCTCTCCGCCGCGGAAACCAAGCTGGCCCACTACCTCACCGCCACCCAGACCTCCAGCCAGCGGATTCAGGAGGAAAAGGACGCCATCAAGACCCTGATTGCCGATATCTCCCACCAGACGAAAACGCCGGTTGCCAATGTGCTTCTCTATGCCCAGCTGCTGGAGGAACAGCACCCAGGAGAGTATACCGCCGCCCTCAGCGGGCAGGCGCGGAAGCTCCAGAGTCTGATTGACGCCCTCGTAAAAACCTCCCGTCTGGAGACCGGTATTCTGGTTCTGCGTCCCCGGCCAGGCAGCCTCTCGCCCGTGCTGGAAGAGGCGGCGGTTCAATTTCTCCCCCTGGCGGCGGCAAAGGGCCTGACGCTGACCGTGGAGCCCACAGAGGCAGAAGCGGTGTTCGACAGCCGCTGGACCATTGAAGCCTTGTGCAATCTGGTGGAAAACGCCGTGAAATACACCCCCTCCGGCCATGTGAAGGTGGAGGTCCGGGAGTACGGACTCTTTGTCCGGATAGACGTGACGGACACCGGTCCCGGCGTACCGGAGGCGGAACAGGCAAAGATTTTCCAGCGCTTTTACCGGGGCCAGCAGACCCAGGATGCCGCCGGCGTCGGCGTAGGACTATACCTGGTGCGGCAGATCGCCGAGGGCCAGGGCGGTTTCGTGAAGGTCTTTTCCAAGCCCGGACAGGGAACGCGCTTTTCCCTGTTTCTCCCCAGGGGCTGAGGATTCTTTCAGAACTGTAAGATTTCAGAAAGAACCTAGAAAGATTCCGGTGATAAAGTCTGTATTGTCGAAAGGCAGTACAGACTTTTCTTTTGGAGGTTTTCAATATGACGATTTTAGAAACCAAAGCCCTTCGCAAAATCTATGGCTCCGGCGAGGCCGAGGTCCGCGCTCTGGACGGTGTGGACCTCCAGGTGGAAAAAGGCGAGTTCGCCGCCGTGGCCGGCACCTCCGGCTCCGGCAAATCCACCCTGCTCCATATGCTGGGCGGTCTGGACCGGCCCACGTCCGGTTCCGTCACCGTGGACGGAAAGAACATCTTCTCCCTGAAGGATGAGGCCCTCACCATCTTCCGGCGGCGGAAAATCGGCTTTGTCTTCCAGAACTACAATCTGGTTCCCGTCCTCAGCGTGTACGAGAATATTGTCCTGCCTATCCAGCTGGACGGCCAGAAGCCTGACACCGCCTATGTGGAGCAGATTATCGAGACCCTGGGATTGGAAAAGAAGCTCCGGAATCTCCCCAACAACCTCTCCGGCGGCCAGCAGCAGCGGGTGGCCATTGCCCGGGCCCTGGCGGCCAAGCCCGCCATCATCCTGGCCGACGAGCCCACGGGCAACCTGGATACCAAGACCAGTCTGGACGTCATGGGCCTGCTGAAAATCACCAGTCAGAAGTTCTCCCAGACCATTGTCATGATTACCCACAACGAGGATATCGCCCAGATGGCGGACCGGATTATCCGCATTGAGGACGGGCGCATCCGCTCTGCCCAGGGAACCCACGGGGAGGAGGCGTAACCCATGCTGAACGTTGCCAACCACAGCTGTATCCGCCGCCTGGGCATCCGGGCCCTGGGCGCCGCCCGAACCCGGAATCTTGTGGCCGTACTGGCCATCGCCCTGACCACCATACTCTTTACGTCTCTGTTCACCATTACCGCTTCCATCAACACCTCCTATCAGCAGGAGAACTTCCGCCAGGCGGGGGGCGACTTCCACGGCAGCATTAAGGAACTCACCTGGGAACAGGTGGAGGCAATGCGGACAGACCCCCTGATTCAGGAGGACTTTGCCCGGATGTTCGTGGGCATGCCCGCAGACCCGCCCTTCAACAAATCCCATGTGGAGGTCTCCTACCTGGAGCCCGCCGCCGCGCCCCACTACTTCTGCCAGCCCGTCGAAGGGACCCTCCCCCGGGAGGGCACCGACGAGGCCGCCACGGACACCCGCGTTCTGGCCCTTCTGGGGGTGGAGCCGAAGGTGGGCGCGAAATTC
>JAAWLO010000092.1 GCA_022797935.1 Oscillibacter sp. | reverse complement strand
AAAAATCCGCGGATTTTTACGTGGTTTGGATTTGGGGAACTGCGCTTCGCGCTTTTTGGGGGACGGATTTGGCCTTGGGCTGCAATGGACGCTTTTGGCGAGATTACTGATTCAGTATAACACAGTTTGGCCGGGTTGTGTGTTACGATTTTGTGACATTTTCTGGACAGGTCCCCTTCCGGCGTTTTGCCGTTTTTCAAACAAGGCCTAGTATGGTCAGATTTTGGTGAGTTTAACCAGAAGGGGGGATGGTGTTATTTTGGCCAGGACACGGTAGAATTTATAGAATAGACGGGGCGTGTATATGGTTTGGCCCGCTTTTGCCGCCCGAAGCGCCCCGCCCGCTACGCGTACTTGGTCGCAATAGGGGAGAATTTCGAACGTTTTTGAGTTTCCCGCGATTTTGCCCGTACTCAGGAATTCTGTGGCCATGGGGCCGGGACAGACTGCGGTGACATGGATTTTCCGGCGGCGAAGTTCTTCTGCCGCACCAATGGTATATGACGTGACATAGGCCTTTGACGCGGAATAGACGGTCATTCGAGGGGTTGGACAGAACGACGCAATGGAAGATACATTCAGAATTCGGCTGCCTTCTCCCATGTAGGGCACCGCCAGATTGGTGACGGCCGTCAGAGCGCGGACGTTCAGGTCCACCATCCGCGTTTGAGATGCCGTGCTGGCGTCTCCAATGCGTCCCAGATAGCCGCACCCGGCGCAGTTCACCAGCAGAGAAATTTCCGGCTGCTCGGCCGTCAATTTTTCCTGAAGCGCGGTGAAGCTCATGGGGTCGCAGAGATCCAGGGCCAGACAGACCGTCGTCTTCCCCGGCAGGCTGATGGCCAGACTCTCCAGCCGGCTCCCCCGGCGGGCAATCAGCCAGTAGCTCTCAATTTCGGGAAATACATCCTCAATTTGACGGGCAATCTCCTGGCCAAGGCCGGAGGATGCACCGGTGATGATGGCGGTTTTCATGGAGAGGCTCCTTTCTTATTCTGGTCAGCAGGTCTCCGGCGCCGGGTAGTCCGTGCCTCGGGTATCCACCCGGATGGACTGGATGACCACCGGCTTTTTCGGCTTGTCATCCGACATGTTCCGGGGAACCCGGGAGATGGCAATGGCGTCGTCCGCCCCTTCAATCACCTGGCCAAAGGCGGCGTAAGCGCCATCCAGATGCTCCGCCGGAGCAACCATGACGAAAAACTGACTTCCCGCTGAGTCCGGCGCCATAGTCCGGGCCATGGACAGGACGCCCGTGGTATGCTTCAGGTCATTTTGCGAAAATCCGTTCTGGGCAAACTCGCCTTTGATTTCGTAGCCGGGACCGCCTGTGCCCGTGCCGTCCGGGCAGCCGCCCTGAATCATGAAGCCCGGGATGACCCGGTGGAAGGTCAGACCGTCATAAAAGCCCTTGTTGGCCAGAGAGATGAAATTATTTACCGTATTGGGGGCCTTGCTGGGATAGAGCTCGGCAGTCATTTTCTTGCCGTCCTCCATCAAAATTGTGGCTACGGGATTGCTCATAGTTTTTGTTTCCTTTCTGGTGCTTATTCGCGCAGCTTGATGTTATGGTCTGTCAGGAAGTTCATGAACTGGGCTCCGTAGTCATCCCGTGTGCTGAACTTCGCAAAGGGTTTGCCGTTCTTATAAGAAAGAATGTAGCAGGCATCGGAACGATGAAAACGAAGCTCGATGTCCTTCAAAGAAAGTTCCCGGTAGTTTCCGAAAAAATATGTGATCCACACCCGGCCGCCCTCCACCGTCAGGGTTGGCGGGACCAGCTGGCCCTTCACCGCCGCAATCAGGAAGGGCACCGTCAGGGAGAGGACGCACACCGCCAGCGTGCTGATGAAATAGAGGTCGACCAACCGGGGGACCATCATCACAACGGGAAAGCCGAAGGTAAAAATCAGCAGGCTCAGTACGATTCCCCCGGCCATCAGCTGGAACAGGGGGAAGGTCCGCCGGAGCTGAAGCCGGTAAGGCGGAACCAATACGGTGTGCCGGACGGAGTCCTCCTCCGGCGGGAGCTCCTCCGGGGGGACGGGTTCCCCCAAATCCTTCAGGTGCTCGCAGACAGCCTCCCAGGCGGCCTCGCCCGCCGGTGTAGGTATCCCCGGCTTCCGGCCGTCAAAGCGGCGGAAGGGCACGCCGTGGTCCTGCAAATACTGGATGAACAGCCGGGCGTTTTTGTCCGCTGTGCCGAACCGGGCCAGCGCCTGCTCCTGAAAATCATAGAGGACATTGCTGCCGCTGGAGGGCCCCACAGCCACTCCGGCCACGTCCCAGGCGGAAAATCGACGGCCCTTCCGCAGAGGCGGAACAACCTCGATGATCTCGCCCTTTACCAGCAGCACGGTTCCGGCGCTTCGCACCTGGAATTCGGAGAGCGGGGCCTGGGGAAGAAAGCCGCTGGGGGGCCAGTAGTTATAAAGCGCGCCTCCGGCCCGCAGGGCGGCAATCCGCCAGGGGTTGCGGTACCAGGCTGGATTTGTATAAGACAGCAGCCGCTCCCGGCACAGGGGCTGAGACAGCAGCACGAAAAACGCGCCGGCCAGGCACACCAACGGCCAGGACTTCCAGCTTTGAGAGAGGGGCAGGGCCAGCGGCAGGGCCAGCAGCGCGCCCAGGGTGGTGACCCAGGCCGCGAAGCGGTGGTTCCGCAGTCCCCGGAGGCACCAGTACCCAAGGCAGGCGGCGGGATAAAGGCCGAAGAGGGGCAGCATCAGCAGAGAGGACCAAGGCAGGACCAGCGCCAGCCAGAGCCAGGCCGCGGCTGCCAGCCACGCGCCGCCGAGGGCTCCGGCCACGCCCCGGACCGCCGCGAAAACCTTCCGGACGTCCATGGCGTCAGCGGGTTTTCAGGGCCCGGTCCATTTCCCGCTTGGCGTCCCGCTGGGCGGTGGAGGCCCGTTTGTCGTAGTTCTTCTTGCCCTTGCACAGGCCCACCTGTACCTTGACCCGGGCGTCCTTGAAGTAGACGGACAGGGGCACCAGGGTGTAACCGTCCTGCTTCACCAGGGCGAAGAGCTTCCGGATTTCCCGCTTGTGCATCAGCAGGCGGCGGGGCCGGACGGGGTCTTTGTTGAAGATGTTCCCCTTCTCGTAGGGGGAGATGTGCATACCGAGGAGAAAGAGCTCGCCGTCCTTGACGGTGCAGTAGGAGTCCTTCAGGTTGAGGGTACCGGCACGAATGGACTTGACCTCCGTCCCGGCCAGCTCGATACCGGCCTCATAGGTCTCCTCCACAAAATAGTCATGGTGGGCTTTGCGGTTCTGCGCGGCGATTTTCACGCCTTTTTTTTCCATAGCGGCACCTCGCTTTCCGTACAACCCGGCATTTCCGGGCATTTCCCAGTATAACACGGATTTTCCTGGGTTTCAAGGAGATTCTTGGCGGCGGAAAGGGTCACAGATGGGACGGACAGCCCCGGGACTCTCCTCCGGCGGCCTCCCGCCGCTGGGCCCGCTGGCAGATCAGCTCGCCGGTGATGCTGACGGCGATTTCCTCCGGCGTCACCGCCCGAATAGCCGTGCCGATGGGGGTGTGGACCCGCTGGATGGCCGCGTCGTCCAGCCCCGCTTCCTCTTTCAGGCGGCGGTTGACGTAAGCGGTCTTTGCCTTGGAGCCCATGACGCCGATATAGGCCAGGGGCCGCCGGAGCAGCTGGGCCTGGACTTCAAAGTCGTGGCTGTGGCCGCTGGTCATCACCACGGCATAATCCTGGTCCGTCAGGGCCAGGTGGGCGGCAATGCCGGTGTAATCGCCGCAGACGGTGGTCTCAGCCTCCGGGAAGCGGGCGGAAGAGGAGAACTCCGGCCGGTCGTCGTAGACCGCCACTCGGAAGCCCACACTCCGCAGCACCGGGACCAGGGCCAGGGCGCAGTGTCCGCCGCCGAAAATCACCACCCGGTCGCCCGCCGGCAGGGGCAGGGCCGCCCATTGACCGTTCCAGGTGCAGCCCCCGGTGAGAGGAAGCTCCGCAGGAGGCTGGCCCAAAAGGGCTTTTCCGGACTCGTCCAGCAGAACCGGGTCCCCGCCGCTCAGCAGCAGCCAGCCCTGCTGGTGGGAAGTCAGACGGTTCAGCAGCTGTTCCGCCGCGTCCCTCCAGGCGGGGCTGTCGTGGGGGATGAACTGGAAAAGAACCGTCATGTCTCCGCCGCAGACGGAACCCAGTCCGCCGCCGTGGCGGAGCTCGTAGTCCCAGACCTGAGAGGTTCGCTCGTGCAGCAGCCGGGCGGCCAGCTCCAGGGCGGCGGCTTCGCCGGGACCGCCGCCAATGGTTCCCGCAGCAAGACCGCCGGGACCCGCCAGAAGCAGGGAGCCCGCTCCCCGGGGGGTGGAACCTCCGGCGGTGACAATGGCGGCAAGTACCGCGTCCTGTTCCTGCTTCCAAAGGGCTTGCAGGGCGGTGAAAATGGTTTGCATGGATGAACTCCTTTCCTCGCGCCGGGCCTTTGCCGGCAGCGGACAGAGCGCCCGGGGGCGCGTATAAGACGCAGACGCGGGGGGGCCGGCGGAAAACGCGCTGCCCCCGGCTTTGGGCTCCATTATAGCACAGCTTCGGAGGGGCCGCAAGTGCGCGGTGCGGCAGGCGGGACGTCTGGGTCCTGAGGCAACCCGGAAGCGGTTTGCCCCTCCGCAGGGCCTGGGGACTACGGCGAAGGCCGGAGACCACAGCGGAATGGTCTCCGGCCAAAGAAGTGTGCATTTAGCTGTTTTCCGCCAGCTTTTGATACCTGGCATAACGCTCCTTGGCGTCTTGAACGGCCTTGGCATAGAGGCGGTCTGCCCGGTGAGGGAAGTTGTTTTTCAAGGAGGCGTAGCGGTTTTCTCCCATGAGATACTCCATCAGCTTGCCGGTATCCGGTTCTGGAGAGTCCAGCTGAAAAGGATTTTTCCCTTCGGCGGCACGGCGGGGATCGTAGCGGTAGAGATGCCAATACCCGCATTCCACAGCCTTCTTCATTTCGTCCTGGGTACAGCTCATGCCCGCTTTGATGACGTGCTCCAGGCAGGGGCAGTAGGCAATCACAAGGGAGGGGCCCGGATAGGCCTCCGCTTCCCGGATGGCTTTTAGCGTCTGGGCCTGATCGTAACCCATGGCCACTTGGGCCACGTATACATAGCCATAGGTCATGGCGATTGCGCCGAGGTCCTTTTTCTTGATTTCCTTGCCGCCGGCGTTGAATTTGGCAGCGGCGGCGGAGGGCGTGGCCTTGGACGTCTGTCCGCCGGTGTTGGAGTATACCTCAGTATCCAGAACCAGCAGATTGACGTCCTGATTCTGCGCAATTACATGGTCAATGCCGCCGAAGCCAATGTCATAGGCCCAGCCGTCGCCGCCGATGGCCCAGACGGATTTCCTGGACAGGTATTCCCGGTTATTCAGAATGTACGTGACATCCTCCGTCTGTTTGCTTGTCTCCAAAGCGGCGATCAGCCCGTCAGAGACGGCTCTGGAGCGGTCATGATCGTTCCAGCCTTCCAAGTACATATCCACGGCATCCCCGGCGATACCGGCGGTCTTCAGGTGCTCCAGCCGGACAAACAGCTCCCTGCGGATGGCATCCTGGGCGTGAAAATAACCGTAGGCAAATTCGGCATTATCCTCAAACAGAGAGTGTTCCCAGGCGGGACCGAAGCCCCGGCTGTCCCGGCAGTAGGGCAGAATGGGTGCGCCGCCGCTGACGGCAGAGGAACAGCCCGCTGAATTGCAGGAATACATGTGATCGCCCACCAGCTGGCTCACCAATTTGATATAAGTGGTTTCGGCACAGCCGGCACAGCCGGCGGAGAATTGGAAATAGGGCTTGGCAAACTGCAGATGTTTGACGCTGCCGCTGTTGACGACGTCCTTTTTTAAGTAGGAATCGTTCATGGCGAACCGGTCGAAGTTCTCCTGCTGGCAGGCCTCCTCTTCCAAGGGCCGCATCACCAGAGCTCCCTGACCGGCGGCGGGACAGGCCGTCAGGCATACGCCGCAGCCCAGGCAGTCGTAGGGAGATAGCTGCATACGGAAGGAATAGGCGGGAGCGGTTTTCCCAAGTCCCTTGGCGGGCGCCATTTCGAAAGAGGCGGGGGCCCGCGCCTGTTCTTCCCCGGTCAGCAGGACGGGGCGGATGGCGGCGTGGGGGCAGGCCATGGCGCAGCGGTTGCACTGTATACAGGCGCTGCCGTTCCAATGGGGCACGCGGTCCGCGATACCGCGCCTGCTGTAAGCGGACGTGCCGTTTTCCCAGGAACCGCCCAACACACCGTGTTTCTTGAAAACCGATACAGGCAGTTTGTCCCCCTCCTGCCGCATCATAGGAAGCACGATATCGCGGACGAACGGCGTGACGCCGGCGGGTTCCGCTTCAGAAGCGTCCGGGGCGTTTGCCCAGGAAGGGGGAATTTCCACTTTCACGGCGGCGTGGACACCCAGGTCTACGGCCTGGTTGTTCAAATCTACAACCTTCTGACCAGCCTTTTTGAAGTAGGAGCTGTGGTTGTTTTTTTCATGTCCGCAATGGCGAGGTCCATGGGAATGATATGGGTCAGGGCGAAGAAAGCGGCCTGGAGAATGTTGTTGGTCCTCTTTCCCAAACCAATGCCGGAGGCCAGCCTGGCGGCGTCGACAAGATAGAGCTTCGCCCGCTTTCGGTACAGGTCGCGCTTCATTTTTCCAGGCAGATGGGCGTCCAGCTCCTCTGCGAACCAGGGGCAGTTCAGAAGGTAAGTGCCCCCCTCCTTCAGGTCTTCCGTGGTGTCGTATTTTTTCACATAGGAGGGCGCGTGACAGGCCACGAAATCGGCGGCGGATACCAGATAGGTGCTGCGGATTGGCTGGCCGCCGAAGCGAAGGTGGCTCTGCGTCAGTCCGCCGGACTTCATGGTGTCATACGAGAAATACGCCTGGACAAATTTGTTGCCCACCAGGCCGATGGTCCGGATGGCGTTATTGTTGGCGCCTACGGTGCCGTCCCCGCCCAGGCCCCACAGCTTGCAGCTGATTTGGCCGGGATATGCCAGGTCCACATCCTGATAGTCCAGGGAGGTGTGCGTCACGCCGTCCTGGATGCCAATGGTGAAGCCGTTTTTCGGAGTGTCCTGCCTCAGGTTGTCGTAGACGGCAATGAACTGGCCGGGCGTGGTATCCTTGGAGCTCAGTCCATACCGGCCGCCCACTACCTGGATATCGCCCCGTCCCGCCTGGTTCAGGGCGGAGACCACGTCTAGGTACACCGGTTCCCCCACGGCCCCCATTTCCTTGCTGCGGTCCAGCACCGCGATTTTTTTCACCGTGGGGGGAACGGCGGCTGAAAACCGCTCCACAGAGAAGGGGCGGAACAGATGAATCTGGACCAGACCTACCCTGCGGCCCTGGGCGTTGAGATAGTCCACGGTCTCTTTCACCGCCTCGGCGGCGGAACACATGACCACAATGATTTCTTCCGCGTCAGGAGCGCCGTAGTAGTTGAAGAGCTGATAGTTCCGGCCCGTCAGCTTGTTGAGCTCCTCCATATAGTGCTGCACCGTGTCGGGGACGGAGGCGACAGTCTCGTTGGCGCCCTCTTTGCACTGAAAATAGACGTCGGGGTTGACGTTGTTGCCCCGGTTGGTGGGATGCTCCGGGTTCAGGGCCTGACGGCGGAAGGCCTGAATGGCGTCCTGGTCCATCAGCGCCCGCAGGTCCGCGTCGTCCAGCACCTCAATGCGCTGCATCTCGTGGGACGTGCGGAAGCCGTCGAAGCAGTGCATAAAGGCGTATTGAGCCCGTATGGCGCTGAGATGCGCCACCGCCGCCAGGTCCATGGCCTCTTGGGGCGAGGAGGACATCAGCATGGCATAGCCGGTCATGCGGCAGGTCATGAAATCCGTGTGGTCCCCGAAGATGGAGTGGTGGTTGCTGGTCACCACCCGGGAAGCAATGTGCATGACATGGGGGAGAAACTGGCCTCCCATGGCATACATGGCCGGGATCATCAGCATCAGGCCCTGAGAGGAGGTGAAGGTGGTGGTCAGGGCTCCGGCCTGGGCTGCGCCGTGACAGGTTCCCGCCGCACCGGCTTCGGACTGCATCTGAATCACATCCACCGTGGCGCCGAAGAGATTTTTCCGCCCCTTGGCCGGCCATTCGTCCACGTTCTCCGCCATGGGAGAGGACGGTGTAATGGGGTAGATGGCCGCCACTTCCGTAAAGGCGTAGGCGGTGTGTGCCGCTGCCGTGTTGCCGTCCATGACAGCGTAATGCTTGTTTCCCATTGTTGAGTGCCTCCTGTTTTATAAATTTTGAAGCCTTTGCGTGCATTTGCAGGGCAAAGGCGGATGCCGCAGAAAGCGGAATCGAGGAAGTCCGGGCGTCCGTGTGGGTCCGGCCGGCGGAAATGCCTCTTGATAACGGAATGAAATTCCGATAAGATACAGCACAAGAACCTGAGCCGCCGAGGGCGGAGGGCAGCTGCGCAGGCCGGTTTGAACAAAACCGGCGGTCCGGAACCGGCTGCTATTCTTTTGTTCGTAATTGCGAACTTAGTTCTTTATTTTGGACAACCACATTATAGCACATCCCCAAGCGGTTTTCAATATGTTTGCGGCCATGTTTGCGGAAATCTTTGGGCGTCTTCAAACAAGCGGATTCTATAAATTAGTTAAAAGGAGGAGAGACATGATTACAAAAAACTTGAAAACGGATGTGCTGGTTGTGGGGAGCGGCGGCGCGGCGCTGCGGGCCGCGCTGGCGGCGCAGGAGCAAGGCGCGGATGTGCTGATTGCGTCCAAGGGGGCCATTGGCCGGAGCGGCGCGACCTACTTCAGCGTCGCGGAGGTGGGCGCGTTCAATGTCCCGGACGGAGCCATTGACCCGACGGATCATCCGGACGAATTCTACAGCGATATCATGGACGCCGCTCAGGGCATGGCGGACTGCAGGCTGGCGCGGATTGTGGCGGATGAGGCCATTCCGGCCAAGGATTATCTGGAGAAGCTGGGGCTGCGCTATGCCCGCAGCGAGGATGGCGGTTACATGGGCTACCGGGCCTGCTTTTCCAAAAAGACCCGCTCGCATGTGGTGGAGAACCATTTCAAGCCGCTGGTAAAGGTCCTGCGGGAAGAAGTGGCCAGGCGGGGAATCCAAACCCTGGAGGGCGTGACCGTTACCAATTTGATTCTTCGGGACGGAGAATGCGCCGGAGCCTTCGGACAGAAAGACGGCCAGACGCTGGCGGTCGCCTGCGGCAGCGTTATCCTGGCCTGCGGCGGCGCCAGCACTCTGTTTGCCCACAATCTGTATCCGGCGGATATCACCGGAGACGGTTATGCCATAGCCCGGCGGGCAGGAGCTGTCATCAGCAATATGGAATTTGTGCAGGCGGGAATCGGGCTGGCCTGGCCGTCGGTGAACCTGTTCGGCAATCAGCTTTGGGAGGCGGTTCCCAGGATTACCAATGGGAAGGGCGAGGCGTTTATTTACAAGTATGTGCAGGGCGGCTGTACGGAACGGGAGGCGGTTGCGGCGAAGAGCGGCCACTTTCCCTTCAGCGTGCGGGATGTTTCCCGTTATGTGGAGATTGCGGTTCAGGAGGAGATCAAACACGGAACGCCGGCGGAGAGAGGCGGCGTGTATCTGGATTTCCTGGACGTGGACTTCGAAGAACTGTTCTCCCGGGAAAACAGCCAGCTGCGGCCCATGTGGCCCCTGACCTACCAACGCTTCAAGGAACTGGGCGTGGATTTGTACCGGGAGAAAATCGAAATCGCCTGTTTTGCCCACGCCATTAACGGCGGCATCCGGACTGACGAACACGGGGAAAGCTCCATTCCCGGCCTGTATGCCGCGGGAGAGGCGGCTTCCGGTCCCCACGGCGCGGACCGCTTGGGCGGCAATATGTCGGTCACCTGTCAGGTGTTCGGCAGAAGAGCGGGAGAAGCTGCGGCGAAGCGGGCGAAAAACAGAGGTCTCACGGACATAACACCGGAGGAAATCCGCCGGGAGGAGGCCTATCTGGCCAGCTTTGGCAGGCTTTCCAAGGAGGGGACAGCGGAGATTCTCCGCCGGCTGCAGAAAGCCTCCGACGCGGCGCTGCTGATCGTCAGAGATGGGGCTTCCCTGAAGAACTATCTTCGGGAGCTCTCCGAGCTGGAGGCAAGGCTGCATACCGGTCATGCCGCAGAACCAGCGGCGGTGGAAACCGTGCTGGAGCTTCAGAATCTGCTGGATACCGGCAGGATGATTGCGGAGTCCGCCTTTGCCAGAAGAGAGAGCCGGGGCAGCCATTACCGCCGGGATTTTCCGGAGCTGGACCCGGATTTTGGCCATATGATTACAATTTGACCGGCCAAGACGCAAAAGACCGGCGGCAGTGTGGGCTGAACTTGACAATGTGATGAAAAACGCCTATGATATAGTCAACGCAGTTGAAAAGGAGTTGCAACTCCTT
>JAAWLO010000091.1 GCA_022797935.1 Oscillibacter sp. | reverse complement strand
GCTTTCGAGGATGCGGCACGATTGGCGGCCCCGGCAGGGGCCGGGAATCCTCCCGCCGCGACGGTGCTGCATGGATCCAGCCAGCATCCTGGCTGGCATCCCCCCCGCCCGTCAGGGCAAGTACAACCTTCCCCCTTTGGGGGAAAAGCAAAATCTTCCCTATCGGAGAAAAATCCACCGTTCCCCTGCGGGAAAAACCCAGCCCCCTTGCGGAGCAAGAATCCCTCCCCCGTTCGGGGGAAATTTTCTCTTGACAAGAATCCTTGTCAGTGCTATACTTCAAATTGACAACTAAACCTGTCATTCAGACAACTATGGTTGTCAATCCATAAAAAGGAGGTCCCACCAATGCCCCTGCGAAACCGCCTGAAAGAACACCGCGCCCGCCTGGGCGTAAACCAGCAGGAACTTGGCCGCCTGGCCGGCGTCTCCCGCCAGACCATCAGCCAAATTGAACGAGGCGACTACTCCCCTTCCGTGACCCTGGCGCTGAAACTGGCTAAAATCTGCGGCGTACAGGTGGAAGACATTTTTACGTATCAGGAGGATATACCCAATGAATGAACAAATCCATTCCAAAAGCGAGAACCGGAAAGCACTCCCTAAATTTGCCATGACCATGGTAGGTTCCCTCCTGGTGGGAGGCTTCGTGGGCTTTCTCGTGGGCATGACCCACGTCCTCGGCTTGGACCCCGCCGCATTGACAGAAAAAATCGGCGCGGCCCTGGAGGCTATGCTCCCCTGGGCAATTCCTGTGTCCTCGGTATTGATTCTGGGAGCCACGTTCCTCCTCTACCGCTCTGCCGCGAAAAAATACGCCGCCTGGAACGGCGGGGACGAGGACGCCATCTCGGAATCCGTTGAGGAGGCCCTGAGCTGGTCCATGCTTCTCAGCGCCGTACAGCTTTTGATAAACTTCTTTTTTATGGCCGCTCTGGCTGCCAAGGGCCTGGGGATAGGATCTCTTTGGATTGTGGGTGAATTTATGGTCTCCTGCGGCCTGGTGATCTTTGCGCAGCAAAAGGCCGTTGACCTGGAACGGAAGATGAATCCCGAAAAACACGGCAGCGTTTACGACAGCAAATTCCAGAAAAAATGGCTGGAGAGCTGCGACGAGTCGGAACGCCGCCAAATCGGCGAGGCCAGCTACCGGGCTTACATGGTGACAACCCGGCTGTGTCTGGGACTGTGGCTGGTTCTGGTCGTTTTGAGTATGGTAGTTGAGATGAGTCTTCTTCCCGTCTTTATTCTTTTGGTGGTTTGGGGAACCATGCAGGTAACGTACGCCCTG
Source organism: Oscillibacter sp. (assembly GCA_022797935.1). Classification (GTDB taxonomy): domain Bacteria; phylum Bacillota; class Clostridia; order Oscillospirales; family Oscillospiraceae; genus Oscillibacter. The sequence goes on along the minus strand of JAAWLO010000091.1, from coordinate 9,144 downwards.
GAAAGCATCCGTCTTGGCAAGCATTCGAAATCTGTTTGAGACTGCAAACGAGGAAAGATTGCGATATAGGCGTATAGGGCGCTGACTCTGGGGATGGGCTTGTGCTTCACCCTGGAGTGAAAACGAAGGAATAAAATCCAAAAAACAGCCGGAGGCCAGGCCTCCGGCTGCTTTTTTACGAATCTTCTTCCGGGACAGTCAAATCCGGCTGAGACACGGACGCTTCGCTCTGTTCTGCCGGGGTTCGTTCAAAGACAAACTGCCCGCTGGCCCGCTGGCCATGAACGATGATCGTGTACTCCCCTGTTTGGCTGATTTCCAGAGAGCAGTCCCTGTCCTGGGAAGCTTCCTCGAAAAGCGTATTTCCGTCCCCGTCGCGGATGGTCACCTCCAGCCGGCCGCCGTAGGTATCAATCCGGCCATCCAAAGTATCTCCGGACTCCAGATGGAGGGTATGGGAATCAAAGCCGTCAAAATAGCCGTAATCCATGCGGTAACTGTTCTGATCGGCGTAGCGGGAACAATCGTATGCGTTGAAGTACTCCAGATTTTCGAAGGCCCAGGCGGCGGTATACATGGCGAGACCAGCCCCAACCAGGATAAAACACAACAGCATTCCCAACCAGTCGTATTTCACCTTCCCGCCGCCCCGGGCAGAGAGCAGCACTTCGATCCCTAAGACTACCAGAATCAGCGGCGACGCCTTCAGCAGCCACCGGATTTCCAGAGCCGGCCAAAATAAGGAAACCAGCATTCCGGTCCCTGCCGTTATCAGCACGAGACCCAGTGTCAGGGTGCCCGCCCGGCGCTGGGGACGGACAGCCGTGTCATTGGCCGTCATGGTCCGCCTCCTGCTTCTCCGCCGCCTCCTTCTCGTACTTCTCCACGTCGAACGCGGACTTCCAGGTCAGCACCACCGGCTCCGGGTCTTCGGCCTCCGGCACATCCGGGGCCTGAGGGTCCGGCGTCTCGTGAAAGGTTTCCTCCGCCTCGGTCCAGGGGGTGGCCTTCATTTTCGGCGGCTTCGGCGGCGACTTGGGAGGCGTGTAGGACGGCCCGTCATCCTTCGGGGATTTGGGCCCCTTGATGAACCACAGGCCCAGAGCAATAATCAGTACCGTGCCCAGAATCCGCGGGGCATCCCAAACCAGCAAATGGTACAGCCAGTCCAGCCAGGGGAACCACTCCCGCAGTCCGCCCAGGAGATTTCTGGCGAAAATCTGGTACAGATTGTACAGGCCTACCACAACCAGCAGCCAGCCAATGAGGCTTCCCCGCCGGTTGAGAATCTGGCTCAGCTTCCGGGAGTCCATCTCGGACATGCCGAACATAAACTCGTCATCCGGGACCATGCCCTCCCGAATGTGGCGGCGAAGATTGAAGCTGTCAAAAAACGAGTAGGCCCACAGGGGCAGGAGCAGCACGGCCAGCGCTCCGATCTCCAGAAAGATGGCAATAAAGGAGAGGGAGCTGAAAATAATCATCTGGGAGATGCCCCGCTTCATATATCCCTGGCTCATCTGTCCGCAGCCGGGGATGCAGGCGCAGAAGAGATGCCAGAGCCCCCGCAGGGATTTTCGAATAGATTTCATGAGTGATTACCTCCTTATAAAAAGTGGCGGGGATGGAGTCCGTCGAAAAAATCAGACAGTCCGGACAGGGTCTGATGCAGAGAGTCTCCGATTTCTCCTGTCAGCCCGGTCAGCTGTTGGGAGATGCTGGGCCGGTCATCCGGCAGAATGGGACGGGGGATGAACTCCGCTCCGCTGCCGCCCCACAGCACGGTGAGCGCCAGGGTGACGGCCGCCGCCGCTGTGGCATAGCGGCTGGTAACCAGCCGGAGAGCCCGGCTTCGGATCCGGACCCACACCGTCTTTTGACAGGAGCGCTCCGGAACCAGCAGGGGAACTTCCTCCAGAGCCAGGGTGTACCGATGCAGGCAGTAGTCGCAGAAAGCCAGATGTTCCGCAATTTCCAGCCGCTCCAGTTCATCAAAGATGTCTTCGTTTTTGGCCAGGGCGGTCAGCGCCTGGCTGCTCAGATGTCCGTCTTCACGAAATACCATGCTCTCCACTCCTTTCCAATGCTTCCCGCAGCAGCCGCTTGCCCCGGGTGAGCTGTGTATAGACCGTTTTCACCGGCCGGCCCAAGGCCAGAGCGGCCTCCTCCGGGGACTGCTCTTCCAGCAGGCACAGACGGCAGACCTGCCGGTAAGGTTCCTTCAGGGCCGCAATGGCCGCCTGAGCTTCTGCCGCCGCGCTGCGGCGCAGGGCGGTTTCCTCGGCGGGCGGGGCCAGGCTGTGGGAAAGAAAAGGTTCTTCTTCTCCGGGGAGCACCGTCCGGCGGTTCCAGGCGCTTTGCAGATGGTCCTTGGCCTTGTTGGCGGCAATGCGGCCCAGCCACTGCCGTTCATAGCCGGGGGGAAGACTGTCCCGATGGAGGTAGGCGGCGAGAAAGGTCTCTTGGGTCAGGTCCTCCGCAGCGGCGGCATTGCGTACCAGCTGGAAGCAGACGGTATACACCAGACGCTCATACTGCTGCACCAGCTCGGTAAACTGTTCCTTTGTTATGGAAGCCACGCCGCGCATCCCTCCCTCCGGTCTGTCGTCCGACATGAATGATACGATATGGGGAAGGGAATTTCTTCAGCTTTTGAAAAAATTTTTAAAAATCTTTTGGCGGGAGGGGAAAATGGCTGCTTGAAAAGCAAAATTATTCATTTTTGAATAACAACTATTTGAATTTGAATAGATGGCGGCAGGTCTGGAGAAATCTGGTCGGTTTGCACAGAAACCTTCCCCCGGTTTCGGCGGCTCTCACAAGGACGGCAGGCGGACGCAGGGAAAGTTGTCCGGGACGGATTATTCAAAAATGAATAGGCTTGGAAAAGCCCGGAAACGGCTGCAAAAAATCCTTGTGGCATCCTCCAAAAACGAATCCCAATTCCCGTCATTTCATGCGGGCAGAGGCGGCTTTGGCGGGAAACGGCGGCTTGAAAATTGGCACGGGATTTGCTATAATAATCGGGCGAATACGCAGAGGGGAAACCCCCAAAAAGCTGAAGGAGGATATCTCAAATGTATCAGACCATTCGTTATGAGAAGAAAGACGCCATCGGCATTGCCACCATCAACCGCCCCGAGGCCCTCAACGCCCTGAATTCTCAGGTGATCTCCGACCTGGAGGCCCTGATCTCCGACGTGGAGAAGGACACGGAGCTCCGGGCCTTCATCCTCACCGGCGAGGGCCGTTCCTTCGTGGCCGGAGCCGATATCGGCGAGCAGAAGCCCATGGATGTGGCCCAGGGCCGCAAGTGGGGCCAGCGGGGCAGCGCCCTGTTCCGCCGCATTGAGAAGCTGGAGATTCCCACCATTGCGGCGGTAAACGGTTTCGCCCTGGGCGGCGGCTGCGAAATCGCCATGAGCTGCGACATCATCCTGGCCGCCGGACCCAACGCCGAGGGCAAGGGCGGCGCCAAGTTCGGCCAGCCCGAGGTGGGCCTGGGCATTACCCCCGGCTTCTCCGGTACCCAGCGGCTCCCCCGCCGTGTCGGTGTGGCGAAGGCCAAGGAGCTGATTTTCTCCGGTAAGGTCATTGGCGCGGACGAGGCCAAGGCCATCGGTCTGGTCAACGAGGTTTACGCCCCCGAGGCCCTGCTGGACGCTGCGGTGGCTATGGCCAAGTCCTTTGCCGCCAACGCCCCCATTGCTGTGAAGTACTCCAAGGCCTGCATTGACCGGGGCATGCAGATGGACATTGACGACGGCATTGCCCTGGAGAACGAGCTCTTTGCCATGTGCTTTGCCACCGAGGACCAGAAGGAGGGCATGGGCGCCTTCCTGGAGAAGCGCAAGGAAAAGCACTTCCAGAACAAGTAATTCCTCCCCCTCCGCCGCTCCGCTCACCGGGGCGGCGGAACGGGGGAAACGGTTATGGCAGCATTCAGGGTCGACGGGGAACGGGGTTTCCCGCCCGGTTGTTTTGAATGGTACTATATTCCAATGACCACCATAAAAAGGAGAACAAGCGCTATGAAAAAAGTTCGCGTAATTACCGCGGAGGAAGCGGCTCTGATGGTCAGCGACGGCGACACCGTCTCCACCGGCGGCTTCGTCAGCTGCGCCTGCCCGGAGGCCCTCACCAAGGCCCTGGAGCAGCGCTTCGTAGAGACCGGACACCCCCGGGACCTGACGCTCTTCTTTGCGGCGGGTCAGGGCCACCGGGACGGCACCGGAGGCGACCACTTCGGCCACGAGGGCATGTGCCGGCGGGTGGTGGGCGGCCACTGGGACCGGGCGGCCAAGCTGGGCGAGCTGGCCCTGGCCAACAAGCTGGAGGCCTATAACCTGCCCCAGGGCGTCATTACCCACATGTACCGGGACATTGCCGCCCACAACATTGGCACCATCACCCATGTGGGCCTCTACACCTTCGCCGACCCCCGGAACGGCGGCGGTAAGCTCAACGACGTCACCAAGGAAGATCTGGTGAAGCTGGTAAACATTGAGGGCGAGGAGCGCCTCCTCTACAAGCCCATTCCCATCAACGTCTGCCTCATCCGCGGCAGCTACGCCGACGAGTACGGCAACTGCACGGTACATAGAGAGATCGGCCCCCTGGACGTCACCGCCCAGTGCCAGGCCACCAAGAACTCCGGCGGCATTGTGATCGTCCAGGTGGAGAAAATTGTTCAGGGCGGCACCCTGGACCCCCGGCTGGTGAAGATTCCCGGCATCTACGTGGACGCCATTGTGGTGGGCTCCCCCGAGGACAACAACCAGTGCCTGGGGATGCCCTATGACGGGGCTCTCAGCGGCGAGTTCCGCATCCCGGTGGATGACATCCCCTCCATCCCGCTGGACGCCAAGAAAATTCTGGCCCGCCGGGCGGCTATGGAGCTGCCCCAGGATGCCATTGTCAACCTGGGCACCGGTGCGCCGGAGAAGATCGCCAACGTGGCGGCGGAGGAGGGCATCTCCGACAAGATGACCCTGACGGTAGAGGCCGGTTCCATTGCCGGCGTGCCTTACGGCGGAACCCAGTTCGGCGGCGCAGCCAACTCCATGGCCATTCTGGACCACAACGTGCAGTTTGACTTCTACCAGGGCGGCGGCCTGGACGTGGCCTTCCTGGGTCTGGCGGAGACGGCCCCCAACGGCGACCTGAACGTCTCCAAGTTCGGCACTCGTCTGGCCGGCGCCGGCGGTTTTATCGACATCACCCAGAACGCCAAGAAGGTGGTCTACTGCGGCACCTTCACCGCCAAGGGCCTGAAGACCGAGTGCCGGGACGGCAAGCTGGTCATCACCCAGGAGGGCGCGAAGAAGAAGTTTGTCAATCAGGTAGAGCACATCACCTTCTCCGGTACCTATGCCAACAAAGTCCGTCAGCCGGTGCTCTACGTCACCGAGCGGGCGGTGTTCGAGCTGCGGCCGGAGGGCGTGACCCTGATTGAAATTGCCCCCGGCATTGACCTCCAGACCCAGGTTCTGGACCAGATGGAGTTCATGCCTAAGATTGCCAAGGACCTCAAGCTTATGGACGAGCGCATCTTCCGGGATGAGCTCATGGGCCTGGCCAACGACTGAGCCCGGACAGGCAAGCCTGTTGGAAGGAATTTGAATACTGGATTACCCCTAAAATCAGGAGGAACAAAAAATGGCCTTAATGACCGCACAAGAGTATATCGAGAGCCTGCGGAAGCTCAAAACCCGGGTCTACATGTTTGGCGAGGAGATCGAGAACTGGGTGGACCACCCCATGATCCGCCCCTCCATCAACTGCGTCGCCATGACCTACGCTCTGGCTCAGGATCCCCAGTACGCCGATCTTATGACTGTGAAGTCCAGCCTGACGGGCCGCACCGTCAACCGGTTTACGCACCTGCACCAGTCCACCGAGGACCTGATTAATAAGGTCAAGATGCAGCGGCTCCTGGGACAGAAGACCGCCAGCTGCTTCCAGCGCTGTGTGGGTATGGATGCCTTCAACGCCGTCTTCTCCTCCACCTTCGAAATTGATGAGAAATACGGCACCCACTATCACGAGAACTTCAAGAACTTCCTCACCATGGTTCAGGACAACGACCTCACCGTGGACGGGGCCATGACGGACCCCAAGGGCGACCGCTCCAAGGCCCCCAGCCAGCAGGCGGACCCGGATATGTATGTCCACGTGGTGGAACGCCGCCCGGACGGCATTGTGGTCTGCGGCGCCAAGTGCCATCAGACCGGCTCCATCAACAGCCATTGGCACATCTTCATGCCCACCATCTCCATGGGTGAGGCGGACAAGGACTGGGCCGTCAGCTTCGCCTGCCCCACCGACGCCGAGGGCATGTACATGATCTACGGCCGCCAGTCCTGCGACACCCGGAAACTGGAGGAGGACGCCTCCATCGACGTGGGCAACGCCAAGTTCGGCGGCCAGGAGGCCCTGGTGGTGCTGGACCATGTGTTCATCCCCAATGAGTACATCTTCCTCAACGGCGAATATGAGTTTGCCGGCATGATCGTGGAGCGTTTCGCCGGTTACCACCGCCAGAGCTACGGCGGCTGCAAGGTGGGCGTGGGCGATGTGGTCATCGGCGCAGCCGCGCTGGCCGCGGAGTACAACGGCGTAGAGAGAGCGTCTGCCGTGAAGGATAAGCTGATTGAGATGACCCATCTCAACGAGACCCTCTACTGCTGCGGCATTGCCTGCTCCAGTCAGGGCTTCAAAACCAAGGCGGGCAACTATCAGATCGACCTGCTGCTGGCCAATGTCTGCAAGCAGAACGTCACCCGCTTCCCCTATGAGATTGTCCGTCTGGCGGAAGACGTGGCCGGCGGCCTGATGGTCACCATGCCCTCTCAGAAGGATTTCCACTCCGGCACCGTGGTGGGCCGCAACGGCGAGACCATTGGGGACATCTGCAACAAGTTCTTCGCCGCCCGGGAGGGCGTTTCCACCGAGGACCGCCAGCGGGTCATGCGCTTCCTGGAGAACATGTGCCTGGGCGCGGCGGCGGTGGGCTACCGCACCGAGTCCATGCACGGCGCGGGCTCTCCCCAGGCCCAGCGCATCATGATTGCCCGGCAGGGCAACATCCAGGGCAAGAAGCAGCTGGCCAAGGATATTGCGGGCATTCAATAATTTCCGGGAGACGCGGAACGGCCTTCCTTCGGGGAGGGGTTCCGCAGAACCTGCCAAGGAACCAACCACCTTTTCATTCTATCAAAGGAGAGAGTATTCATGGATTTTAATCTGAGCCGTGAGCACCAGCTGATTCGGAAGATGATGGCGGAATTTACCGAGACGGAAGTCAAGCCCATCGCCGCGGAAACCGACCTGACCTGCGAGTATCCCCGGGAGAACATTGAAAAGCTGTTCAACCTGGGCGTCATGGGCATGTGCGTTCCCAAGGAGTACGGCGGCGCCGGGGCGGACCCCTTGGCCTCCGCCATCTGCATTGAGGAGCTGAGCAAGCAGTGCGCCTCCACCGGTGACATCCTGGCCACTCACAACGGCCTGTGCTGCGACCCCATCCTCACCCACGGCACCGAGGAGCAGAAGAAGAAGTATCTGCCCATGCTGACCACCGGCCACAAGGTGGGCGCCTTCGCCCTCACTGAGCCCAACGCCGGTTCCGATGCCTCCAAGGGCCAGACCGAGGCCAAGCTGGAGGGGGACCACTACGTGATGAACGGCTCCAAGATCTTCATCACCAACGGCTATGTGGCCGACGTCTTCGTGGTCTTCGCCATGACCGACAAGAGCAAGGGCACCAAGGGCATCTCCGCCTTTATCGTGGAGAGCAGCTTCCCCGGCTTCTCCGTGGGTAAGCACGAGCAGAAGATGGGCCTCCACGGCTCTCCCACGGCCGAAATCGTCTTCACCGACTGCATCGTGCCCAAGGAGAACATGCTGGGCCGCGAGGGCAAGGGCTTCTCGATTGCCATGCAGACCCTGGACGGAGGGCGTATCGGCATTGCCGCGCAGTCTCTGGGCATTGCCGAGGGCGCTCTGAATGAGGCCAAGGAGTACACCAAGGGCCGCGTTCAGTTCGGCAAGCCCATCAGCAAGTTCCAGAATACCCAGTTCACTCTGGCCGACATGGAGCTGGGCTGCGAGGCGGGCCGCCTGCTGACCTATCAGGCCGCCGTCCTCAAGGGCGAGGGCAAGCGCTACACCAAGGAGGCCGCTATGGCCAAGCTCTGGTGCTCGGAACACGCCATGAAGACCACCACCAAGGCCCTCCAGATGTTTGGCGGCTATGGCTATACCAAGGACTATCCCATGGAGCGCATGATGCGGGACGCCAAGATCACCGAGATTTACGAGGGCACTTCCGAGGTCCAGCGCATTGTCATCTCCGCGAATATGGGACTGTAAGAGGAGGAAACGAGTATGAAAATCATTGTCTGTGTCAAGCAGGTTCCCGATACCTCCGGCAAGGTGGCCGTCAATCCTGACGGCACCCTGAACCGGGCGTCTATGCAGGCCATTACCAACCCCGATGATATGAACGCCGTAGAGGCCGCCCTGAAGCTCAAAGACGAAACCGGCGCAAAGGTGATTGTGGTCACCATGGGCCCGCCCCCCGCCGCCGCCATGCTGCGGGAGCTGATGGCTATGGGCGCGGATGAGGGCGTGCTGGTCTCCGCCCGGGAGTTCGGCGGTTCCGATACCTATGCCACCTCCCAGATTCTTGCCGCCGCCATTGACACCATTGGCCTGGAGAAAGAGGACGTGGTGATGTGCGGCCGCCAGGCCATTGACGGCGACACCGCTCAGGTGGGTCCCCAGATCGCCGAGAAGCTGGGCCTGCCGCAGGTCACCTACGCCGCCGGCATCCAGAAGAACGGAGCCAATATTACCGTCAAGCGGATGCTGGAGGACGGCTACATGACCATCAAGGTCCAGACCCCCTGCCTGCTGACCTGCATCAAGGAGCTGAATACCCCCCGCTACATGAGCATTAACGGTATCTACGAGACTTACAGCAAGCCTCTGGAGACCTTCGATTTCGACAAGCTGAAGGACCACAAGCTGGTAGACCCCACCACCATCGGCCTCAGCGGCTCTCCCACCAACATCCTCACCTCCTTCACCCCGCCCCAGAAGGGCGCCGGCATGATGCTGGAGGGCGCGGATAAGGCCACC
>JAAWLO010000090.1 GCA_022797935.1 Oscillibacter sp. | reverse complement strand
CGTTTTCTCTTTTTGGCGCAACCAAAAAGAGAAAATGGGGGGTGCAATGAACCAGCCAGCATCCTGGCTGGCATCCCCCCGCCCGTCAGGGCGAGTACAACCTTTCCCCTTCAGGGAAAAAGCAAAATCCCCTGGAAAAAGAAAAAACTCCCCCTTTCGGGGGAGCGTATCACAGGGGGATTTGGGTATTCAATACCCAATAATCAATCCCTTTTCCATGGCATAAAAACTAGTAAGACCCCGGCAGGAAACCAACTCCACACTCTTGACAGGCAAATCCTTTAAAATCTGTTCCTTGAGCCGCAAAGCTCCCGGCAGGTTCTCACAGTGGCAGAGAATGACCTCCGCGCCAGTACAATCTTTACTCTCCTTCATCAGAGCCGTGATGGCCTGATAGGTCTTCTGATCCCCCCGGGCCTTGGCCGCCACATGAATGGTCCCCTGGGGAGTGGCGTCGGCAATCACGTGAATGCCCAGGGAGTGGAGCAGTGTTCCTACCAGCGGACGCATCCGCCCGTTCTTAATAAGGTTATCAAAATTCTCCAGGGTAAAGCAGGTTCGCAGAGCCGCCTGATACAGCCGCAGCTGCGCGCAGATGTCCTCAAAAGATCCCCCGGCCTCAATCAAGGCCTTGGCCCGGCGAATCAGCAGAATCATGGCTCCGGCAGTGGCCTTGGAGTCAATGATGCAGATCTCCTTTTCCGGGTGCTCCTCCAGCACCATCTCCCGGCCCATCTGAGCCGCGTTGTATGTTCCGGAAAGGTTGGAGGAAATGGTAAAGCAAATCGTTTTGTCTCCCGGCTCAAAGGCTCTGGCAAAGGCCGCGGGAGAGGGACAGGCGGTGGAAGCGGCGGATTTCTCCGCAGCCATGGCGGTCAGGAGTTGGGGAATTTCCAGAGCATCGTTATCGATAAACTCCCGCTCACCCACCTGAAGCCGCAGGGGCACCGTTTCAAAACGAATGGCGCCGCTGTCAAATTCACTCATGCGCAGGTCGCAGCTGCTGTCGCTTACAATATTCCAAACCATATAATACTCCTTATGATATAGTTTTGAAAACCATGTCTAAAGCTATCATACCCCAAAACTGCGGGATTGTCAATGAGAAACCGCGTTTTACGCAGAACTTTCTCTGCCATCTGCCCCCGGCAGGGGAAGAAAAGGAGAGAGAGTATTTTTTACGGACTCCCCGGTTGACATAACGGTGTGGATAACTTTGTGGAAAATGTGAAAAACCCGGACGGCGGAAGGAATTGGCCGGAGGCGAAGGGGGTGACAAAAAAATTTGCGCAATAACATTTTCGCGAAAAAGGGCCCTCCTGGACGGGAAAGGACGGGAAAAGAAAACCGTCTCCCGGAAAAATACGCCAAAAAACGCCGGCGGCAAGCGTTCCAGGCCTTGTGTCCCATTCAGACCGCTTGCTGCGGAAAACGGTAAGCGAGCCGTTTCCCGGAATCCCGTTTTGCTTGCATTCCGGCGGCGGAGGGACTATAATCAAACCGTCTGAACCGCAGCAGGTTCCGTAAAAGGGGATTCTCTGCGGAAAATTCAAGGGAAAGCGGTGATAATATGGCCGTTATTGGAATCGATCTGGGCACCACCAACTCCCTGGCCGCCGTTTGGCGGAATGGGCGGAGCGAATTGATCCCCAACGCTGCCGGGGAGCTGCTGACCCCCAGCGTGGTCAGCGTGGACGGGGATGGGGGCATTCTGGTGGGCCGGGCGGCCCGGGACCGCCTGATTTCCCATCCGGAGCGCACCGCCGCCCGCTTCAAGCGCCATATGGGCGGGGACCGGACCTACACGCTGGGGGACCGGACCTTTACGCCGGAGGAGCTGTCTGCCCTGGTTCTGCGGCAGCTGCGGGAGGATGCGGAGGCTTATTTAGGGGAGGCGGTAGAGGAGGCGGTCGTCAGCGTTCCCGCTTACTTTGCCGAGGCCCAGCGCGCCGCGACCAAGCGTGCCGCCGCCCTGGCGGGACTAAAGGTGGAGCGTCTGGTCAACGAGCCCTCGGCCGCTGCGGTGGCAGGCCGCTTGGGCCAGGGAGAGGAGGACCAGGTGTGTCTGGTCTTCGACCTGGGAGGCGGCACGCTGGACGTGTCCCTGGTGGAGCGCTTTGAGAACGTGGTCAGCGTGACCGCCGTCAGCGGAGACAACCGCCTGGGAGGCGCGGACTTCGATCTGGCCATAGCCCGGGGGTTTTGTGAGGACTGCGGCCTGGACTTTGAAACGCTGCTGCCCCGGCAGCGGGAAATGCTGCTGCGGCAGGCGGAAAGCTGTAAAATTGCCCTCACACAGCAGGAGATGGTGATCCTCTCCGTGGACGACGGGGAGCTGTCTGCCGCCCTGACCCTCAGCAACGAGTGGCTGATCCGCAAGGCCAATGCCCTCTTCCGCCGTATGACCGGACCCATTCAGCGGGTTTTCCTGGATGCGGGCATCTCCCTGGAGGAGCTGGACAGTCTGGTGCTGGTAGGGGGCTCCAGCCATATGCCGTCGGTGCGGCGGTATATCTCCCGGTTTCTGCACCGGCAGGGCGCCCGGGACTGCCGTCCGGATACGGCCGTGGCCCTGGGAGCCGGCATCTGCGCCGGAATGAAGGCCGGGGTTCTGCGGGAACTGGTATTGACCGACGTGTGTCCCTTCTCTCTGGGGGTGGCCCGGCACAACGAAAATGAACCGGGACGGCTGCTGATGAGCCCCATTATTGAACGAAACAGTGTCCTGCCCACCAGTAAGATGGGCGTCTATTATACCGTGCAGGATCACCAGGCCCGGGTAGAGATTCAGATCTACCAGGGAGAGAACCGCTACTGTGCAGATAATGCCTTCCTGGGCCGTTTGACGCTGCCGGTGCCGCCGGGTCCTGCGGGACGGCAGTCCGTCCGCATTCGCTTCACCTACGATATCAACGGGCTCCTGGAGGTAGAGGCGGTCAACGAGAGCGGACAGGCGGAGCGGCTGGTGCTCCAGAACCGGGACATGCCGCCGGAGGAGGCAGAACGCCGCCTGCGGGAGCTGTCGGCGCTGAAGCTTCACCCCCGGGAGCAGGAGGGGCCCCGGGCCCTCACCGCCCGGGGGGAACGGCTCTTTGCCGTGACCGTGGGAAACCTGCGGGAGCAGGTGGCGGCGCTGCTGGACTGGTACCAGCGGCAGCTCTCCAGTCAGGAGGCCATGCGCATTGCCAAGGCTTCCCGCCGCCTGGAGCGTTTTTTTGACCAGGCGGAGGCCTATTTGGGTGACGCCGCCCTGACCCCGCCGGAGTGGCCGGACGTGCAGGAGGAAGAGGAGGAGGGCGAATGGTGAGCTGGCCGTGGAGCGAACTGGGCCTGCCGGGACCGGCGGGGCTGCCGGAGATTCGCCGGGCCTACGCCCACCGGCTGAAGACGGCCCATCCCGAGGAGGACCCGGAGGGGTTTCAGCGGCTTCATGACGCCTACCAGACGGCCTGCCGCCTGGCCCGGAAGGCTGGCCGGACCCCGCCGCCGGATCAGGCCGGGGAACGTTTCCCTGACTGGAGTCAGGCGGAGCGGTCTCCGGAGGAGGAAACCCCGCAGGAGTCGGAGGAACCGGATACCTGGGATTTTGAACGTCTGTTTGCCGAGGGAGAGGCGGAGGAACAGGAGGCCCGCCGCCGGAAATTGGAGGAGCTGCGGGAGAAAAACCGGGACCGGTACAAGGCTCAGGAGCGGGACCAGCGCCGGAGGGCGGCGGATGAAGAAGAGGCCTGGGCCGCAGTGATGGCCGCCGCCCACGCGCTGGAGCTGCTGTATACCGCGGGCGCGCCGCTGGCCCAGTGGCAGCGGTTTTTCAATGGCCCGACCTTCTGGAGCGCCCGGGCCAACCTGGACTTTCTCTTTGCCCTGGAGGATTTCCTGGAGCAGCACCCGGACTTGTCCCAGGAGGTGCGGAACGTCATTTTCGCCGCTTACGACTTCCAGCGGGGGCCGGGGAAGCCGGAGTACAGGCGGCTCTGCCAGCTCCTACAGGTGGACCGGGCGGAGCGCCGCCGCCAGCGCCGTGCCCGGAGCAAATGGCGGGCCGCTTGGCGCTCCTACCCGCCGCGGCGGAAGGTGGCCACGGTGGTGGGCATCGGCCTGCTGGCGCTGATGACCCTGATTTCCGTGGGTTCCTCTGTCTATACCTCTTATAAAAACATCACCGGGGAGCGCCGTGCCCTCCAGCGGCAGGAACAGCTGCTGGCCTGGCTGGCGGAGGATTTTGGCGGAACCTTTGTGCATCCCCTGGAGGAGGAAGAGGCGGTTTTTGCCCCGGCGGACCATCCGGACCAGTATTTTTTCGCCTATCCGGAGGGCAGACGGGAGGAGGGGGCGGCAGGCTATCAGACCAACTATGCCGACCGCATGGTCATGGCTTCCATGGAGGATTTCGCGGAGGAACAGGGCCTGGAACTGGGCTTTGACAGTGCCGGCGGCGGCTTCCAGGGCCGGGTGGCGGAGACACCGGGGGCCTACCTCCTTCAGATGCCGCTGCTGGGGGCGGGGGAGAGCATCACCATTCTGGGTGAACGGCTGGAGGATTTGCGGGAGCAAGATTGGTACCGGCGGATGCAGCCGGATTTTGAGGTGTTTCTCTGCTTCGGGGACGTGAGCTTTTACAAGGTCCGCTCCACAGAGGGGGATTTTGACGGCGATTACGCCCGGGCCCTTTACGAGACGAAATTTCCCGCCAACCTCTGCCGCTATATTGTCCAGCTCTCCGGTACGGCGGAGCGGGATTTCGGCGAAGATGCCTGTGTGCTGCTGGAGCAGGGGACGATGCTGCTTGACGGCGACCCCTTTTTCTGGGTGACCGCCCAGGAGAAGCCGCCGTCCAATGTCCGTCTGGGGCACTATTTTCTGTCGGAGGACGGCGCAAGCCTGTTCTGCATTCCGGAAGAGCGGTTCAGCAGCCAGCTGAACCAGGAAACCCTTTTCCAGGGGGAGCCCTTTACCGCGATTGTCTCGGAACTGGGGCTGCGGAAGTATGTTACCGTCTGGGACCAAATCCGGCGGCCGGAAAAGGCGATGGATCTGAACGTAACCTATGGCGGACGCATACAGATTCCCGCCGGAAGGGAAGAGGACTCCTGAACAGCAGTACCTATCGGAAAAGAGAGAAATCCCCCCGAAGGGCTGTGCCTTCGGGGGGATCATTGTTGGGAAAAACTCACTGACAGGTAAAGGCGAACCAGCCTCCGTCCTCCCGGCGGTCCCGCAGGACCAGTCCGGCGGCGGAAAGCGCGGCCGCCACCTCTTCCGCCCGGTTGTCAATGATGCCGGAGCAGAGGAAGGTCCCGCCCTCCGCCAGAAGGCCTCGGACCCGGGGAGCCAGGGCGATGATGACATCCGCCACGATGTTGGCCAGGACCAGGTCATAGCCCCCGCCAATACGCTCCGCCAGGGCGTCGTCCGCCAGCAGGTTGCCGATGAGAATGGGATAGGCCTCCGGCGAAATGCCGTTCAGAGCGGCGTTGCCCCGGGCGGCATGGCGGCATTTGTCGTCAATATCCACCGCCAAGGCGCTGGCAGCCCCCAGCCGCAGGGCGGCTATGGAGAGAATTCCGCTGCCGCAGCCCAGGTCCAGCACCCGTTCGCCGCCCCGCACCAGCTTCTCCAGGGCGGTCAGGCACAGGCGGGTGGTGGCGTGGGAGCCGGTGCCGAAGGTCAGGCCCGGGTCCAGATAGAGGGGAACCCGGGTCCCGGGGTCCGCCTCCTCCCACTGGGGAATTACCAGGAGCCGCTCCCCAATTTCCAGCGGTTTGTAATATTGTTTCCAGCTGGTCTCCCAGTCCGCGTCCTGCACATTGTCCAGGGTCATCAGCAGGGAGCCCAAGTCTTTCCGGGTCTCTTTCAGCTTTTGAAGGGCTATGCGGACCTCTCCCAGCTTGGCGAAGCCCGGGTCCCCGGCCTCCAGGTAGAAGGTGATGCGGGAACGGCCCTCCATATAGCGGTTCAGGTCATCGTCCACGTAGTCCCAGCAGTCCCGGTTGTTCTCCAGGAAGTCCTGGAACTCCGTCTCATCCTCGACGATGACGCCGTCTACATCCAGGGCGGACAGCAGCGTCTGAACGGGTTCCAGACCTTGAAAATTGGTGTCGATTTTTACTTCCAGCCAGTCCATGAAAGTCTCCTTTCCCCCTCACCGCTGATTGCCGATGAAGAACAGCGCCACAATTCCCGCGCCGGTATGGCTTCCGATAACCGGGCCGGTATAGCTGAGGCGGATATCCTGGGCGCCGAAGCGGCGGCGGATTTCGTCCGCCACGAACTCCGCGTCCTCCAGGCAGTCGCCGTGGCTGAGGAACACCGGCTGGCTGGCGGGATTCACAGCGGTTTTCTCCATGTGGTCCACCAGGGCCAGCAGGGAGGCCCGGCGGCCCCGGGTCTTGTCCATGGGGATGAGGCGGCCCTCGCCGTCCACGTGGAGCACGGGCTTGATGGACAGCATGGTGCCGAAGAAGGCCGCCGCGTTGCTGACCCGTCCGCCCCGTTTGAGGTGGTTCAGATCGTCCACGGTGAACCAGTGGCAGATGCTTTGCCGGGTATTCATGGCATAGGCATACAGCTCGTCCATGGTGGCGCCCCGCTGTTTTTCCTGGGCGCAGAGCCAGATCAACAGGCCCTGTCCCATGGAGGCGCAGAGGCTGTCCGCCACCAGAATCCTGCGCTCTGGAAATTCTTCCCCCAGCTCCTTGGCGGCGATGCAGGCGGATTGATAGGTTGTGGAGAGGGCGGAGGAGAAGCAGAGGCAGAGAATGTCCTGTCCCGCCTCCAGCAGGGGACGCATCCGCTCCTCAAACTCCCCCACGTTGACGGCGGAAGTGACCGGCATCTTTCCCATCCGGACCTGCTCATAAAAAGCCTGGAAGCCGATTTCCCGGCCATCCAGAAAGTTGCGGAAAACCGCTCCGTCCAGCTCCACCCGCAGGGGGACTACTTCCAGACCCAGTTCCTCCGCCAGGGAGGCGGGGAGGTCACAGCAGCTGTCCGTCATCAAAACATATCCGGCCATTATGCACGCTCCTTTTCGTTCTTTCCCTCCCGCAGCAGGGCCACACAGTGACTGACGGCTACGCCGGCGGCATAGCTCAGCAAGGCAAAATGAATGGCGGCGTCGGCGGCGGCGTCGCCGGTGAGCGGTTCGCTCCCCAGGCGGGCGTCCAGCTCGTCGGCGGTGATGTTCATGGCCTTGTCCAGGCTGGTGAGGAAAGCGGCGTATCCGTCCGCCACGGGACGGTCCCCCTGTAGTTCCTCCCGGATGAGCAGGTCCACGTCCCGGGTGGACATCACCCGCTTGAGGACGCTGATGACGGTGAAATAGGCCAGATGCTCCCGTCCGTACTTCTTGCCCTCCGCCCGGGGGGCAAGGCCGCTTTTTGTGTAGTTGTTGACCATAGCGGCGGTGAGGCCGTCGTCTCCGTCGAAACGAAGGACCTGGCGGTCCATGTAAGAGAGGACCTGGTCCATGTACAGCGCAAAATCCGGCAGCTGGTCCCAGGGGACGGGACGCTGCTCCCGCAGGCGCGTCTGGAGATCGGTAAGATCGTTCATGGGACTCCTTTCTTTCTGAAACATCAGATGAATAGTTGCGGTGCGGAAGGGCCCCCGGCAGGGCCGGAGACCTTCGCATGGTTATTGTAGCACCAGGATGCGGTTTTGTAAATCAGATTTTGAAGGATTGAAAAACATATTTGCCCCGGCAGGGTCCGGAGCCCAGGCCGCTGTTTTTCGGGGAAGCCGGGAGAAGGGCCGTCCGTTGTCCGGACATGCCGGCGGAGAGAAAGGGGACTTGAATCCCAGCGGCCTTGGTGATATACTTTGCTCAATATAGTCAACGCAGTTGAAAAGGAGTCCCAACTCCTTTTCAACCGGCAGACCGTGGGTCCGCCGATGCGCGGAGCGCATTTGCGTTTCCTAGGAAGCCATGCGCGGCAGCCGCTTTGCGGCCCGAACCACCGCTAAGGCGGCAGTTCGTTGAAAAGAATCCCATGGAATTCTTTTCAACTGCGCTGGCTATACAAACCGGCAGACCGGAATTTGCCAGGGTGTACCGGCGGAAATGATGGAACTCTTTAAAATCGGATTTTTTACGGCCTTCCGGAACGGGGGGATTTTAAAGAATGTATGAACTGCATGGGTTCCGGTCTGTGGAGAAGGTGGAGGAAAAACGGTTGAAGCGAGAAGAGATCATCCTTTCAGAGGCGGCGCTGGAGCGCCAGCGGATGTTTCAAGAGAAGGTCCGGGCCCAATTTGCCGGGAAGCGCGCCTGCCTGGAGACTTTCGGCTGCCAGCAGAACGTGGCGGACGGACAGCGGCTCATGGGCATGCTGCGGGAGATGGGTTTTTGTTTTACAGAGAACGCGGAGGAGGCGGACCTGGTGCTGCTGAATACCTGCGCCATCCGGGAGCACGCGGAGCAGCGGGTGTACGGAAACCTGGGTCTGCTGACCCACAGCAAGCGGAAAAGACCGGATCAGATCATTGCCCTGTGCGGCTGCATGGCCCAGGAGGCGCGGACGGCGGCGCGGATTCGGGAGTCCTACCGGCATGTGAATCTGGTTTTCGGGCCTCAAGCTCTGTGGCGGTTCCCGGAACTGCTGTGGCAGGTGTATGAGACGGGGAAACGAGTGTTCTTTGTGGAGGACGAGCCCGGGAGCATTGCCGAGGGACTGCCGGTAGTGCGGGAGCGGGGCGTCAAGGCCTGGGTTTCGATTATGTATGGATGCAATAATTTCTGCTCCTATTGCATTGTGCCCTACGTCCGGGGCCGGGAGCGGAGCCGGGAGCCCGCCGCGGTTCTGGCGGAGGTGCGGGAGCTGGTGGAGGCAGGTTATAAGGATATTACGCTTCTGGGTCAAAATGTCAATTCCTATGGCAATGACCTGGACAGCGGCTACCGCTTCCCGGATTTGCTGGAGGATATTGACCGGATACCGGGCGCGTATTGGATCCGGTTTATGTCCAGCCATCCCAAGGACGCCAGCCCCCGGCTGTTTGATGTTATGGCGGCCTGTGGCCATGTGGCCAAGCAGTTGCACCTGCCTTTCCAGTCGGGGAATGACCGGGTGCTGGAGGCCATGAACCGGCGGTATACCCGGGAGAAGTACCTGGAGCTCATCCGCTATGCCCGGAGGGTGATGCCGGATTTGGTACTGACCAGCGATGTGATTATTGGGTTCCCCGGAGAGACGGAGGCGGAGGCCCTGGAAACGGTGTCCCTGGTAGAGGAGGTGGGCTTTGACGCCCTGTTTACCTTCCTGTACAGCCCCCGGCCGGGAACGAAAGCGGCGTCCTTGCCGGACCCGGCGCCGAAGGAGGAGAAGCAGCGGTGGTTTGACCGCCTGCTGGAGGTTCAGAACGCCCATTCGGCCAAGATACATGGGAGCTATGTGGGCAGAACCGTGCGGGTGCTGGCAGACGGGGAAAGCGGTGACGAGGCGTATCCGCTGTCGGCCCGGACGGAGGGAAACCGGCTGGTACGCCTGAAAGGCGGAAAGGAGCTGTTGGGACAGTTCCTGGATGTAAAGATTACAGGAAGTAATACCTGGGCGCTGTACGGAGAGCCGGTTTAAGAACCGGTATTCATAGCCGGGGAAAAGACCGGACAGACAGCGTTCAAGCGGTTGTGAATACAGGTTCTAAGTCTGCCGGGCCAGCCATTTTCCCAGGGCGATGCCCTCCAGGAAGAGCCATTGCTCCTCGAAGAAGGAGAGCTGGTCCCTGGCGGAAAAGAGATTGTCCAAGGCCTGCTGCTGTTCGCTGGAAACGACGGATTCCAGGGCCTCCCAGGCCTGGAGGATTTCCTGTTGGCAGGTTTGGAATTCCTTGCTTTTCACCAGATGGTCGCTTCTGCGGATTTCCAAAATGTAATGGTATAAGGTTTCGAGATATTCATCCATGCACAGTTCCTCCTGTAAATGAATTACGCACGTTTGAGATGTTTTTATTGTAACTCTCCCGTTTGTTCGCGTCAAGTAGGAAAGAGGCATTTTTATGATATTTTCAGAAAACTTAGTTGAATTGCGGACAAAGGCCTGTCTCACGCAGCAGGATGTGGCAGACGGTGCAAAAATGAGTCTCCGGGCGTATCAAAATTACGAATGGGGATTACGAGAACCGAAGATGGGGGCGCTGATTGCTTTAGCGGATTTTTATGAAATAACGTTGGATGAATTAGTTTGCCGGGAGTGGCCGCGTGAGATGGAAAAAGATTGACAGGGCAGGGGTTCCCCACTATAATGAGTGCAAAGGACGGTGAGTGTGATGCTGGACAAAAAGGATTTACAAGCCATTGGGGAACTGATGGACGAAAAAATCGGTGCCTCTGAAGCCCGGATGATCGAAAAGATTGGAGCTGTGGAAACCCGGCTTGAGGGGGTTGAGAACCGGCTTGGCAAGGTTGAAACCCGGCTTGAAGGGGTTGAGACTCGGCTTGATAAGGTTGAGAACCGGCTGGACAGGGTTGAAACCCGGCTTGAAGGGGTTGAGACTCGGCT
>JAAWLO010000089.1 GCA_022797935.1 Oscillibacter sp. | reverse complement strand
GGTATTTCCGACGATATGGCAGGCAGGAACCGGAATCACCTGGAAAATTACCGAGAAAGGAAATACTGGATGGTCAAGAATCCCCACCGGCTGACCGATTTACGCTGCTTCGTGAATGATGATTTCTCCTCCACCTATGACTTTTACGCGCCTGGAAGAGACGCTGTGTGCAAGGAGTGGGAGCAAGCCGTGGAGCGGTTGCTTGACCATATGACCATCCTGTTTGGCAAAGTCACTCTGCTGAAGGATGGGGTCCCTGTGCAACAGTCCTCAGAAGAAGCCCGCCGAACGGTGGAACAGGTAGAACGGCAGCTGCAAGACAACATGGTCCTGCGGCTCAACCTTGACCCCAGCTGGATTGGCCGTACCGGAAGCAACCGGGGCGGAGGTTTGGATGATGTGGCCCACCGGCTTTCCCTGACTTATGCGGACAGTGTCGCTGTGCGGCTGGATGAGAGGATTTTATTGTGAGTCTCCTACCCTTCCGCGTCTGTCAGATTCTTTCTGAATACACCGGCGGAGACCGCGCCCTGGCCATGGGGGAGCTATTACGCCTGCTGCGGACGGAGTATGGTCTGCGATGCGACCGCCGGGCGGTTGGACGATCACCTGACCACCATTGAGCGACTGGCAGAAAGGCGCATGGACAAGATACTGCCGCAGATGATGGAGGCCGCTGGCGTGACTGAGGAATTGAAAGCCCGTGACCAACTGGCGTGGGTAGGGCTGGTGAATAATTACAGGGCCAGGATGGAGGAAATCATTTTTGCCGAATTAATTTATCTGTAAAGGCATCTGGGTACTTTAATATGTGCTTACTTGGCGGGCAGAGCGGGCATAAAACATGCTTGTTCTGCCCGTTTGCTGATCTATCCCTTTGATACAGGTCTACGGAGCGTGGATTGTTTTCGTAGACTTTATACGATAGAATGTGACCAGAGGTGAAAAACATGGACATCAAAAGAAAAAAGAACTTTTAGACGTATGGAAAAATTATTGCCTAGAAATGGGTGTTATAGCCAGCGCAGTTGAAAAGAATCCAAGAGATTCTTTTCAACAAACCGCCGCTAAAGCGGCTGCCTGCGCAGGACTTCATAGGAAACGCAAATGCGCTTCGCGCATCGGCGGACCCTGGGTCCGCCGGTTGAAAAGGAGTGGGGACTCCTTTTCGACCGCGTTGACTATATTTCCATTCGCTGCAAAACCACGGGTGATTTGTTCCTGGGAATTTCCAAGGATACAAGAGCGGATTTTAATAGCAATCGTTTTAGGCTGTCCGCAAACGGCCACTCGAACAGACAGCTTCAGGAATTGTGGAGTTAGTACGGTGAACCCAATTTTGAGTTTTCAGTTGCCAAAATTCTTGAATATGAAAGTCCGACAGACGACCACGCGGATGAATTGAAATTGCTTTTGGAGGGATGCCTTATGGAGGTGCCGCAGGCAAGGAGGATTTGGAAATGAACGAGAAAATTGTCGTGTCCGCAGAAGGTTATGACCGCGTGGACGGCCGCAACGCCC
Source organism: Oscillibacter sp. (assembly GCA_022797935.1). Taxonomy (GTDB): domain Bacteria; phylum Bacillota; class Clostridia; order Oscillospirales; family Oscillospiraceae; genus Oscillibacter. Next base: position 9,328 of record JAAWLO010000089.1, on the reverse strand, counting down.
ACCGCTCCCACATCAAACGTATCACGCTGGGTGCTCCTGTCCTGGAAGAGAACCGGTCCATGCAGATTGCGGCGCAGTTGTGGACAGCGCAGGAGGATGGTGCACTGAACATGAGCGCCGAACTCTCAATCAATCAGGTGTTTGATTTGATGATCGTCCTCAGCCGCACACTGCTGTACTTTAAGGAGGCTTATCGCTTTCCTCTGCTGTATGATCCCGACAATCCCACCATTGAGCGAATCGGATTGCAGGGGAACGCCCTTCCTGTGTCGATTTGTACGGAAAATCCAAATATCACGAAAGATATTCAAGACTTTTCTCAGGCGCTGAACGACCTGGGGGAACTGACCGGCGAACGTTTCAGGACGTTGTCCAGAATTGTTGAAGAATTGGAGTGTTATTGAAAATGGAGCAGAAATGGCTTCTGTCACCGGCCAGACAGTTGACAGAAGATGAAAAGTCCCTTGTCTGGCAAAGGCCCGCTTCCCATGTGGAGAGTGCCGCAGAACGGCGCATCTGTGAAGCGGTCAAACGGAACTGGCATCGTGGGGAAATGAAAATCGCCACGATTCTGCTGGAAGGTGACGCTGGTTCCGGCAAAACGCAGTTGGCAAAGGCACTGTCCGCTGATTTTGGCCTGCCTTATACGAAAGTGACCTGCTTTGCGGATATGGATAAGTCCGATGTGTTGGGCGCAATCCTGCCGGTACTGCCGGAAAAAGACGGCCAGCAGAGCAGCGTAGAGTACCAGTATTACCCCTCCGAAATTGTGCGGGCCTATGAGAACGGCTGGCTTTTGGAAATCCAGGAGCCAACGGTGATCCGGGACGCGGCGGTCTTGATGGCGCTCAACTCGGCATTGGAGCCGGATGGTAGTATCAACCTACCCACCCGCATTGTCCACCGGCATCCGGATTTTATCGCTGTCATTACCACCAACCGAGGGTATAACGGATGCCGCCCACTGAACGAGGCCCTGCGTGACCGGGTGCAGCACTCCGAAAAGATGGACTTACCTCCCGTGGCGGTAATGATGGAACGCGCTATGGAAAAGACAGGCTTTCGGGATACGGATGTCTTGCGTACCTGCGCGGAGGGCATTATCCTGCTTGACCAAACTGCCAAAGCGAACGCCATCAAAGGCGTGGCCGGGATGAGGTCATACTTTTTCTGGATTGACGCAATTTACCAAGGGACAAATGCGGCGGAATCGCTCTATCATAAGGTCATTTACAAAATGACTACCGACCCGGACGAAATCAGCTTGTTAGAACAGGCATTGATAAAATCAGGGCTGAAAGCATCCCTGGAAAATTTGGAATCCCATCACGGCCAGAGCAGCGGCGAGGAACTGGAACTTCGTGCGGACGGCTCGGACGAGGTGTTTCATACGCCTATGCCGGATATGCCACCGGCTGTTTCCTTGAAAAAGACTGCCGGCAGCGAGGGCCATGCTGACGGCTATTCAGAGACAACGCTTGAAACCCGCAGTGCCGAAACCGGCGATGACGGAACGCCGGTGTACCACGAGTTGTCCTCGGAGGAACAAAAACAGTCCCTTCGCAAACGACTGAACCAGGAGGCGCGGGAGGCGGTAAAAGGCTCTATCCACGAAAAGGTGGGCATGATCGTCCGCCGCCCGGAATCTACCTTGGAACACCGGCAGGAGTATCAAAAGATTGCTTCGGCGCTCCTGCCTGTCATTCAGGAACTGACGAGAAAGACGGAACCGTTGCTGGAATATGAAATTTCTGCGGAGTTTGCAAGAAATCGTGTTTACGGCTCCAGGTTTCATGCTGAAAAGGCCGCGACACCTGATTTTCGATACTTCTCAAAGAAAAAACCGCCTGCTGAGAACCCCTCGCTGGCCGTCGCTCTGCGAATCGACCAATCCGCTTCCATGAACGCCTTCGGGCGGCTGGAGGCGGCAAAGGAAACGGCGATTGCCGTTTGCGAGTTTTGTGAAGCCTGCGGTATTCCTACGCTGATCTATGGCGACACCGCTGACCGCTCCGCTTTAGAAAAGATGTCGATGTACGCCTACCTGGATTGGGCGGAACCCGCCTTGAACGACAAGTACGCAATCATGTCCATGCAGGGCATCAGCAACAACCGGGATGGTATGGCGCTTCGGGTGCTGTCTGAAAAGCTGGCAGGAGCGCCGCAGAAAACTAAGTTGCTGATTAGTCTCAGCGACGGCCAGCCGAAAGCTAAGCCAGACTATTCCGGCAATTCGGCGGCAGAGGATATGAAGCAAATCATCAAAGAATATAGCCGTAAGGGAGAGATTTTCCTGGCTGCCGCTATCGGGCAGGATAAGGACGCGATCTGCCAGATTTACGGACAGGAACGGTTTATCGACATCAGCGATCTTAAACAACTGCCCATGCGTCTGGTTCAGATTATTGCACGATATTTATAATCGGAGGGAGGTTCAAAAATGGACTGCATGAAGGTAGGAAAACTGATTTTACTGCTTCGCACAGAAAAGGGGATGACGCAGAAACAGGTTGCCGATCAACTCAATATCAGCAATAAAACTGTCTCGAAATGGGAGCGCGGCATGGGATGTCCAGATATTTCTCTGTGGGAAGACCTTGCCAATGTGCTGGGAGCGGATATTCTCAAGCTGCTCCAGGGAGAGTTGAAACCCAACCGGCCCGATGCAGGGAAAATAGACCGGATACAGTTTTACGTCTGCCCTTCCTGCGGAAATATCCTCACCAGCACAGGAACCGCCTCTATTGCCTGCTGTGGGCGGCAGTTGCAGCCCTTATACCCTGTCACAACCGATCTCGGTCATGCTCCAACGGTGGAAGAAATTGAGGATGAATATTATGCTACCATAGAGCATGAAATGCGGCGAAATCACTATCTGCTGTTTGTTGCCTGTGTAAATGATGACCGCATTTGGCTTAACAGGCTATACCCGGAGCAAAGTCCCGCCTTTCGCTTTCCCAATATGCGAAACGGAGCAAGCCTCTATCTATACTGCACAAAGCATGGATTGGTGAAGTATAAGGTCGAAAACTCACTTTCCTTGCGCAAAAATCCCGCACCGAAGTGCGGGATTTTTGCTTGCATCTCGTTTGTCAACGAAACTTGGTGGAGACTACTGGACTCGAACCAGTGGCCTCATGCGTGTGAAGGATTTCGCCCAAAAAGCGTGCTATCCATTGTAGCGCAAATATTGCAGGAATCTATGTAGCGCCCTATTTGCAACGTATTTCACAAGTGGCTTAAAAGGACACAAGTAATTACGACATTCTATGCAAAAATATGCATTATGCGATACAGCAAATAAATTTACTTCAACACAAAGAATTTGACATTTTTAGTCGTTGTTTGGATAGTTAATAAATATTTGGAGGCAAACTATGAGGGATTTACATACAGTCTTTTCGATCACTAACCAAAAGGGCGGCGTGGGCAAGACCACCACGGCCCTGAACCTGGGGGCGGCCCTGACTGCCTCTGGCAAGCGGGTTCTCCTGGTGGACAACGACCCCCAGGGGAATCTGACCGCCGCCCTGGGATTTACCCCGGCGGAGCTGAAGTACACCCTGGCAAATCTGCTGCTGGCCGCCATCGACTACCCCGAGGACCTGGAACTTCATCTGGGGCGCACGGCCCTGCATACCGAAACCGGCCCGGACCTGATTCCCGCCAACCGCCGTCTTGCGGACGCCGCCGCCCGGCTCCAAGTCATGCAGCTTTCTCAGTACAACGCTGTAGGGAACCCGGAGCGGTCCTGTGAGAAGATGCTGGACAGTCTGCTGGCGCCTCTGAAAACCAGCTATGACTACATCATCATCGACTGCGGCCTAAAGCATGAGCTTCTGACCGTCAACGCCTTGGCAGCGTCAGACTACTGCATTATCCCGGTCCAAGCTCATTTCCTGGCCAGCGAAGGCATCCCAGAGGTGTTGGAACTGGTCCGGTCTGTACAGACAAAGTTCAATCCGGCACTCAAAATCGCCGGCATCCTGCTGACCATGTACCAGTCCCGGCCCCAGCTCTGCCGGAGTGTCCGGGAAAGCGTGGGGGACATCTGCGGTGAAGCGTTCCACGTTTTTGAGCAGCCCATCGAATACTCCATCAAGGTGGCGGAATGTCCCGCCGCCGGGCAGAGTATTTTCGATTACTCCCCAAAGAACGCCGCCGCCCTCAGCTACCGGAGTCTTGCGGAGGAGGTGCTGCGGCTTGGCTAAGGCGGTTATGAATGACCTGCTGAAAAAGCGGATGACGGCCAGCCAGCAAGCGTCCGAACTGCGAACCAGCGACGAAGCGTATGAGAAGCTCTTCCGGGAGGCCCCGCCTCCCGGAGAGGTACAGATCCGCTCCCTGCCGCTGGGCAAGCTGGTCTCCTTCTTTACGGCGGATATCGGTTTCCGGCCTTACACGCCCGCACAGCTGGAAGCCTTTGCGGAGCAGCTGAAAGAGGAAGGACTTCTGGTACGGATTATCGTCCGGCCCGTGCCTCCAGGGGATAGCTATGAGATTCTGGCAGGACATAACCGGACAAGTGCGGCAAGACTGGCCGGATGGGATGTCATTCCCGCCGAGATCGTGGAGGCGGACGACACACGGGCCATTGTAATCGCTACCTCCACGAACCTGATCCAACGGCAGAACCTCTCCATTATTGAGCGAGGCAAGGCGTACAGGGCCTTGCTGGACGCCAAGAACCGGCACGGGCAGTGGTATATTGACCAGGACAATGAAACTTTTGGCGAGAATCGCCAAAAGTTTCGTGCAGAGGAAAAAGGGATATATTTAGAACGTGGCCGACAGCGGTACAACGCCCGCAAGCTGGTGGCGGAGTTCTTCGGCGTCACCGAGTATGAAATCCGTAAAGCCGTCAAGCTGACACTGTTGGTCCCTCGACTTCAGGAAATCCTGGAAACCGCTCCGAAACGTTTGAACCTCGCCTGCGCCGATCTCATGGCGGACTACGACCCGGAGTCTCAGGAAGCCTTCATTGAGATGTGCAGTGTTGAAGGCTGTCCCATCAACAAATCCATGATGCAGCATATCGCCCAGCAGTGCCCTCCTCCGAAGGCTGACCGGCAAGCTCTCTACACAGCGTGGCGGGAGGCCCGCGACAAGGCCATAGAGCGCATGTCGGCTCCGCCCAGAAAAATCTCCTTCGACCGGAGGAATTTTGCCCCATACTTGGATGGTTTGGGCAGCGACAAGGAAATCGAGGCGCTGTTTCTGGATTTTTTGCGGGAAAGGGCCCAAAGAGCATAAAATTATGGAGGCAGTTCCGAGCTGCCTCCATATTATTTGAGTCAATGCGTGTTCATTTTTCTTGATTGAGAATTTTTAAAACATACTCTAAAGACAGCTCCAACCGACGTGCGATATCCGCAGGGGCAGCCAGGTCCTTCATCGCAAGTACAGCGCTTTTCAACGTTTCAGCACGGCCCTTGGCCTCGCCTCTGGCCTCGCCTCTAGCCTCACCCTCGGCAAGTCCTTCATTAAAACCATATCTGCGCTCATCCATGATTTTCTGCGCGTAAGTCATATAGGACACCTCCAATGCTCTGTCGCTCCGTACCGCCTGGACCCGCTCCTTCGCTTTTTGGCCCAGAGGCGTTTCGTATGGCTTCTCCAGGTCGTTGGTCCGAATCATGTCCAGGAACTCCTAAATGGATTGGCTGGCGTTGCCCTCCGTATAGCGGCTGTTGAGAAAGAATACATGAGAGCCGTCGTTATACGCCGTTTCCGTTTCCTTCAGGAAGCTCACCCGTTCACCCACCGCTTTGCCGATCTGGAAGTAGTCAAAGTCACAAACAAAGATGATGTAGCTTTCCGATAGTTCCTCATAATGGGTACTCTTTGGAAGCTCGCTGCGGTCAATGGCGCTCTGATAGAATCTGGCGCGTTTGGGCAGGTTCTCGCTGTTGGCAGACTGCATCTCCACATTAAATACCGTGCCCGCTTCGTCTTTGAGATATACGTCCAGGCGGATGCCATGATGGGTGTAACTGTCCGACAAATCTTTCTGTTTGTCAATAAATTCAATGCGCTGAATGTTCAGCCCCAGCAATTCTTCCAGAAACAACTGACAGATATCGCCGGTCCGCATGACCTCCGCAAACATGAAATCATTGCGGAGAGGAAGCTCGCTCAAAGGGGTGATGCTGAATTGTGAGGGCATAGGGCCACGCTCCTGTCAGTTGGATTCTTTCTGTAGTTTGATTATAGCATGAAAGGCCCCAAAGGTCAAATAGTGCAATACACAAAAACAATTGGTTTGGCTTGGCGCTTTCGGCGCCAGGCTTTTTTCATGCCTTGGAGGAGGTGATGAATGTGTATGAAGGAAGAAGGGCCTAAAGCCCCTTTGACGATTCTGCCCCTGACCGTCTGCGCCGGATGGGGCTGACGGATGAAAAGGGCAGCCCGGACCGGGACGCCGTTTCCATATGCAGCTGTATTTTCGCCGGACAGTTCTTCGATGACCTCTGTGACTATTTTGAGAGCTACGAGGATGTCCGGGAACTGATCTCCAATCTATCCGAGTCGGCGGAGGATACCGCGGGGAAGCAGAAATTCCTGCTGGTGTGCTTACAGTACGACGCCATTTACCGCACGCTGCCGGACCCGGTCTGGTGGATCAGCGGGAACCCGGCTGCGGCGGAGCTGTTCGCGGAGGGCTTCACGGCCTATTTGAAGCAGCTGGACCAGCAAACTTAGAAGGAGGGAATCCCATGGACAACATCAAAGTTTACCAGCCGCCCGGCCAGGTATCCCAGGTCGAGGCGTTCATCGAGGGGCTGCACCCCAAGCTCCGGGAGAAACTGGTCTGGCAGATCTTCCGCCTGTCCCGCACACCGCCCGCCGGGCTGAAGGAGCCCCACTACAAGCACTTCTCCATTGAGAAGTACCGGGACTTCTACGAGCTGCGGGAGAAGAACCGCATCGTCATTCGGGTCATCTTCACCATGCTTCCGAGTGGGGAAGTCCTTCTCCTGCACGCATTCCAGAAGCGTCAGTCCCGGGATACCATGCGGGCGCTGGAACAATCCCTGAGACTATTGTCGTTGCTCCGGGACCACCCGGAACACGCGGCAGAATATACAGTCAAGGAGGAAAACAAATCATGAAGCACAGCCCCGGCATCATCCTCGCGGCCATGCTCGTCTTCGCGGGCATGGTATTTTTATGGAAAAGGAGGCCCAGACCCCAATGAAGAAAGTCTTCATGTGCCTGCTGCTGGCGCTCACGCTGACCACCAGCGCCGCCGCTCTGGAGGTACCCACGGACACCGTGGTCCAGAACCTCAACGGCAGCCAGCAGCTCATCAAAACCTATGTGCTGTCCCCGGACACGGACCCGCAGGGGTTGATCGAGGAACCCTTTGAACAGGAAGGATACCTCTACACCTTCGCGGATATCGTCAAGGAGGACAACCGCGTGTCCGACGTACTCTACCACCGGGAAACCGTGACGGTGGAAACGGGCACCAACGACCTCTCCAAGATTCTGGACCAGCTGAAGCCCTCCATCGACTACGACGACGGCGTGTACAAGGGGGCCCTGGCCCTGGACCACACCAGCATCCGCACGGAGGCGTCCGGCTATGAGACCCGGAGCAGCACCGTCACGGCCACCAAGACCATCGGCCCGGTAGACCGGAACGACATGTCCTATGTCCCCGCCACCACGGTCAAAAATGGCGTGACACTGAAGCTGTCCGGCGTGGACTGGCAGGTGACGGGGACGGACCTGGTGGGCGACGCCCTGTCTCCGTCGTCCTATCAGGCCGTGGCCACCTACTCGGGCAAGTCCAGCTACAAGGCCGCCACGGGTTATGTCACTACCGCCGACTATGTGGGAGAGATCTCCCGGGACGGCGTGGAGAGCGTCACCTATAAAGTGATGTATTTGGGAACGGAAGGAGGAAAGATCGAAGTCCCCGCCGAGCATATCGGGAACACGCTTCCCGGCTGCGTGCCCTATGTGATCGGCGGGCTGGGGCTGCTGCTGGCAGTTCTGCTGGCGGTCATGCTGGTGCGCTCCCGGCGGGAGGCCCGGGCGTACCAGGACGACGAACCGGAAACTCACGAACAGGAGGATGAACGCGAATGAAATGGAACAGATGGCTCTCGGGCCTGGCGCTGTCGGCGGCGCTGCTGGCCCTGCCCGCCCAGGCGATGGACTACAATTTCAGCACCGCCGCGCCCCAGGACTTCTACAAGAGCGGGTCCTATGAGGACGTGTACGGCTCCCAGTACAACTACGGAGGCAGGAACGTGGTGGACTACCAGATTCCCGAGTTGGAGTACGGCTTGTTCAGCACCACCCAGACGGGTGTGATGGAGCGGACGACTCTGCCCGGGCTCCAGGCGGCCGTGGCCACCAGCGACGGGACCGGCGGAGGCGGCTTTGGCGTCAGCGGCGGCGGGCCCATTACGGCGCTGACGGAGGCCGGGTCCTCCGCCGGAGGAACGGAAGTGTTCCTGCCGCCCACCTCGGTCAGCCAGCCCGGCGCCTCGCAGGAGGCGTCCAAGAAGCCGGTCTATACCAGCATCGAGGGCATGAAGCGAAAGGACGGCAGCATCGGGACGGTGAAAATCCCCTCCCTGGACATCAACATGAAGGTCTGGGAGGGAGAGACAAATGCCAGCATGAAGAAGGGCCTGGGACATTACAGCTCCACCTCGGCCTGGGACGGCAACGTGGGCGTCTGCGGGCATAACCGGGGGGCCAAGTACACCATCGGCTCTATCAAGGACCTGGAATATGGGGATACCATCACCTACACCACCGTCCACGGCACCCGGACCTACTCGGTGGTTTCCGTCAAGACGATCTCCAATTCCGACTGGAGCGATTTGCAGGCCGCCAGCGACAACCGCATCACGCTGACCACCTGTCTGGCGAATCAGCCGGAAAAAAGAATTTGCGTCCAGGCAGTAGAGAAAACCGCCTGAAAAGCGAAAAAACGCTGTTTAGGGAAGGAGGAATGTTGAAAAGACGTTTTTTCGGCGTAGGGATGTAAGCAGTCAAGTAAAAAGGGCCAAATTTCGCCACAAAGTATACCAGCGGAAAAAGTTAGTTCGTAATGGACAGGTGGTGCTCGAGCCTGTAGCTGGAGCCGGACATGTTAATAATCTCGCAGCGGTGGATGAGGCGGTCGAGGATAGCGGTGGTAATGGTAGCGTCGCCAAGGAAGTCGGCCCACTCGTCAAAGCCCTTGTTGGAGGTAATAATCAGGGAGGTTCTCTCACTCATGGCGGAGATGAAGCCAAAGAACAGATTGGCCTCGGCGGGCGAGAGGGGCATGAAGCCCACCTCGTCCACCACCACAAGGGCGGCT
>JAAWLO010000088.1 GCA_022797935.1 Oscillibacter sp. | reverse complement strand
ACCCAAGAACAATTTTGGAAATATGAAAGCGTCGGTTTGCCCTAAATGCGGCTATGTGGAAATATATCTGTCACGTCTGGATAAAATTCAGCAGTATAATAGATAAATATACAAACCGAACTGGATTTTTTCCTGGTGGGAACACGAAAGCGAATTGGGACAAATAAAAAAGGAAGCGGAGCCCGCAGACTCCGCTTCCGGTCTCCCGCAGGGCGGGAAACTTACTGGTTATTTTCCTTCCGCTTGGGGGAGGTCCGTGCCACAATCCAGGCGATTACCATCAGGGCAATGCCAATGGCATAGCCGATATAGTAGACGCTCTTGCCCTGGGTGGCGGGGTCCATGGTGAAGAAGTCGCCGATCTGGCCGCCCAGAATAAAGGCCATGGACAGGGGGACAATGAACATCAGGCAGACCTTCATGAACAGGTTCAGCCAATGAATTTGTTCCGCGCCGTGGTGAATCTCGTCGGTGATGGGCTTTACGCCAATCTCCCAGCCGATCATGATGCTCATCAGCAGAGCGCCGGCGGGCATGGCCAGACCCTCGGAGAAGGCGTCCATGAAGTCCAGCCAGTTGTCGTTCCAGGGGCCGATGCCAATCAGCTTCTGGAAGGGGACAGGCACGAACAGGGCGTTGCCCGCCGCGTCCACATTGCTGCCAAGGCCGTCCAGAGCCACAACAGCGGCCTCCACCATGACGGCGAAGCAGACCCAGAACACGGTCTTGGGACGGCTGCCCTGCTTGCCCTTGCTCTCCGCCCGGTCCAGGAAGAAGGTCGTGATGACCTCAATCAGGGCGATGGCGGAGGAGATGGCGGCCACCAGAACGAACAGGTAGAAGATGACGCCGAACAGGGGACCCACAGCGCCCATAGCCTGGAATACGTCCTGAAGGGTGATGAACAGCAGCTTGGGACCGCTGAGGGTGGCGCTGGGACCGTAAGTGGCCACGGCGGCGGGAATGACCGCCACACCGGCCATCAGGGCCACCAGGGTATCCGCGAAGACCACCACCACGGAGTTCTTTACAATGTTCTGCTCTTTCTTCATATAGGAACCATAGGTGATGGTAATACCCATGGCCAGGGACAGGGAGAAGAACATCTGCCCGCCGGCAGTGGCCAGAACGGAGACCAGGCTGGGAGCCTCCTCGATGAAGCCCGCCTGCACCGCGTACCCGGGTACAAACATGAACTTCAGGCCCTCCGCCGCCCCGGGCAGGGTGACGGAACGGATGATGATAATCACCAGCATGACAAACAGGGCGGGCATACCCACGTTGTTGAACTTTTCGATGCCGCCGGAGATGCCGCCCCGGTTAATCAGGTAGCAGATGATCATGAACAGGAAGGTGAACATAACGCAGCCGAAGGGATTGGTCAGCATGGCCCCGAACAGGTCCGCGCCCGCCTTGACCTCGGCGCCGCCGAAGGCCAGGTTGCTCAGGTTCAGGGACATATACTCAATGCAGTAGCCGCCCAGAACCGTGTAAAAGCTCAGGATGACAAAGGGCGAAAACACCGCCAGCCAGCCGACCCATTTAAACCGGCTGGACAGGGCCTGATACGCGCCGATGGTTCCCTTGCCGGTTTTCCGGCCCATGGCCAGCTCGGACATCATGATGCTGAAACCCACAAAGATTGCCAGCAGCACGTAGACAATCAGGAACATGAAGCCGCCTGAACGTCCCATTTTGTAGGGGAAACCCCAGATGTTGCCCAGACCCACGGCAGAGCCGATTGCGGCCATCAGGAATCCGATATTGCTTCCCCAGGAACCTCTTCCATTCTCCACAAAAAAACCTCCTCTTTCAGGTAAATATGTACAAATATACTATAATCTTGTCCCCCCGTCAAGCCCAAACCGAGAAAATCCGGGAAAATTGTTTCTCTCATACGGATGAATGTCCGCTTTCCAGGTGCAAATGGAACAACATGCACAAGACATGCAGAACAAAGGAAGGAACATTATGCTGAAATTCAAACCCGTGACCAAACAGGATGGCGCCAAACTGCGGCGCTATTACAAGCACTGCAGCTACGGCCTGTGCGAATATTCCCTGGGTACCAAACTGATGTGGCGAAAGGTACTGCACCCTGCCTGGGCGGAAATCGCGGGCTGTCTGGTGGTTCGGAACCGGGACGCGGGAGGCTGGAACTTCGATTATCCCGTTCCCGGCCCGGAGGGGGACGTGGAGGCCGCCCTGTCGGCCATAGAGGCCTATTGCCTGGAGGCGGGACAGCTGCCGGTCATTTCCATGGTGCCGGAACATCTGGCAGCAAAGGTGCTCAGCCGGTATCCCTACGTCCGGGTCAGCGATATCCGCACCTGGCGGGACTATGTGTACTACCGGGAGGACCTCCAGTACTTCACCGGCCGGCGCTACTCCGGCCAGCGGAATCACATCAAAAAATTCCGGGCGCAATGGCCGGACGCGGAGGTCCGGGCCCTGACGGCGGAGGACGCCCCGGCGGTGGAGCGCTTCTGGCAGGACTTCGAGGCGGAGTTTCCCAAGGGGGACAACGCCAAGGCCCTGGATGAGCTGGCCCTGGCGAAGAAGATGCTGAAGCTGGCCGGGAAGCCCTGGTTTGTTGCCGGAGGCATGTTCGACGGGGAAAAGCTGATTGCCCTCTCCCTGGCGGAGCGCTGCGGGGACACGCTCATCATTCACATTGAAAAGGCGCTGTACTCCTACACCGGTGTGTACCCGGCCTTTGTGCAGGCCTTTGCCCTGGCCTTCGGCGGGGACTGCCAGTGGATTGACCGGGAGGATGACGCGGCGGACAAGGGCTTGCGGACCTCCAAGCTCCAGTACGGCCCCGCCAAGCTGGCGCCCAAATACCGCTTTGAGCCCCTGAATGAGCTGATGCGCTATATTACAGAGATTCCCGAGGTGAAGACCGCCCGGCTGACCCTCTCCGCCCTGGAGGAAAGCGATATTCCCGCCTATAACGCCCTGGTGCTGGACAAGGACCGGAACCGCTGGTGGGGCTACGACGATGTGGCTGGTCTGGGCGGACCGGTGGAGGAACGGAGCTTCTTTGACGTGGCGAAGCGGGATTTTGCGAACCATCTGGCGGTGAACTTCGCCGTCCGGCTGGAGGGAAAGCTCATTGGTGAGGCGGTGCTCTACAACTTCGACTGCCGGGGCGGCGCGGAGCTGGGCTGCCGCATTGACAAGGCCTATGCCGGAAACGGCTACGGCACGGAGGCCTTTATCGCGGCGGCGGAGTGGGGGCTGTACAAGCTCCATCTGGGCCGGGTATTTGCCAAATGCTTCAAGGAGAACCAAGCGTCCTTCCGGATGCTTTCCGCCTGCATGCGGCGGAACGGAGAGGACGAGACGTTTTTCCATTTTGAGAAATTGGTATAAGAGGGAACCTTCCGGAAATGCAGAAACAGGAGGAATTGCTGTGCAGCACAGAGTAAAGGTGACGGTCATCGACAAAAAGCTTTACCCCGACCTCCAGGCGCGGTACTGTGCGGCTCCCCCAGGCCGGGTCCTGTCCCTGCTATCAGGTGGGGGATACCTTTCTGTTTGAGCGTTACGGTTCTGCCGACGATTTCTGGCACATGGGCCTCAACACTCTGCGGCAGACGGAGGAACCGGCGGAATCCACTGCGGGCGGCCCGGCTTTTCCCCACTGCTCCGAGGCCTGGGATGCCATCTCCCGTTATATCTATGCGGGGCTGCAGGGCGGGTCTATCATGCGGGGCTGGATGCGGGATGAGCGGGAGATGATCGCCTGCTGTTCCGGCGGAACCCGGCCCGTCATTTTCCGGATTGAGCGGATCGATTGCAAGGTGCTCCATCTCTCTGTTCCCGGCACGGAGGTCTGCCGGAAAGAGCTGCTGGAACTGGAGGGGGTAAAGGAGGTCCTCTTCAAGGACTCCTGTGCGGAAGTGGTGCTGGACGCGGATGTAGAGGACCAGCTCCTGAAGGCGGCGGCGGAGCGCGCAGGAGACGGCGCTGTCCTGTGCGTGGAGTAGAGCGGGCTGCCGGCGGAATTTGACGGTTTTTCGTTTTTGTGGTATGCTGAAGCCAGGGATTTTGAAAAGGGGGCATTTTTATGAACGCGGAACGGGAGGGTATCCGGCCCTTCAAGACCTTGAAATATTTGGTATTCGGTATTTTGCTGTGTCTGGCCGTGGGCGCGGCGGGCTTCCTGGGGGGACGGTACGCCGCCAGCCGGCCATCGGAACCGGAGCTGTCCGCCGTGGTGCTGGAAAACCAGCTGGCGGAAATCAGCGAGCTGGCCAGCGTCTCTTATCGCTATACCAACATGGCCCAGTTTGAGAACAAAGGCGATTTTTACGGCATAACCATCCCATTCACCACCAAGCGCTTCATCCTTACATACGACGGTATCATCAAGGCCGGTGTGAACCTTCGCGGGGCCCAGGTCTCCGTTTTGGAAAACCGCGTCACCGTCACCCTGCCGCAGGCGGAAATTCTCTCCCATGAGCTGGACGAAAACAGCGTGGAGGTCTTTGACGAGCGGAACAGCCTCTTCAACCCGCTGACGGTGGAGGACTTTACCGCCTTCCAGACGGAGCAGAAGGCCGCCATGGAAACCAAGGCCCTGGAAAGCGGTCTGCTGGAGGAGGCCCGGGAAGCGGCTTTGAACAGCGTTCGCCTGCTGCTGTCCGCCGCCCTGCCGGAGGACGCGGTGCTGACCCTGAAGTGAGCGGAATTCCGGGAAACTATGAATGAAATGTGAACGGAATTTTAAATTTTGTCATTTTTGTTACTTTTTTGTTTCCTCCGCCTTTACAAGGCGGGGGAAATTCTTTATAATGAACTCTTGCCGGGCCCGTGTTCTCAGGGCGCCGGCAGAGTATGCGTTGATGCGGTTCCTCTGGCGGGACCGTTTTTGGAGGTTTTTTTATGACTCGTTTCCTCAAGCGCCCGGCGGCGCTGCTGCTGGCGGCGCTGCTGCTGCTTCTCACAGCCTGCGCCAAGGATGGCGAGGGCGTTGCCCTGAGGGTCTGTACAGGCGGGGAGCCCGCTTCTCTGGACCCCATTTACGCCGAAGAGGCCGGGGACCAGACCATTCTGGCCCATCTGTATGAAAATCTGATGCGCCTGACCGTAGACAGTTCCGGACGGACCACGGTGATTGGCGGTATGGCCAAGTCCGTGGACCAGAACGAGGAGACCCAGGACGGAAGTCTTCGTGTGACGTATACCTTCCGCCTCCGCAGCGCCCGCTGGTCCGACGGGGAGCCGGTGACCGCCCATGATTTTGTCTATGCCTGGCAGCGTCTGGCGGACCCGGCCACAGGGTCCCGCTATGCGGACCTGCTCTCCGTGGTCAGCGGCTTTCGGGAGGCCCGGGCTGCCGGAGACATGAGCCTGCTGCAGGTGACGGCCCGCAATGACAGCACGCTGGTGGTGGTCTTGGACGGGCGGCACGACTGGTTCCTGAAAGAGGTCTGTACATCCCCGGCCGCCATGCCCCTGCGTCAGGATGTGGTCCAGCGGCTGAAGACAGCTTCCGGGCGGCAGTCTTGGTGGAAGGGCGACCCCACGCAGCTGGTGACCAACGGACCGTACACGGTAGCGGCCTCGGAGGCGGGCAGCCTCCAGCTGGAGGCCAATAGCCACTATTACGGCACGCAGCCCGGTCCCCAGAGCATTACCTTCCGGTTTACCAGCTCTGCCGCCGACGCCTGGGCGCTTTACCAGAACCGGGAAATCGAGGCGGTTTGGCCCCTGCCGGAGGAACGTCTGGCGGAACTGGCGGCCAGTCCGGACTGGTCCGCGCTGCCGGAGCTGGAGACCTACACCCTTCTGTTCAACAATGCCGGGGAGCCCTTTGCCGACGGGCTTCTTCGGGAGGCCATGAGTCTGGTCATTGACCGCGGCGCCCTGGTGGAGGCCGTGGGAACGGCGGCCCAGCCGGCGGAGGGCCTGGTTCCTCCCGGCGTGCCGGAAAATGAAGAGGCGGACTTCCGCACGGCAGGCGGCAGCCTCCTGGACAACGACCCGGAGACCTATGCGTCCCGCTGCCAGACCGCCAAGGCCCTGCTGGAGGAGGCGGGCTATGGCAGCGGCCGGGACCTGGGAGAGCTGGAGTACCTTTACTTACAGAACCGCGCCAATGAGGCCGTTGCCCAGGCTCTTTGCCGGCAGTGGCGGGATACCCTGGACGTCCAGGTGGTTCCCAAGGGCCTGACGGAACGGGAACTGATGGCGGCGCTGCGGAGCGGGGAGTACCAGTTGGCGGCCCGGCGGATTACCGCCTCGGCCAACGACGCGGAATGCTTCCTGATGTCCTGGACTGCCGGCAGTACG
This sequence comes from Oscillibacter sp., assembly GCA_022797935.1. Taxonomy (GTDB): domain Bacteria; phylum Bacillota; class Clostridia; order Oscillospirales; family Oscillospiraceae; genus Oscillibacter. The sequence continues at coordinate 4,672 of JAAWLO010000088.1, read as the reverse complement.
GAAAATCTGGCCAAGTATGAGAACAGCGCCTATGACACACTGATGAAAATTATCGCCGGAGCCGCCGACGGCACCGCCCGCATGGGCTGCCTCCACGACGCGGAGGCCCTGCTGCTGATGGACCACGCCTTAGCGCCGCTGTATGCCAGCGGGACGGCCTGGGAGCTTCAGGAGGGCTTCACCGGGGCTTTCCGGGACCACAGGGGCTGGTTCAGCTTCGCGGGAGTAATTCCCCGGACCACGTGAGGGCTGTCGAATCGGAAAACAAGAAACGGACGAACCGGGGAAAAGAATGGTTCGTCCGTTTTTCGTATTACAGATGTTGATGGAAAAACTGTTCCAGGGCAGCGGCGTCGGTTTCCTCGCTGTCCCCCTCCAGGCGGACAATCACCCGGTCTCCCTGCTTGATGCCCAGACTCATCAAGGCCATGAGCTTTGAGCCGGAGGCGGACTGGCCGCCCTCCTTTTCAATGGTGACGGTGCTGTCCAGGGTCTTAATGGCCTTGACCAGCAGGCCTGCCGGACGGGCGTGGATTCCCACCGGGTCGGTTATCGTGTACGTAAATTCTTTCATGGGGGTGCTTCCTTTCTGCGGCGCTGCCTGCGGGCCGCTGGTTATATAGTCAACGCAGTTGCGTTTCCTATGAAGCCATGCGCGGACAGCCGCTTTGCGGCTCGAACCACCGCTAAGGCGGCGGTTCGTTGAAAAGAATCCCATGGGATTCTTTTCAACTGTGCTGGCTATACATTGGCAAAGCCTTGGCCAAATACATCCACCGTGCTGGACATGGTGATGAAAGCCGGAAAGGCATTCTGCCGGATGAACAGCCGGAGCTGGTTGGCCTGGCGGCGCGTGAGGGTGGTGAAGACAATGGACTGTTCCGCGCCGGTGTAGGCCCCTTTGGCGGGACCCACAGTGGCGCCCCGGCCCAGGGTATGGGTGATGTACTCGCACAGAGGCCCGGCGTCCTCGCAGACCACCATGACCGATTTGCACATGGTGATGCTGCCAATGATGTCGTCAATGAGGAAGGTTTTGACAGCCAGTCCCACGGCGGAATACAGCATGGCCTGCAAATCCAGCACAAAAGCCCCTGCGGCCACCATGAACAGGTCAATCCAGAACAGCGCCACGCCGATATTCTGGATGTGAGCGTGTTTTTTCAGAATCATGGCGGGAATATCGGTGCCGCCGCTGGAAGCGCCCAGGTGAAACAGCAGAGCGCAGCCCGCCGAGGGAAGGGACACCGCCAGCAGAAATTCCAGCATGGGCTGGCTGGTGAGGGGGTCCGCCAGGGGAACCCACTTCTCAAAGGCCACCAGCAGTGCGGAGAGTCCCAGGCTGGCAAAGGCGGTGGTCATGGCAAAGGACTTTCCCACGAAGAGAAACGCCGCCAGCAGCAGAACGAGATTGGCCGCCGCGTTGAAGGTACCGGCGGAAAGAGGTGTCAGCCGGGCGGCAATGGTGGACAGGCCGCTGACGCCGCCGAAGCAGAACTGGTTGGGGAACAGGAAAAAATGACTTCCCACCGCCATGACCAGCACCGCCAGGGCCATCAGTCCCCAGCGCCGGAGTTTTTTTTCCATGCCCGCTTCCTCACAGGTATTCCAGCACATCATTCAGCTGCTCGATGACTGCCGTGGCGGCGCTCTGGTCCAGCGTCAGCTCCGGCCTGGGCCGCAGGGCATAGACCCGCAGTCCCGCCCGCCGGGCGGCGGTAATGCCGGTGGGCGAATCCTCCACCGCCAGGGCTGTTTCCGGCGTCAGGTCCAGGGCCTCCATGGCGCGGAGGTAAATCTCCGGGTCCGGCTTGTAGGCGGCGCACTGTTCCCCGCTGATCATGAAATCCACCAGCTCCGTAATTCCGGCTACCTCCGCCACTTTCCGCACGCCGCCCAGGTAGGAGGAGGAGGCGATGGCGGTTTTCAGCCCCCGTTCCTTCAGAGCTCGGAAGAGACCGGGGACCTGCGGGTTGAGCAGCTCCTGATAAGGCACGGGATGCAGGCGGCGGTAGGCCCGGTAGGCCATCAGCATCTGCTGGCGGAACTCCGGGTCATCCGGCACCAGGGCCTCCCAGATGGCCTGCTCGTTGGATCCTACAAAGCTGTTGACGGGACTGGGAAAGTCCATGCGCTGGAAAAATTCCGCCCGCCGCTGTTGGTAGTACCACTCGGTGTCCACCAGCACGCCGTCCATGTCAAAAATAATTCCTTTGACCATAACGCCCTCCTGAAAACAAGGGGAGGACGGGCTTCGCCCGCCCTCCCGGCCCTTCTTCTGAATGGAAATTGACTGGAACTCAGTACTCGATTTTCCACATATAGCGCCGCTTAGTCAGGGGGTGCTGGCGGAGGAAGCTCAGCTCCTCGGCGAAAACCCGGAAGACGGCGGTGTGGAGCAGGGGGTTGAAGTAGGTGGACACTTCACCGGCAGCGCCGGAAAGGCCGTAATCCTTGGCGTCCACCACGGTGGTCAGGGCGTCGAAGCGCTGGAGGAAAGTCAGGGCCCGGGCGTCCACGGAACGGGTCTTGCCGTCGTTCATCAGCAGGATGAAGGGCACGTCTTTGTCCACAATCTCGAAGGGACCGTGGAAGAACTCACCGGCGTGGAAGGAACCGGAGTTGATCCACTGCATCTCCATCATCAGGCAGATGGAGGTGGAGTAGGCCACCTCGGCGGAAGCGCCGGAGGACATGACATAGATCACCGGAGCGTCGGCGTACTTGGCGGCGAACTCCTTGGCGGCTTTCCGGGCGGACTGGGCGCTGTTCTCCGCCAGCTCAAAAATCTTGTCGAAGCCAGCCAGCATCTGCTCGTACTTGTCGTAGCCCTCCACCTGCTGGAGAATCTCCAGGGCCAGGGCCATGACATAGCCCATCTTCTCCAGCTTGGCGGCGTAGTTGGCCTCAAAGCCGTGGATGATGGCGTAGTCGGCGTCCTTGGTCAGGGGGGACCCGGCGGCGTGGGTGACGGCAATGACTGCCGCACCGGCGGCCTTGGCGACCGCATTGGCCTGAACAGTCTCGGGGGTGGAGCCGCCCAGAGAGGCGGTGATGACCACGGTGGTCTCGCCCAGCCAGTCAGGGGTGTCCGTGTTGAACTCGCTGGCGGTGTAATGGGCCACCCGCAGCTTCTTGGAGGCGTTGGCCAGGAAGTACTTGCCGGGGTACAGCTCGCTCTTGGACGCGCCGCAGCCCACAAAGGCCACGTTCTCAACGGTGCGGCCGGCGGTAATCTTGGAGATGATGTCCTTAACCTTGTTCATGTCGATGTTGTACATAATAAAATTCCTCCTAAATATGTAATAGCCGTGTTGTGGAAAGGGACTGTGTTAAATCAGGATGCCCAGGGCGTTGATGAGGATGCCGCCCACGATGCAGATGGCCAGAAGCCAGCCGGTTTTAAAGCGCTTTTTAATCATGGTGTACATAGCCATCACAATGGCCAGGTCCAGGGCGCAGGGCAGAATGGAGTCGACAATATCCTGCAGAACCAGCCCGGCACTCTCAAAGGTGATGGGCGTTGTGATGCCCACCATACTGGCCACCATGGCCCCGATTACCATCAGGCCCACAATGCCGCAGACATACATCAGCTGGTCCATCATGCCCCCCTGGAGCTTGGTGAGGTACTTGCTGCCCATGGTGTAGCCCAGCTTTCCGGCAAACCAGGTGATGAGGAAGGAGGGGAAGAAGGAAATCAGCATGGCCAGAATAGGCCCCAGGATGCTGCCCTGCTGGGCCAGCTGAATGCACAGACCAAAGGCAATGATGCGGACGGTGCCCTGGAAGAAGCTGTCACCCACGCCGGAGAGGGGGCCCATGAGGGAGGTTTTCACGGCGTTGATGGTGTCGGGGTTGAAGTTCTCCCGGTCGGCGGCGTACTGTTCCTCCATGGAGGCGGCCAGACCCAGGGTGAAGGCGCTGGTCTGGGGGGTGCAGTTGTAGAAGGCCATGTGGCGCTGGTAGGCCTCTTTCTTATAGGCCAGCTGCTGCGGGTCCTTTTCGTCGGGGTAGAGGCGGTCCAGCGTGGGGGCGATTCCGAAAAGGAAGCCCATATTCATCTGCCGTTCGTAGTTCCAGGAGTCCTGGATTGCCCAGGAGCGCCAGAGGAACTGCCAGTATTTCTTGCGGTCGCTTACCTTGGTGCTGCTCATGTCTCTTCCTCCTTTACAGATCGTCGTCGTCTTCCAGCGGGTCATACTCGCTGTCCAGCGGCGCACCGCTGGCGGAAACGGCGGCTCCGCCCCGGAACTTCAGTCCCGTCAGCACCACAGCGATGATGCAGGCGAAGATGGCAATGGCGGTGATGTTCAGGCCGATATAGCCCACCAGGAAGAAGCCCAGAAGGAAGAAGACCACCAGACTCTTGTTCAGCATGCTGCTCAGCAGCAGCGCAATACCGTAGGCGGTGAGGAATTTACTGCCCAGGTTCAGCCCGTCGGTGAGCCAGGCGGGAATGACCTCCACCAGCCTCTGCACGAAGTCGGTGCCCAGGTACACCGCCAGGAAAATGGGCACGAAGTACATCAGGGAATAGAGCACGGTGCCCCACACAATGTGCATACTGGTGGCCCGGCGGAAATTGCCCTGCTCAATGGCGCGGTCCGCCGCGTGGGTGAGGTTGGAGAGAATGGTCCGCATCAGCACGCCCAGCATCTGGCCCAGGACG
>JAAWLO010000087.1 GCA_022797935.1 Oscillibacter sp. | reverse complement strand
CGATCACCGCCTTTCCAGCCTCTGTCATTCTGCCACAAATGAACCGTCAGCCAATGTGTATTTGGGTGGTGAAACCACCCTTTACACAATACATCTCAGTTTTCTTCGATCATGCCCTCTTCACAGGAATAGATGTCTACCACGTACATGTCCGATTCCGAGCGGCCCTCCAGCAAGCCGAGGAAACCGCCGCTGTTCCGGTTTTTCAGGTTGGGCCAGCCAAACCAGCAGGCGAAGTTTCCCTCGGCAAAGCGGGCCCGATGACCGACGAAACGCATATCGGTCAGCCCATCGGAAAAGGGCCCCTGATGCTGAGCGACATAGCGGGGGATGGTGTAGGAGGCACCAATGCCGCAGGGACCATACCAGGTCATTTTTGGCGAGAAGGTGCGGGCGTAGACCTCCTCCGTATAGCGGGCATTTACGGTGCAGTCTGCCGCGCTGACCAGACCGCCGTCTACCAGGTCCTGGCACATCCGCTCCACCAAGGCCAGGGTCTCCGGCGCCTGCTCCGGCGGCGCGTCCTCATACAGCAGACCGTTGTGCCGCTTGGGGCCGGGATAGATGAAATACTGTGCCGTGGAGGGAGGCAGGGGATAAACTCCGGCCTGCTGCATCAAGCCGATCAGATCCAAGTGCAGGCAGCTCTGGGTAACATGTCCTTGCTCTACGCAGATAAATTCTACGTAGCGCAGGCTGGCCATCTTCCCGGTGGGGCGGATGCCAAGCCATTCCCGGTCAAACAGCCCCACAAAGTGTCCCATGCTCATGACCCAGACCTCATCGGCCAGACAATTTGACCCGGCGATAAAGATATCCTGACGGCGCTGCATGCCTGTCAGAGACGTGCGCATGGGAATCCAAACCTGTTCCGCCGCTTCTTTTGCGCTGTTGGACTCCCGAAAGGGATACACACTGCGCATCTGGTGGGACGGACCGGTGTGACGGGCCAGGATAGATTCCAGCTCCGGCAGTTCACAGTTCTCCAGGGCATCCATGTAGGCCAGAGCCAACGTTTTTTCCTCAGAAAAATTCCCCATAAAAGCGTCTCCTTTTCATGACTTTGTGAAGAACAACAGGACAACAAATTGGACCGCGAAAAACACCAGCAGAATCCAGCCGTATTGATCCATCTTTCCCGGAAGAATGGAAACGCCGTTTTCTTCCGAGCGTCCCTGGGCAAGCAGGTTCTCCCGCTGGCCCTGGATGGTCATGTGGGCAATCTCTGTCTTGCAGCCGCCGGTGAGGCAGCTGACCACGCAGCCGGTCACGAAGGATACCGCCGCACCGACTAGGTAGTACCAGAGCCAGTTGAGATTGGTGCCGGACACCGCCCAGGTAGCCAGCAGTCCGGCCGCGAATCCCACAGCGGTGCCGATGTCGTTGGCCCTGCGGGTGAAGAGCCCCAGAAGGAAAACGGAGAGCAGGGAGCCCGCCACATAACCGGCGTATGCGCCCACGGTGGACAGGACGGAAGCGGTGGTGCCATTGAAGCCCATGAGAACAAAGAGGATGACCACCACACCGAATACGCCGGTAAATCCGATTGTAACCCGCAGCGGCGTTTCCTTCTGCCCCTTCCGGATATACTTCTGGTAGATGTCCATGACAAACACGGCGGTCATGGAGTTCAGAACGGAGTCAATGCTGGACATGGCGGCGGCGAAAATGGCGGCAATAATCAGTCCCAGCAGGCCAATTGGAATGTTTTCCAGAATGAAGGTAATCATCACCTGGTTGGCGCTTTCAAAAGACTGTCCCTGGTAGAAGGAGTACAGAATGGCGCCGGACAGAATGAATACGAAGTACATGACGTTCATAATAAGGCCGCTGCTGACGATAGAGCGCTTCAGGGAGCCCACGGATTTGGCCGAGAGCATCCGCTGGACCTGGGTCTGGTCCGTGGCGAAATACTGGAGCCACAAAGCGCCGCCGCCCAGCAGGGCCACCCAGAAACCGTTCTCCAGGGCCGGGTCCGGGGAGAAGTCCAGGGCGTTCAGCATCCGCCGACTGGGTGGTGTCCATCACCTGGGAGAAGCTGAGGCCGCCCTTGGCAAAGGGAATAATCAGAATGGAAAGCATGCCGGCCCACATGATGACCATCTGTGCCGCGTCCGTCCAGATGACGGCTTTGATGCCGCCGGCCATGGTGTAGAAAATGACGGCCAGGACAATGAGCGGCACAATCAGCAGCAAGCTCCATCCCGTCATTTGCTGAATAATCAGGGATGGGATATAGACGAACCCGAACAGAAGGGCGACAGCGGTGAAAAGATAGCCAAAGCAGGCGAGGATGTGACTGATTTTCCCGAAGCGCATCTCCACATATTCATAGCAGGAGGTGATCTTCAGGTTGTACATGAAGGGAACCATGTAGTTGCAGGCGAGCACCAGGACCAGCGGTATGCTGAATTGAAGCATGAAGAAGCTGAATCCGTTGATGTAAGCGCCGCCGGGACCACCGACCATGCCGTTGGCGCTGATGGTGGAGGCGGCAATGGAACAGGCCACCGGAAGGAAGGGCATAGAACGCCCTCCGATGAAATAGTCTTCCTGGGTCTGGTTGCTTTTTCCCAGGTAAATGCTGAACAGGAGCATCCCCCAAATGTAAGCCAGGATGATCACGGCGTCCAGAATGGTCTTATGGCGGGTCCCTCCTTATCGGAAAATGAATGGGGATTTGCGGTTGCTTAAGGGGCGCACACCTGCTGCAGCCACTCCTCGGGATACATGGTGAACTCCCGGGTGATTTTCCAGCCGTCCGGCTTGCGCTCCAGCGTGGACATGCTCTGGCACAGGGCCTTCCGGCCCTCCAGCGGCTTGCCGGTGGGAGCGCCGTAGGGGCTGAAGCCCAAATTTGTGCCGTCAAGGTAGAAGCGGCGGTAAAGCTGATAGCCGTTGTCCCGGGGAGTGACGAAAATATCCGCCAGGGTGAGATGCAGGTCCGGGAAGGCGGCCAGAAGCTGCGTGGTATTCTGCACCATCTCGGCCGCGCCGTGGAGCTGCCGCCCGTTGCCGAGAAGAATGACGGCGTCAGGGTCGTAAATGTCATACAGGCTGCCCAGCCAGGCGTAGTTGTAAATCAAGAGGGTATAGAGGCGGAAATACTCTGTGACCGTCTCATCGCCGTCGGGCTGAAGGGCCTTGATTTGCTGGTCCAGGGCCATCATTTCCTGGTACATGCGGTCTGCTTTATACATGTCCATTCCTCCTTTACTCTGCAATGGGTTCCGAATCGCTTTCCTCCGCCGGGGGCTCTGGAGGAAGGGGGACGGGAACGGATTCCAGCTCTTCCCGGGGATTTCGGAAGGGCTTGGCCTGCCGCAGGACCCGCTGGAAGGCCAGGGTGCTGCGGTCGCCCCACTCCTCGGCCACCCGCCATTTCCCGTCGATCTTTTTCACCAGGCATTCACACAGATCCACACACTCGTGGGGCTGGAAGGAGGCGCCGGTACCCAGGCCATAGGGCCCCACGCCCAGGAAGGTGCCGGTGAAATACACGGCCTGGCCGAAGCGGTAGCCGTCCTCCTGGTTTCCGGTGCCGTGGATGGTGTAGAATTGGAATTCCATGTCAGGGAAAGCGGCCAGACAGGTCAGGGTGTCCTGAACTACCTTGTCCACGCCGATGAGGTCGTTGCCGCCCTCCCGGTGGATGCGCATACCGTCGTAGTAGAAATCGTAGATACGGCCCACCTGTTTGTGTTTCCAGATGAGATGGGTGTAAGCCTGGAAGAGCTGTGCCACTTCCTCAGCGGACTCGAACTTGCACCCGGCCACAATTTCCTCCAATTGCTTTCGTTCCTGAATCAATGCCGAAGTATCCATGAGGGACCTCCTTTGAATATGTTGAAATGATAATGTTATCATTTTGTTGATTGTAATAGAAGATGAAGATAATGTCAATATGAAAGATGAAAATCCGTAAATTTTTAGATATATAAACAAAATATAGGCTGTGATTTGTGGAATACCGGCAAGCCTCAAAAGCAAAATTGATTGTGTTGTCATTTTAGGACCGAACGATACCGGACAAGTTTCTTCCTGCGAAATCGCTTCCAATGCGTGGAAGAGAGACGGCATCCCGCTGAAGGCGGATAAAAATATCCCCCAAAGCCGAAGCTCTGGGGGATGGCCTGCTTATTTCATCAGCTCGTACAGAACGGCCTTGATGGTGTGCATCCGGTTTTCCGCCTCGTCAAAGACAATCGACTGCGGCGACTCAAAAACCTCATCCGTGACCTCCATGGCGTCCCGGCCAAAACGCTGTCCCATTTCCTTTCCCACGGCGGTCCGGTGATCGTGGTAGGCGGGGAGGCAGTGCATAAACCGGCACTGGGGCCCGGCGGCGTCCATCAGCGTCTTGGTGACTTGATAGGGACTCAGAAGGCGAATCCGCTCCTCCCAGACCTCTGCCGGTTCCCCCATGGAGACCCACACATCGGTGTACAGTACCTGCGCGTTTTTCACAGCCTCCAGGGGATCTTCGATGAACTCCAGCCGGGCCCCGGTTTCCCGGGCGATTTCCTGGCAGGTGTCGATGAGGCTCTGGTCCGGCATATAGGACTTGGGCGCGCAAGCCACAAAGTGCATTCCCATTTTGGCGCAGCCTACCATCAGGGAGTTGCCCATGTTGAAGCGGGCATCGCCCAGGTAGACCAGCTTCGTTCCGGCCAGCTGGCCGAACTGCTCCTGAATGGTGAGAAAATCGGCGAGAATCTGGGTGGGATGAAATTCATTGGTCAGCCCGTTGAAAACGGGAACCCCGGCGTAGCGGGCCAAATCCTCCACAATCTCCTGACCGAAGCCCCGGTATTCAATGCCGTCGTACATCCGCCCCAGTACCCGGGCGGTGTCGGGAATGGATTCCTTCACGCCAATCTGAGAGCCGGTGGGACCTAAATACGTGCTGCCCATGCCCAGGTCCTGAGCCGCTACCTCGAAGGCGCAGCGGGTCCGGGTGGAGGTTTTCTCGAAAATCAGGGCAACGTTTTTTCCCTCCAGATAGCGGTGGGGAACCCCGGCCTTTTTCTTGGCCTTCAGGCCGGCGGCAGTGTCAAGAAACTGCTGAATTTCAGCGGGTGTAAAGTCTAACAGCTTTAAAAAGTGTTTCGGTTCCATATACGCACCTCAATCAAAATAGAAAGGCTCAGGACAGGGTTTTCTTCATAATTTCCAGGCCCTGGTCCATCTCATCCTGCGAAATGACCAGCGGAGGCAGAAGCCGCAGGCCCGGTCCGGCAGTCAGCACCAGGAGTCCGTTTTCAATCAGCCGTTTGGCAAGGTCCTGGTTGCTCCAGCCGTCTTGGACGGCAATGCCGATCATCAGGCCCAGTCCCCGGGTTTTGCCCAGGCAGGGCAGATGCAGGGCCTCAATGCCCTTCCGGAGATAGTCTCCTTTTTCCTGAACCTCTTTCAGGAAGCGGTCATTCAGCATCTCCTGAACCACAAGTCCGGCGGCGGCGCAGACGGGATTGCCGCCGAAGGTGGTGGCATGCATGCCGGGACCCAGTACCTTCCGGCACTTCTCGTTGGCCATGATGCCGCTCATAGGCAGGCCGCCGGCAATGCCCTTGGCAAAGGAGACCACATCGGGAAGAATGCCATATTGCTGGAAGGCGAAAAGGGTTCCCGTCCGGCCCACGCCGGTTTGGACTTCGTCCACCAGCAGCAGCCAGTCCCGTTGGGCGCAGAGGTCCGCCAGGGCCGTTACGTAGGACTGCTCCAGAGGCAGCACGCCGCCCTCTCCCTGGACCAGTTCCACCATAACGGCGCAGACGTCTTCTCCAGCGGTTTCCAGCAGGCTGTCCAAATTCCCGGCGTCCGCATAGCGGAAGCCCTCCGTAAAGGGGAAGAAGAAGTTGTGGAATACATCCTGGCCGGTGGCCTTCAGCGTGGTGATCGTCCGGCCGTGGAAGGAGTTTTTCAGGGTGATGATGGTGCTCCGCCCCTGCCCGTACTTGTCAAAGCTGTACTTCCGGGCCAGCTTAATCATGCCCTCGTTGGCCTCGCCGCCGCCATTGGCGAAAAAGACGCAGCTCTCGCCGGTGCGGCGGCAAAGACACTCGGCCAATTTTGCGGGAGGCTCGGTATAGAAGAGGTTGGAGGTGTGACCCAGCTTTTTGGCCTGGGCGGCGATGGCGTCGGCCCAGGGCTGGCAGCCGTAACCCAGGGCGTTGACGCCAATGCCGCTGGTAAAATCGATATAGGCCCGTCCCTCAGGGTCGTAAAGCGTGGCGCCCTGGCCGTGGTCCAGCGCCACCGGGAAGCGCCCGTAGGTTTCCATCACAAAATCCTGCGTCAGCTGCTGTATTGCCTGTGAAGTCATGGGGTTTCCTCCTTTTTCATCATGGTGCCGATACCCTCGTCGGAGAGCAGCTCAATCAAAATGGAATGGGGAATCCGCCCGTCCAGAATGTGAACCCGTTCCACGCCGCCCTGAATGGCGTCCACGCAGCACTCCATCTTGGGAATCATGCCGCCGGAGATGATGCCGCTGTTGACCAGCTCCGGAACCTCGTAGGTGTGGACCACGTGAATCAGGGAAGCTTCGTCCTGGGGATTCCGCAGGAGGCCCCGCACGTCCGTAAGAAGGATGAGCTTTTCCGCTCCCAGGGCCTCGGCCAGCTTGGCGGCGGCGGTGTCGGCGTTGATGTTGTAGGCGGTGTCGGCGTCCAGGCCCTGGGCCACGGTAGAGACAACCGGGATGTACCCGCTCTGAAGGGCGTTTTCCACGGGTCTGGGATTCACGCCGGTGACTTTGCCGACCAGACCGTATTTTTCATCCAGCCGCACGGCCTGGAACAGCTGGCCGTCCAGACCGCACAGCCCTATGGAAGGGCCGCCCAAACGGTTAAGCTGCGCCACCAGATCTTTGTTGACCTTGCCGCAGAGAACGGCCTGTACGACATCCATGGTAGTGGCGTCGGTGTAGCGCAGCCCGTCCACGAAGCGGGAGGTGTGGCCGATCATTTTCAGCATGGCGGAAATTTCGGGTCCGCCGCCATGGACGACGACAACACGGATTCCCACCAGATTCAGCAGAACGATGTCGGTCATCACAGAACGCCGCAGAGTATCGGAGGTCATGGCGTTGCCGCCGTATTTGATGACGACGGTTTTGCCGGTATATTTCTGAATGTAAGGCAGGGCTTCTACTAAGGTCTGAGCCTGCTGTTCATGGGAGGACAAAAGCACCTCTCCTTTCGGATGGTATTTCTGCAGGAGAAAAGGCATATCATGGGGAAATTTCCGCCCCGGGTCAGGTTCTGTAATCGCCGTTGATCTTAATATAGTCATAGGTGATATCGCAGCCCCAGCAGACGCAGGCAGCGGCTCCCTCTTCCAAGGTGATGTTGATTTCCACATCATGCTCGTTCAGGATGCGCTTGGCCAGCTCCTCGTCGAAGTCCAGTCCCCGGCCCTTTTCGCACACCTGAATCTCACCGGCGGCGCTGGCAAAGCGCACGGCTGTCCGGTCCGGGTCAAAATCCTCGCCGGAATAGCCCATGGCGCACAGCACGCGGCCCCAGTTGGCGTCCGCGCCGAAGATGGCCGCCTTGGTCAGGGTGGAGGAGATGACGGACTTGGCGATGGCTTCGGCACTGTCCTCGCTTTTGGCGCCCTGAACCTGGCAGGTAATCAGATGCCGGGCGCCTTCGCCGTCGGAGGCCATTCGCTTGGCCAGCTCAATGCACAGGGCTTTCAGCGCGGTCAGGAAGGCGTCGTAATCCGGCCCTTTTTCCGTAATGGCGGCATTTCCCGCCAGACCGTTGGCCAGAACACAGCAGGTATCGTTTGTGGAGGTGTCCCCGTCGACGCTGATGCGGTTGAAACTGACTTTTGCCGTCTCCAGCAGGGCGGTATGGATCATGGTGGGCGAAATGGCGCAGTCTGTGGTGAGGAAGCAGAGCATGGTTCCCATGTTGGGGTGAATCATGCCGCTGCCCTTGGCAATGCCGCCCAGGCGGACGGTCTTGCCGCCGATCACCGTCTCCACAGCCGCCTCTTTCTTCACCAGGTCGGTGGTCATGATGGCGTGTCCGGCGGCGTCGCTGGCGGCGTCCGAGCGCTCCAGGGCGGCATACAGCTCCGGAATGCCTGCCTCAATGGCCTCCACGTTGATCCGCTGGCCGATAACGCCGGTGGAGGACACCAGCACATCCTCCGGCCTGCAGCCAATGGCCTTGGCGGCGGCGGCGCACATCCGCTCTGCGTTTTCCTCCCCCTGGGGGGCACAGGCGTTGGCGTTGCCGCTGTTGGCAATGATGGCGCGGGCCGTTCCGTTGGCCAGATGCTGGAGGTCTACCCGGATAGGGGCGGCCTTGACCCGGTTTTTGGTGAACACCGCAGCGGCGGCACAGTCCACATCGGAGACGATAAGAGCCACGTCCCGTTTCCAGGCGGCGTGGGTTTTCACGCCCACATGAACGCCTGCGGCCCGGAAGCCCTGCGCGGCGCAGACGCCGCCGTTAATGAAGTTCAGCATATTGACACCTCGCTGTCTGAATTCAGAAGGAAGACCCTCTTTTTTACAAATGAAGTCCTTCGGACTCCGCAAAGCCCAGCATCAGGTTCATGTTCTGCACTGCCGCGCCGGATGCGCCTTTGCCCAGATTATCGAAAAGGGCGGTGATGGTGAAGCGCTCGTCGTTTCCGGTGACGATGAGGGAAAGAACGTCCTTCCCGCACAGCGTATTGGCATAGATTTTGAAGCCGGAATCCACGCCGCTCTCGGGGGCCGTGGGGTCCATCTCTACCCGGACAATTCCCTCCGGTCCGGCGGTTTCCAGATAATAGCCGTGAAGGGCCTCCCAGACCGCGTGCAGGCTGGAGACACCCTGGAGCTGAGACATGTGGAAGGGAACCGTGCTGGCCATACCTTTATAATAGTCGTCCACAATGGGGACGAACACCGGGGCGCGCTCCAGGCCGCAGAGATGCTGCATTTCCGGAATGTGCTTGTGGTTTTGCAGGAGTCCGTAGAGGGCGGGACTGGAGTACGCCGGGGGACGCGATGCCTGCTCGTACTGGGCGATCATCTTCTTCCCGCCGCCGGAATAGCCGGTGAGGGAAAAGCAGGTGAGGGGTGCGCCCGGAGGCAGCAGGCCCATGGCGGCAAGCGGGCGGACAATGGCAATGAAGCCGGTGGCATGACAGCCGGGGTTGGCCGTCCGCCGGGAGCTTCGAATCTGCTCCCGCTGCCGGGCGGACAGCTCCGGAAAACCATAGACCCAATCCGGATGGGTCCGGTGGGCCGTGGAACAGTCAATGACCCGGGTGCGTTGGTTTTCGATGAGGCCTGCAGCCTCCACGGCGGCGGCGTCCGGCAGGCAGAGAAAGACCAGGTCAGCGGCGTTGAGCAGTTTTGTTCGCTCCGGCAAATCCTTTCGCTTGTCCTCGTCAATGAGAAGGAGCTCAATGTCCTCCCGAGCCGACAGCCGGTCGTAAATCTGAAGGCCGGTGGTGCCCTCTTTGCCGTCAATATAAACCTTTGGTTTGCTCATAGCAGTCCCTCCGCTCTCAAACCCAGGGTAAGTCCCCGGTAAAATCCACCGCCCATTTCGTCTCCGGTGAGAGTTTTCCATTTTCTAAAAAGTACAGAATGACCCGGGCGGCCTTTTCCATGTTCTCCAGGACGCAGGCCAGGGGGACCGGCGTCTGGCCGCCGATGTCCGCATGGGCGTCCTCCCAGGCGTCCGGGCGGTCCGGGTCACAGGGAGCGGCGGCGCACTCGTCACAGGCATTGTACAGCAGCGCCGCCCGGCCCTGCTCAAAATCAACGCTGAGAAAGTCATCCTCTCCCCAGGGGTCAAAGCTCAGCCAGAGGCTCTGAACCCTGCCGCTGATGACGGCGTTTTTCAGCTGCTCCGCCATAGCCTGGGCTTCCTCCGGAGCGAGAGCTGCCCAGTTGCGTTCGCTGTCAGGGAAATCCCTCCACCGCTTCGGCGTCTTGCCCCGGACAAAGCGGGCCGTGACGTACTGTACCTGCTGATACTCTCCGGTGGGCAGGCCGATTTGGTCTGCTGTCCGAATCTCCGCCTTCGGGCTTAGCCGGAACACGCGGAAGCCTCTTCCCGTGCGGCCGCAAAAGCCTCGATCTCCGCAATCTGCCGGGTGGTCTCTGCTGCGGCGGGACCGCCGAAGCTGCTCCGCAGAGCCATACAGTTTTCCAACTTCAAGGCGTCATAGACGTCTTCCTCAAACAGCGAAGAAATTGTCCGCAGCGCCTCCAAGGGCATTTCTTCCAGCGTCTTTCCCTGGGTGCTGCAGGCCGCCACCAGCCGCCCCACGGCGGTGTAGGCGTCCCGGAAGGGCATGCCCTTCTTGGTGAGGTAGTCGGCGCAGTCCGTGGCGTTGATGAAGCCCCGTCCGGCGGCCCGGCGCATGTTTTCCGGCAGGACCGTCATGGTATCCAGCATTCCGCGGAATACCGGCAGACAGAGTTCCACCGTGTCCAGGGCGTCAAAGACCGGCTCTTTATCCTCCTGCATGTCCTTGTTGTAGGCCAGGGGAAGGGCCTTCATCACCGTCAGCAGACCCATCAGGTCGCCGTAGACGCGGCCGGTCTTGCCCCGGACCAACTCCGCCATATCGGGATTCTTCTTCTGGGGCATAATGCTGCTGCCGGTGGAGTAGGCCTCATCCAGCTCCACAAACTTGAACTCCCAGCTGCACCAGAGGATGACTTCCTCCGCGAAACGGCTGAGGTGCATCATCAAGATGGACAAGGCGCTCAGCAATTCCAGGGCATAATCCCGGTCAGACACGCCGTCCAGAGAGTTCCCGCAGGGACGGTCGAAGCCCAGGACCCCGGCGGTCTTCCAGCGGTCGATTGGATAGGTGGTCCCGGCCAGGGCCCCAGAGCCCAGGGGACATTCGTTCAGCCGCTTCCGGCAGTCCTCCAGACGGGTGACGTCCCGGAGGAACTGGGCGGCGTAGGCCAGCAGGTGCTGCGCGAAAGAGATGGGCTGCGCCCGCTGTAAGTGGGTGTATCCGGGTAAAACCGTGTTCTGATGTTCCCGGGCCCGGCGGCAGAGAACGCGCTCCAGCTTCAGCAGTTCCCCGATTACGGTTCCAATCTCCTCCCGTACATACATCCGGAAATCCAGGGCCACCTGGTCGTTCCGGGACCGGGCGGTGTGGAGCCG
>JAAWLO010000086.1 GCA_022797935.1 Oscillibacter sp. | reverse complement strand
TCATAGTGGGTGTAGACCCGCAGCGTCATATCCACCGTGCTGTGTCCGGCCAGGTACTGGATCTCCTTGATATCCAGTCCCGCCTCAAACAGCCGGGTAATATAGGTGTGCCGAAGAATGTGCGCCGTGACGTGGGTGTCCAGCAATTCCCGTTCGATCAGTTTCCACATGCTTCGATAAGAGGATTTCGACAGCGGTTTATGGTTCTCCATGGCAATCACATACGTAGTGGCCCATATAGGCCAGGAAGGGCAGCAGCTGGACCAGATAGCGGTTTCTCAGGAAAATTGTCCCCGTCAAGGACAGCGTGGTAAACAGCCCGCAAAAAACGCCGTCCATCAGCAGATACGCCGACAGGTACAAAAAGGGATGGGAAAAGTACAAATCGCTCCAGAGCTTTGTCTCATTGATGGGCGAAAGGCCATATCCCGCCTGGGGGCAAACTGCCGGGGCTGCCAGATTTGTTACCAGGAAGTCAAACAGCAGGGGAAGGACGGCCACAGCCGCGCCGCTCAAAAAGGTGGCGAGGTATTTTGCCCGCACATATTCCCGCTGGCCCCAGCGTATGACCGCCTGATTTCCAAAGCCGGAGGCGCCGTCAAACAGCCAGCTGGCGCTGTGTGGGAGGGCGCAGAGGATGGGGAGGAACATAAAATAGATTTTGGCCTGGAAGGAGTAGTTCTCCCCGCCGATCCAGCGGTCAAAGGAGGACAGCGGATAGCTCCCCTGGAGGACGCAGGTGCGCAGGGGCCAGATGTAGTCGTAAAAGTGCCAGAGGCTCAGCCCGCAGCCCACCAGCAGAGCAATCGCCATGTACCGGCCGCGAAAGGCTCGGTTCAACTCCAATCGGAGGTAGTGTTTCATGCCTCACTCCACCTTCAGCCCCAGGTCAATGAAGTAGTTTTCAGAGCTGTCGTCCGATACCTCCACCTCGTAATACAAGGACCAGCCCACGCCGTCTCCCAACAGGGCTTTGGAGGTCTCGCTCCGTCCCCAAACAATCCAGCCTATCTCGCTGGTGACCGATTCATTGGGCGCCAATACCCAATGGAATGCCTTGCCTGGGGTGCCGCCGTCCCACTTCTGATCGCAGTACACGGTTTCGCTGTCGCAGTGCAAAACCCGCCCTTCGGAGTTGATGATACGCAGCCCGCCCTGGTTCCGTAGGATCTCAACCGCTTTGTCTGTGGTATTGGCGAACTGGATGGTGAGGAACAGATAATCCTCGTCCCCCAGCAGGTTCCCGTTCCCGTCCGTTCCGCCGGCAGCGAGGTCGTTCAGGTTTTCCAGGGTCCGAGAGCCGAACTCCTTTGTTCGCTGGACATCCAGAACAGAATAGGAGATGCCGTTGCCGATGGCGGTATCCGTCAGGCTCAGAAGATTTTCGGCGTACACCGCCGGTAAAAGTTCCGTATCACCAGCATCGCCGGCATCGGTCGGAACCGTTACGACGGACGGTTCGGTGGCGGCGTCAGGGTCCCGGACCAGACCGCTGTCGGGGACGGCGGGCTCCACATGGCCGCAGCCCGTCAGGACAGAGGCCAGAAGCAGGGCCAGGAGAAACAAAGGAAACTTTTTCATGGGAACATCGCTCCTTCTTCATTGATAAATCAATTTTACAGCGCCATCCTTGAGCCCTCTTTGAGAGAACCTTGAGATAGCCTTGAGATTGGTTCAAATTCAGTTTTCACGCAGCCTTTCGACAATGCTGCCGGTTCCCGCCTTCTGGTAAATCACCGCCGGGATCGCGCCGCAGAGGGCCAGGGCCAGCAGCATATACAGCACGAAGGGAATCCCCGGATAATGGAACGCGCCAAAGCCCAGGGAATTTTGTATCGCCGCGAACAGCAGGACATCCGCGGCAGAGCCAATGGTCAGCGCCAAGGCCATGGTTGAGGCAAAGTACCAGAACCCCTCCCATACGATCATCCCCCGCACCTGCCGCCGGGTGGCGCCCACCGCCTCCATGGCGGCAAACTCCTTCTGCCGGTTCAAGATATTGGCGCTCATGGTGTTGATAAAGTTCAGAATGCCAATGGAAAACAGCACGATGGTAAGAAACGCGGACAGCTTGGACAGGGAACTTTTCGCCTCGGCCAGGGACTCCGCCAGCTCGATCCTAGAGGTCCTGGATATGGCGGGAATGTGCTCCGTCAGCGACCTCACCTGATCCAAAATACTCTGCGCACAGGCTGGGTCGTTGTCGATCTTGATGGAGTAGATGATGGCGTCCGGCCTGTATTGGTCAATGACCTGGTTGGAGACCACCAGCCAGGGGGCCGCGCCGCCGTTCATGCCGTCCCGCTCCAGGGGAATCCGGCCCCCGATGGGCAGCTGAGACTCCCGGTCCGTGTCCATGACGAAAAAGGTCATGGTATCTCCCTGGCGCAGCCCGTTTCCATTCATGTCCGTGGTCAGCAGGAACTCTCCCCGCTCAAAGGCATCAAGGTCCACCGGGACCTCCGCCGATTGGTTATAGGCTTCGATGACCTCTCTGTCCACTCCCACCAGCAGGCTCCAGAAGGCCGCTTTGGGACTGTCTATCCAGACCTGGGGGTTCGTGGGCTCCCCGCCGCTTTCCCGCTCAAAATCGCTCTTGATCTGATACCAGTCTCCGTATACCTCCGGGGAATACTGCTCATAGATGGGGACGACCTTCGTAACGCCAAGGGCCTCCACTCCCTCCATCTGCCGCAGCCGGGCCATGATCTCCGGCGTGAAGGATTGCTCCTCCTGGGGGGAGAAGGACGCCCGGCTCATGTGGTTATAGAGGGCAACGTCGTGGGCCGTATTGAAGTTCACATATTCGTCCACCGACAGGCCCTCCAGCACCGTCATACACAGCAGAAATGTCACGCTGCTCAAAAAGAAGGTCCCAATCACAAAGAACGCCTTGACCGGATGCCGGAAAGCATTTTTCAAACCCATCCAGGGCAGGGCGGCGTGGTCGGTGGAGCGGCTGGTTTGACCTTTGATGCCCTCCTCGGTGTACCGCAATGCGGCCATGGGAGAGATGAATCGGACCTTTCGGGCGGTCATGGCGAAGCTGACAAAAATCATCCCGCAGGAGAACAGCGCCGACGCCACGGGGACCGCCCAATGGAAATCCGCCTGGGTAAAGCCCTCCAGTAGATCGCCCAGCAGCAACGGGACGATCCACTGGGTCACAGCGCAGCCCAGCAGCAGCCCGGCGGGGAGCGCCAGCATCAGGACCCGGCCCATCCGGTAGTAGATGACCCGTTTCAGCTGCCTGGGGGAAATTCCGATGGTTTTCAGCAGCCCATAGAACTGGACATCCCGGGTGACGGAGATGGAGTTAATGTTGTAGATGATCAAAAAGCCGTCCGCCATGAAAAAGAGGATGACCGCCAGGGCCAGCGCCGCGTCCCGGAGGGACATCTGCCGCCCGGACAGGACTGTCACCAACTGCTGTTCTGTCAGGCCCAGCTGTTCCGTGATTTGATCCAGGTTCTTTTGGATGCTACCATCGGTGAAAGAAAACCCAACGATTGCAGCCGGAAGATCGTGCTGGGACAGCGCCGCAGTGGACAGGAAAACCTGCTGTTTGGCCGCCGTATTGATGTAGGAGGTGTCGGTATAGAAGCCGGACAGCCGGAAGGTCTCCTCCTCCGCCGCGTCCCGGTCGTCCCAGCCCACGGACAGGGTGATCTCCGTGCCGGCCGCCGGCTCAATACCGAACCGTTTCAGTAGCCAGGTGGACATCATGACCTCGTTGGCCTCTGTGGGGTAGTGTCCCTGAAAATCCTCCACCAAGAGACTGCTCCAGGTATCCCAGTTGTCAACCGCATACAAGTCCATGCTGAGGCCGGACTGCCCGGCGTTCCCGATCAGCCGCCCCAGCTTGTAGGAGACATACAGCGGCTTTTGCACCTGCTCGTTTTCCTCCAGCCGGGTCAGCTGTTCGACGGTGGGGCTGGAAAAAATCACGTCTGTGGTGGTCCCGTAGCTTTTCAGGTCCTGCAAGGCGGAAAAACTTTGCAGATTGAAAAAGACGTTGCAGGTGGCCGTGATCAGAATCACCACAATGATGGCTGCGGCAGCAATCAGCCGGTTGGAGGTACGGCTGGCCCGGTAAGAGCGCTGGCCGATGACCCGAACCGCTGTCTGCGCATGGGCGACTCGTTTCCCCTGGCTCATTGTTTGACCCTCCCATCCTCAATGCGGATGATCCGGTCCGCCAGCTGCGCGATGGCGTCATTGTGGGTAATCATGATGGTGGTCTGATGGAACTGGGCGCTGGTGGTTTTCAGCAGAAAGAGCACATCTTCACTGGTTCTGCTGTCTAGGTTTCCGGTGGGCTCGTCGGCCAGGATGATTTCCGGCTTCGTGAGCAGGGCCCGGGCGATGGAGACACGCTGCTGCTGGCCGCCGGAGAGGTTGTTGGGGAGGTTCTGGAGCTTATCCTGGAGGCCCAGGGCGCGGACGATCTCTTCCAGGAAACCCTTGTCCGCTTTTCTCCCGTCCAACTGCATCGGCAGGACGATATTCTCATAGACATTCAGGATGGGCACCAGGTTGTAATTCTGGAAGATAAAGCCGATATGACGGCGGCGAAATACCGCCATCTGCTCCTCGCTCTTTTTCGAGAGACGCTTTCCACCGATGATGACATCCCCGGAGGTGGGGGTGTCCAGGCCACCCAGCATATGGAGCAGAGTGGATTTGCCGGAGCCGGAGGTGCCGACCACCGCCACAAACTCCCCGGCGTTCACCGAGAGGCTCACCCCGTCCAGGGCCTTTGTGACATACTCCCCCTGCTGGTAATACTTTTTCAAATCAACTGTCTGCAAAATAGGTTCTGTTGGCATTCAAAAAACCGCCTTTCAAGAATAATAGATTGTAAAGTTACAGATTTTTATAGTGCTGATCTGCCCTACAAAACCTGATGCCTTGCGAAAATTCTGCGAGAAACCATGCCCCCGGCCACGGCAAGCAACATTGCCGCAGGGACGGCCAGAATTGCGTACAGCAAGATACCGCTTATTTGTCCCACAGACATCAGGGAAACAAACTGCGCGTGATAGGGAGGCAGAAGCACAATCAGCTTGAACAGCGCGCTTGTTTCTGAAACCGGGAACAAAAGAGGCAACGCATATACAGCGGCAGAGGCCACCAAAGCGATCATCTGATTTTTGCAGACGGCGGAGAAAATCAGCGTCAACCCGGTCGCCCCAATGGCGCCTGTAACGGCCAGCAGCGCCTGGTATGCCAGCATCGTGCCGCAGGAGATGTTAAAGGGGACGCTTCCCTCAATGTAGGTCAGCTGGGCAAACAGGATACTGCAATCCAGGCCCTCACTTCCGTAAAAGATGGAGGCCATCAGGAAATTCACCGCTAAAACCACGATGGACGTCATCACGGCGGCCAGGACGCTTGCGGTCACCTTTGCCGCCGCGCACTTTGTCCTTCCGTATTTACTGGATAAAAGGATCTGATCGACCCCGCTGTATTCCCCGCAAAAAACCGGGGCGACCATCACGATGATAAAAAGCAGGAAGACCATCAGTACCTTGGTCATGTTTTGACTCGTACTCAGCCAGCCATCCACATAGCCGATTTTGACAGTTTCGTCACCGAACACATCGGAAACATGCAGGCCATTCCAATTTCCGTATATATCAGAAAAACGGGCGGACACGGCGGATTGGATCGTGTTCTGATAAACGTAGATTGCGTTGAGTCCGTTTTCCCCGGATTTCGGAACAAGCTCAGAGAGCATCCGCTGTACCTTTTCATCCGTCAAAGTCCCGGAATACCTCGCGGCAATCTCCTTTTCAATTTCTACGGCGGTCCGGCCCGTCCCCTCACGACCTGCGCCGTCGGAGGAATACTTGTTCTGGCAGGTTGAAAAACCGAGGATAGCCGACAGGAGCAGCACCACAGCCAAAGCAAGCTGTGTGAGGCGTTTTGAAAAGATTTTTCGTAATTCAAGGCGGATCAGCTTTTTCATTGTTCGTCCTCCCTCTCGAAGTAGTACAGGAACAGATCCTCCAAATTGGGCTCTACCTTGACCGCTCCGGCCACAGGCGGCTGATCTGCAATCACCCGGAGCACCGTCCTGCCGTTCTCCTCATTGCGTAAATTGCTGACGGTCAAAGAAGCGGTATATTGCTCCGCCCGGCTCGTGGGGACAGAACACTCCCAGACGCATCCGCTGATTCTGGAGGTGATCTCATGGGGCCTGCCAAAGTGGAGTATCTCGCCGGCCTTCATCATCATGATCCTCTCCGCAATGAACTCCACATCAGAGACAATATGCGTTGATAGAATCACGATCCTGTCCTTTAAAAAGGCGCTGATCAGGTTGCGGAACCGCACACGCTCTTTCGGATCAAGCCCCGCTGTGGGTTCGTCCAGAATCAGAATGTACGGGTCGTTCAGCATGGCCTGGGCAATTCCAAGACGCTGTTTCATGCCGCCGGAAAAGGTCCTGATCTTTCGCCGGCCCTCCCCGGATAAGCCCACCTCTTCCAGCAGTTCGCTGGACACCTTTTTGCTTTCCTGCTGTCCAGCCCTTTAACGCCGCGACATACAGCAAAAAGTCCCAGGCGGTGAACTCAGGGTAGTACCCGAAGTGCTGGGGCAGATAGCCCAGAACATCCCGATACCGCTCCCCAAGTTTCCAGATACTCTTGCCGTCTAAGGTGATTTTTCCGGAGGTGGGGCGTTGGACGGTGCATAAGAGACGCATGAAGGTGGTCTTACCGGCTCCGTTTGCGCCCAGCAGCCCGTATACGCCGTTTGTCAATGTAACATTCAGATGATTCACCGCTGTTTTCGAGCCATATCGTTTTGTCAGCTCGATTGCGCTTAGTTCCATATAAAAGCCTCTCCTTTCCGCAGATATTGGGGCAAAAAAATACTCCCCATGGCTTACATGGAGAGTATAGAAAACAAGTTTCAACATTTTATCTACTTTTGAAAAAAACTGTCACCTTGGCCCCGGAAACGGTGTTCTCAATTCGCAGCCAGCCGCCATGATGCTCACAGAGGAGCTTGCTGGTGTAAAGGCCCAGGCCGAAGTGGTCCGCTTTTTCCCCAGTGAAATACGGTTCGGTCGCTTTTTCCAGACTGTTTTTATCAAAACCGGGGCCATCGTCTGATACGGACAGCAAAAGGCCCTCCGCTGTTTCTTCCAGGCAGAGTTCGACCTGTGAGGCGGCGTACCGCACGGCATTCGCTATCAGATTGCCGTATACCCGGGAGATCAGGTCTCCATCTAATGGCAGAGACAGAGAAGTGATCCGGTTCTCCATGGAGAAGCGCTTTCCTGCCTGCTCACAGAGGATCGTCCCGCTTTCGTACAAAGAGGCCACCAGCACCTTCAGCGGCGTCTGCCGGTAAACAGGCTGTGTGTCCTCCAAGCGGCGCAGCTGGCTCATGGTGTCCACATAGTGCTCCAGCCGGGAGATATGCCGCTGCATGGTGACGGCGGTGGCCCGGGTCTGTTCATCCCCGCTGAACTGGAGCATTTCGTTATGTCCCTTCAGGACGGTGAGCGGCGTTCGGAGGTCGTGGGCAAAGGCGGCGTTCAGCCGCTTGCGTTCCTCCATCTGCCGCCACATCTCCGAGAAGTTCTGAGCCAGGGACGCCCGCATGGTTTCAAAGGAGGCGCAGAGCTGCCCCAGCTCATCCCTATTGTGAACGACGACGGTAAAGTCCAGGTCGTTTTGGGAGATCTTTTCCGATGCCAGCCGCAGCTCTGCCAGGGGCCGTTTCAGCTTGTTCCGGTAGAACAGCAGCGCCGCCCCCAGAATGCAGAGGGCGGACCACACCGGCGTCGTCACCCTGGGCAAGGCCCGGAGGATGTCCACCGTCCGCTGATCCTCGGGGGACAAGGGGAACGCATCGGTGCCGATGTAGGTTCCATCCCCCATCCGCTCCCCTCGTTCGTTGGTGAGGTAGTATTTTTCCATGCTGTCCAGGTAGCCAGCGTGGATCTCCCTGATCTCCATGCCGCACAGGTCGTTGGTCATCTCACAGAGGACCACGGCCAGAAGGGCGGCGGCGGTGATATAGACCACCAGAGTCTTCCGAAGGGAGAGATTGCGCCACCGGCGTTTTAACGGCTCCATTTATAGCCGCACCCCCAAACTGTTTCAATATAGGGCCGGTCTGTGTAAGCGGCAATCCTTGTCCTGATTCTACGGATATGCTCCGCCACCACGCTGCTGTCCCCCTCGCTGTCATAGCCCCAGACCTTCTCGTAGATCCGTTCCTTGTCAAACACCTGCCCTGGATTTTGGGACAGCAGCTCCACAATGTCAAATTCCTTTTTCGGCAGAGAAATTTCCTCTTTTCCATAGAACAGCTGACGCTGGGTATAGTCTATCGCAAGCTCTCCGGCAAACCTCACCCGAGTATCTGCCTTGTGCCGCGCCTCCCGCCGCAGATGGGCACGGACTCTCGCATCCAGCTCCATCAGCGAAAAGGGCTTCAGGATATAGTCATCCCCGCCGGCGGAAAAGCCCTTCACCTTATCGGCGTCCTCAATTCGGGCCGTCAGGAAAAGAATGGGGCAGGAGACCCGGTCCCGGACCAGCTCACAGACCTCCAGACCGTCCATATCCGGCATATTGATGTCCAGCAGGATGATGTCCGGGGCCTGCTCAATTTTCTTGAGCGCTTCCGCCCCGCTATGGGCTGTCAGCGTTTGATAGCCTTTTCCAGTAAAGAAACTGGCGAGCATGGAGACAATATCCGGTTCATCGTCCACGATCAATATTTTGTAGTCCATTGCAGCACCCCCTTCAGGCCAGTTTAGCAGGAAAATTTCAATTTTTTATCTACTCATTATAATTCGTTGATGTCATCCGCCCATAGTATAACTTAGCTAATTTTTGATTGCAAGTCTGAACACCAGTCACAGACATCGTTAAGGTGCGGCAATCATAATTGACCGCCGCACCTTAAATAAATTGAATGTTTTGACCATTCTGCTGGTCTGATTACGGCTACTGAGATCCGCCTACTGTGATACTCTCGCCGGTCTGGCCGCTGATGACAGACGCTACGATCTGAATGACCTCCTCCAGCTCCAGCCGCTGGGCGGTTACTTCATATTTCGTCCCGTTCAGGGTAAAGGAGGCGGTATAAATATCATAATACCCTGCGGGCATATTGGAGAGGCCGTCGGGCGCTTTCTGCGTGGGGTCGAAGGGGCCGTGTTTCATAGAGCAGTGGGTAAGTGTGACCGGTACGCCGCCAAAGTCCGTGGTACGCTCCTCGTCCACGGGAAGGAGGGCGCAGTGGAGGATGTCCAGCTTGGATGCCTGGACGGTGAACCCGGTGGGGATATAGAGGTCATCGTCTGATTTGGGGCTTCCGTCCTCCCAAAAATCCGTCCAGAAGCCGCGTCCCCCCTGGTCCTGGACGATTTTTCCGGTGGCCCGTTCCTGATACATGATTCCCCCGGGGCCCTCTCCGCCGTCGGTAAGACCTTCGGGAATATAGCCAGGCTCCAGATTCCAGCCGTAGTAGGCCGCGATCTCCTTCTCCCCCCAGTTCTCCGTATGATAGAGTTCCGGGTCATAGTAACGCGGGGCTGCGTCAGAGATCATGCCGGTTGACTCATTCACGGCAACTTTGTCCCATTCGATGATGACCTGGGGCGACTTCGGCTCGTCTGTGCCGGGTTGCTGGTCATTGTCATCGGTCACGGGCCCGGCCACAACAGGACCGGAGGGCGGAAGGACACCGCCCGGCCCTTTCAAAACGCCCGGCAGCATCGCCGCCGCTGTGAGGAGCAGGCAGAAGCACGCCGCCATCATACCCCATTTCCGCCACCCGGTTTTCTTTTTCCGCTGGTAAGCGGCGGACTCCATGATGTACTTGTCATCCACTTTTCCAAGGGCAAAGGAAAATTGCTTCGCGTTCATAGCAGAACCTCTCTTTCTTGTAAATAATACCGCAGTTGTTTCCGGATTCCTGTCAGCCGGACGGACACGTTTTTCTCGGATAAGCCTGTCCGCGCCGCGATCTCCCCGCAGCTGTCGAAGAACCAGCAGCGGCGCATGAAAATGATCCGGTTCTCCGCAGACAGGGTTTCCAGGAAGTCCTCAATGATCTGAACCAGTTCCTTTTCCTCCAGATCACCTTCTACGGTGCGGGACGAGGCCAGACAGTCCTCCAGCTCCTCCAGCGCCGCCGCGCAGCTCCCGCCGCCGCGCTTGGCCGCCCGGTCCGCATGATAGCGCATGAGGGAGTGGTTTCGGACGATCTTGCAGACAAAAGCAAGCAGCGGGCTGGGCCGTGCCGGTGGAATGGCGTTCCAGGTACCCAGGTATGCGTCATTGACACATTCCTCCGCATCCTGGCGGCTGTTCAGAATATTGTAAGACAGCTTGTGAAACGTCCTTCCGTATTGGCTGTCTAACTCCCGAATCGCCTGTTCTGAGCGGGCAAAGAACAATTCTATGATGGTGTTGTCGTCCATCAGGGCACCCCTCCTTTCCGCCCCCTCAACTATCTACTATGGATTCCGCAGGAAATACTACACGCTGCGGTAAAATTTCTTCAAGAATTTTTGAGGTGCTTTGCTGCGCTGTTATCTTATTGAAAGATTAAAAGCGGAACACAGCGGCACAAGAGTAGCCGCCATGTTCCGCTTTTGTACTTTGAGCAGAGCGTAAACCGCAACATTTACTCCATATACTCGTCTATGTAGTCGGCCACATCGGGCCAGTCTTTAATAGAGGTATCCGGGTCGTCACCCTCGTCAGTATTTACCTCGCCATCATACTGCATGTAGGCCCGAAGGCAGACGCCATCCTTGACATGGACAAACTCTGCGTTCATATCCTCATCGTAATAGGCGTAAATCAGCTCGTCCTGGCCAGCCAGTTCAACCCAGCTGGAGACCTTCCAGCCAAAGAGCTGGGTGCCGGAGTAATCCTCAACCAGCGTCCAATCTCCCCGCCTCTCAAATTCCATGTCCTCATAGTCCGAGAACCGGGCTTTTGCCTCTTTCATGGGTGCTTTGATCATCACTTTGCAGTCTGACATAATATCTGTCCCTTCCGATTTGTCATCCCTGGAAATCATCCGTTATGACAAAAGACTTAAATGTGTAACCTTCTATATGAGCCGTCATTTTTGAGAACAAGTCCATTGCCTTTTCACAGTCGCCCTTATTCATGATCGTAAAATGATAGTCTTCACTGGCCCCGTCAAAA
>JAAWLO010000085.1 GCA_022797935.1 Oscillibacter sp. | reverse complement strand
GGACCGCAGTCCCCTCTTGACTAGCGGCGGAGGAAATGGAACGGAATGGATGCCGCCGCAGCGCGGCGGCGTAATGGAGTGGAATTTTCGACGCCGCGGGTTAGGGGGTTTGCCATTTTTGAGGAGGAACGCTTCGCTCGCGCAAGCGTTTTTTTACGTAACTCCGAAACAGCGCGTACAATACGGAACACAAGGGTATGAAAAACAACATCCCTGCAATTCCCATCAATTTTCCGCCTAACGTCACCGCCGCCAAAACCCAGATGGACGGAAGCCCAACCGAGGAACCTACCACATGAGGATAAATCAAATTCCCCTCAATCTGCTGGAGAACTAAAAACAACACCACAAACCAAAGCGCCTGCCAAGGATTCGTCACCGCAATCAGCAACGCCCCCACCATACAGCCAATAAACGCGCCAACAATGGGAATCAGCGCCGTCAGCGCAATCAACACCCCAATCAGCAGCGCATACGGCAGCCGGAACAAGGTCATGCTGACGGCAAACAGCGTCCCTAAAATCACCGCCTCTACACACTGGCCCGACAGAAAACTGCTGAATGTCCGCCCTGCCAGACGGATCACAGACAGCGTCTCGTCAGCCCAGCGCTCCGGAAGCAGCGCATAGAAAATCTGCCGGGCCTGCCGGCTCAGCTTTTCTTTTTGCAGCAGCACATAAAACGCAAAAATCAAGCCAATGACAAATTTGCTCAAGCCGCTGACCACACCGCCAATCAGCCCCCCGCCAGAGCTCAAAAGACCGCTGCCCCAGCTCTGCATAACGGACATAACCCGCCGCGTCAGGGCATTCCAGTCGATTTCCAAACTTTCGGCATACATCTGAAGCTGCGGCAAAAACCGTTCCAATTCCTGGAGCTGCTTTTCCAGACGCCGCACCGCCGCCGGAATCTGACCGCTGATGCTTCCCAGCGCCTCGCCAATTCCAGGGCCGATCACGCAGAAGGCCAGGGCCAACACCCCCAGCACAGCCGCCAACGTCAGCACCAAAGCCAGCGGACGGCGCAGCCGTCTGCCCGGCAGATGGTTCTCGATTACCCGCATGGGCACATTCAGCACAAAGGCGATGGCCCCGCCCAGCAGGAAGGGGGACAACACCCCAAGTCCCCAGCCCACAGCGCCCAGGACCAGCGGGAAATTTTGCAATGCACAAAAGAAGGCCACGCCGCCGCAGACCACCGCCAGCCGCTGCCGGAAGCCCTCCCGGTTCCAATTCATTTCAGCCCTCCTGATACCGCTTCGCCAGGGACAGGTAACCCTGGGCGGACTTCCGGTTTCCCGCAATTTCCTCCGCTGTCAGGGTCCGGACCACTTTGGCCGGACTTCCCAGAAGCATAGAGCCCGGCGGGGCGTCCATTTTACCCGTTACAAGAGCTCCCGCGCCAATGATGCAGTCGTCTCCCACCCGAGCCCCGTTCAGCAGAATCGCACCCATACCTACCAGCACATTGTCTCCTATGGTGCAGCCATGGACAATCGCGCCATGACCCACGGTACAGCCTGCGCCCACATGGGTCTCCTCATGAAGAATCGCGCCGTCCTGAATGTTGGTGTCCTCTCCAACGGTAATCGCGCCATCGTCGCCCCGCAGAACCGCGTTGTACCATACGCTGACGCCCTTACCCAGAACCACGTCCCCAGTCACCCGGGCCCCAGGGCAGATGAGCACATCCTCCCCGCTTTGCTGAAGTTTGCCGTATTTCATAAACATCCTCTTTTCCATCTTGGTATTCTGTCTGCGTTTGGAATGTAACCGGACGGGGCGGAGCCCCGTCCTCCCGGCTCAGGCGAACGTCTGGGCGAAGCTGCCGTTTTCAAAGATGGGAACCTTCCGTCCATCCCGCGTGGTACCCAGAATTGAGAGATCCGGTGTGCCGATCATGAAATCCACATGGGTGATGGAATCGTTGAGCCCCCGGGCCTTCAATTCCTCCTTGGTCATGGACTGTCCCCCCTTCAGGCAGGGATAGGCCTCACCGAACGCAATGTGACAGGCGACGTTTTCGTCGAAGAGGGTATTGTAGAACAGCAGCTTCTGGTTGGAAATCGGGCTGTCGTACGGCACCAGGGCCACCTCGCCAAAGTAGGCCGCGCCTTCGTCCACGCGGATGGCGTTCTGGAGGGTTTCCTCCCCCTGTTCCGCATGGGCTTCCACAATTTTGCCGTCCTGCACCCGGAAGTAAAATTTGTCAATGACGTTGCCGTCGTGAACCAGGGGCAGGGAGGCATATACCACGCCGTTGGCGCCGGTTTTCAGAGGCGCCGTGAAGATCTCCTCTGTGGGGATGTTGGCGATATAGGGCCTGCCAGAGAGCGTCCGGTCGCCTCCGCTTTCCCAGATGTGATCCTCCGGCAGCTCCACCGTCAGATCCGTGCCCAGGGAGTTCGTGTAGTGGAGGGAACGGAGGTCCAGCGCGTTGAGCTTCTCCAGACGGCGTTCCAGCGTTGCCAGGTGCTCTGTCCAGCGCTCTACGGCCTTTCCATCGCCCGTGACCCGCACAGCCTGAAAAATGGCGTCCCACAGGGCGCTGACGGCCTCATCCTCCCCCTTGTCCGGGAAAACCCGGGCCGCCCAAGAGGGAATCGGAATCGATGCAATGCACCAAGGGAAGCCGCCGCACATCTGAAGCCGGTCAAAATCCTTCAGCGCCTTGCCGCTGGCCCGCTGCGCCCGCAGGAGGCGGTCCGGGGACACGCCCTTAAGGTTTTCCGGGTCCGAAGCCGAGATGGCCAGATAGGCAGCTCCCTCCAGGGCGTGGTCATTGAAAAAATGCCGCCGCCACAGGGGGACGGTATCGAAAACCGCCTCCCCGGCGTGGAGGTATTTCATCCGGGTGACAGCGTCATCCCCCCAGTTCATCACCACCTCGCCGCAGCCGGCGTCATAGGCCTCCTGGACGCACAGCCGGGCAAAGGGGGCGCACTCCACCGGAGAGGAGAGGACCATCCGCTGCCCTGGCTGGACATTCAGCCCTACCCGCACCAAAAGCCGGGCATATTCCCGCAGTTTTTCTACCATTGTTTTTGCACTTCCTTTCCGTTTGTTTCCATAGTATGGGGGTTATTGTAAAACATTTCAACGGCGTTGTAAAGCCTCTGCCGCCGGGGTTTAAAAAAGGTTCACGAATTTCCGGGCAGAGACGGAAAAAGCGCGCGGGCAGCCCCCACGCGCCTTTCCTCCCGTCTGTCAGGCGGCAGAGGGCTGCCGGTCCAGGCGGAACAGCAGCGTCAGGCACCACAGTCCCGCCAAGCCCACCAGAACGTAGATAATCCGGGAGAACATCTGCGTCCCGAAGAAGAAGGCCACGGCGTCAAAGCCAAACAGGCCGATCATGCCCCAGTTCAGCGCGCCAATGACCGCCAGCAGTACGGCAACTTTATCCACAATCATCCTTGCTTCCTCCTATTCAGCGAAGATGCTTTAGCTTGTCCCGCCGGAGCGGATTTTGTCGAGGAGAAAGCTGGAAATTTTCAGCGGAAGGTCACCGTCTCCCCCGGGGTCAGGAAGTACAGTATCTTCCGGATCACCGGCTTTTCCAGCACTTGGCTCAAGGCCAGACTGTAGGCCTCCAGCTGGGGCCGGTACTGCTCCGCCCGGCGGCGCAGCCCCTCTCCGGCTTGGACTCTGTCCGTTTTGAAGTCCACAATTACCAATCCCTCTTCCGTCTCAAAACAGCAGTCCGCCACGCCCTGAAGCAGGACCTGGTCCTCTTTGGCGGCAGCAGGATCCAGCATCTGCGCATCCACCAGCAAGGTAAACGAATACTCCCGCAGGAGGTTTTTGCCCGTCCTCAGCTCCTCCGCCAGGGGGGAGGCCAGCAGACGTTCCAGCGCCGGGACGTCCGCCGCCCGGGCCTGCTCCGCCGTGAGAAGCCCCCGGGCCTCCATGTCCGCCAGCTGGGCAGTCACATCGCGGTTGGCAAAATCCAGATACTGAAGAGCCAGGTGGACCGCGGTGCCCCGTTCAGCCGGGGTGAGTCCCCGGCGCACCTGGCGGAAACGGGGCTGCTCCAAGGGGCGGAGATAGGGGGTATGGGCGGCGTTTTCCGCGATTTCCTGGTCCAGCGGGCGTCCCTTGAGCTGGGTTGCCGTCAGCTTGGCGGGAAGAAGGGATTCCCGCTGGTAAGGGTAGGCAAAGGACAGCAGAGCCGGATCAAAGGGTATCTCCTGCCGTCCCGTTTCCGGAACAGCCTCTTGGGCGGCGGGGCGGCGAAAGTCCTCCGCGTCGTGGACGAATACCTGCCAGGGGGCGTCCCCGGGGGAAACGGTTTCCACCTCCGCCCCTGCCAGCTTCCGCAGGACTTCCGCCTCCGGACGGCAGAGAAGTCCCAGGAGAATCCATTCCCCAAAGGTCTGACAGCCCGCCACGGTCTCCGGCGCTGCGGGACAGGCGGCTCCGGCAGCCAGCCGCTGGAGGCGGGTTCCGGCGAAGTACAGGGCGTCCACCAGAATCAGCTTCTCCTTGGGCCGGGTCATGGCCACGTAGAGCACCCGCTGCTCTTCCGCCAGATTCTCCCGGCGAAGGGTCTCCTCCACGGCCTGACGGGCCAGGGTCGCGTAGCGGATTTTCCGTTCCAGGTCCACCCGCCTGGGTCCCAGGCCCATGGAGGGATGGACCAGCACCGGGGAGGTGAAATCCTGCCGGGAGAAGCGGTGGTCCAGGTCCGCCAGGATGACGATGGGAAACTCCAGACCCTTGGACTTGTGAATACTCATGAGCCGCACTCCCCCGGCGGCAGCGGCAGAGGAGACCCCGGAGGCCTTCCCCGCCTCCAGCAGGCGGCGCAGTTGAGTCACAAAGGCGAAGAGCCCCCGATAGCCCCCGCTCTCAAAGGCTTCCGCCTGCTCCGCCAAAGCGATGAGGTTTTCCCGGCGCTCCAGGCCGCAGTCCATAGCCCCGAAGAGGCCCAGGAAATTCAGCCGGTTATAGATGTGCCAGAGAAGCCGGTGGACGCTCATGTCCCGGGCCGCCAGCCGCAGTTCCTCCAGCACGGTGAGGAAATCCCGGCAGTCCTCCCCGCCATCCTGGGACACCGCGTCGTAAAAATCCCCATCGGGCCCGGCGGCCCGGATCTCCGCCAGCCGGTCCGGCGGGAAGGCGAACACCGGCGAGCGCAGAACGGCAATCAGAGGCACGTCCTGCCGGGGGTTGTCCAGAATCTCCAGCAGGGCTATGGCGGTGGAGACCTCCATAGAGGTGAAAAAATCACCGGTCTCCTGGAACGAACAGGGGATATTTCGCTCCGCCAGTGCGGCGGCAAAGGCCTCGGTCCGGCTGCCGGGAGAGCGCATGAGAATCACAATGTCCTCTGGCCCGCAGGGACGCAGGGTCCCGTCAGGTCCGGTGACGGGATAGCCCTCGTCCAGAAGCTCCCGGATGCGACGGGCGGTAAAGCGGGCCTCGGCCTGAAGCTTCTTTACGGGGTTGGACTGCTCTGCGGACTTCTGCTGGGCCGTGATGAGATGAAATTCCGTCTCGCAGTCTGTCCGGGGGGGATAGTAGGCCGCGCCGAAGTGCAGGGCGGCAGCCTCGTCGTAATCAAGATCGCCCATTTCAACGGAGAGTATACTCCGGAAGACAAAGTTGGCGGCGTCCAGAATTTCCTGGCGAGAGCGGAAATTTTGAGAGAGGATGATTTTCCGGGCCTCTCCCGGCGCCGCCTCCTCCCGGAAGGGAAAACGGCCATATTTCTCCAGAAAGATTGTAGGGTCCGCCAGGCGGAAGCGGTAGATGCTCTGCTTCACGTCTCCCACGGCGAAGAGATTCCGGCCTCCGTCCCGGGAGACCGCCAGGAAGATGGCGTTCTGTACCTCGTTGGTGTCCTGATACTCATCTACCAGGATTTCCGTGTACCGGGCCGCCACCTGTTCCCCCAGCTCCGTAGGCGTGCCGCCGGGGCCTGTCAGCAGCTCCAGGGCCAGATGCTCCTGGTCGGAGAAGTCGGCGGCGTTGAGCCGGAGTTTCTCTGCCCGGCAGGCAGCGGCGAAGTCCGCCGTCAGGTCCAGCAGAGCCAGCATAGCTGGGGCCAGCGCCTGCAGATCCTCCATAGCCTCTTCCCCGCTGACCTCCAGCCAGGTCTCCAGTCCTTTCAGGGCCTTCTTGGCGGCTTCCCAAACGGCCTTCAGAGCCAGAACGGCCGGGTCATCCTTCCGGCCCTTGGGCGTGGAGAGGCGCGGGAAAGAGACTGCCTGGGCCAGATGGCGGGCCTCTTCCCAGCCCGGCGCCTGGCTCAGGTCCGCAAAGCCCTGGGCCGCCTCCAGAAACTTTCCACCGAAGCCTTTCTCCAGAGGCGGGTCCCCTGCCATGCGGGCAGCGCCCCGGCGAAGCTGCTCCGCCCAGTGGGCACTGCGGCGGCGCAGCGTGCGCAGGAGGGCCTGGGCATAGACGGTGCGGTCAAAGCCGCCGTCCAGGTTTTCCCAGGCGGCCCGGTTCTTCTCCAGCCAGCCCTGGGGGGAGGCGTGGCTCTGGAGTTTTTCGTAAAATTCCAGCACCAGCTCCACCAGAGCGCTGTCATCCCGTCCAGCTCCCAGCGTATCTGCCAGCTGGGTCCGGCCAGGGTCCAGATTCTCATAAAAGGTTCCCAGAACCCGGTCCAGCACCCGGCGGCGCAGCAAATCGGCCTCGCTGTCGTCCAGCACCCGGAAGTCCGGCGTCAAAGCATGCTTGTCCGCTTCCCGGGCCAGAAGATGGGTGTTCTCCCGGAGAAGGGCGGTGCAGAAAGCGTCCACCGTTTTAATGTCCGCCTGGTACACCCGCAGAAGCTGGCGGCGAAGGTGCGTGTCCCCAGGGCGTTCCCCCAGGCGGCGGTTCAGCTCTGCGGCGATTTTCCCCCGGAGCTCGGCGGCGGCGGCCCGGGTATAGGTAATGATGAGGAAATCGTCCACGCTGCACCGTTCCTCCGTCACATAGCGGAAGAGCCGGTCTACCAGCACCTTGGTCTTTCCGGACCCGGCGGCGGCGGAGACCAGCAGCTGGCCCTCCCGGTCCTCTACGGCGGACTGCTGCTGGGGCGTTA
Organism: Oscillibacter sp.; assembly: GCA_022797935.1. GTDB lineage: Bacteria > Bacillota > Clostridia > Oscillospirales > Oscillospiraceae > Oscillibacter. The sequence continues at coordinate 4,178 of JAAWLO010000085.1, read as the reverse complement.
AGGTCACTGCCACGGCGCATCCCCTCCTTTCTCCAGGCTGTCCCAGAATTCCTCCGGCTTCACCGGCAGGATGTAATGAAAATGGTCCCCGTCCCGGCCGTCCTGAAAATGGCAGGCGGGGGCCCAGTCGCAGTATTTGCAGAAGCTGTCGTCCTCCGAATGGCAGCAGGGGTCGGCGTCAATGTTCCCCTGGCGGACCTCCCGGGCAATGTCGTGGAGAAGATTCTCCACGTACTGTCCCAGTTTTCCCAACTGGGCGGCGGAGGCCAGGGACCCGGAGAGCTTTCCGTCCCGGCTGACCCGCAGAGGGAGGTAGCGGGGTTCCGTGAGGGCCTCATGCTCCATGGCCTGGAGCACCTGGGGTTCCGCCAGCAGCAGGCCTGAGCGGCGCAGCTGCTTCTCCCGCTCTGCCTGAAGCTTTTCCGGGAGAATGTTCCGCTGAGCGGAAAGGATGCCGTCCCGGGCGGGGAGATAGAGAACGCCGGCAGGCTCGATGTTCCCGCCGAAGCGGTCCCCCCCCTGTTTCTGCAGGGTGAACAGGTACAGCAGCATCTGGATGTCCAGACCCATGCGCACCGCCGCGAGGTCAAAGGTCTTTTGGCCGGACTTGTAGTCCACGACCCGGAGATAAACGGTTCCATCCTTCACCCAGGCGTCCACCCGGTCCACCTTGCCCCGGACCCGCAGCTCCCCGTCCGGCTCGGAGATGACCACCGAGGGAATATCCGCCTCCGGCCCGTCGCCGAAGGACAGCTCGAAGGCCACGGGAACAAAGTCGGAACAGCGCAGCTCTTCCGCCGCCTCGTCTATCACCGCGTAGGCCAGATTCCGCAGGCGGCCGAAGAGATAGCGGAAGCGGGCGCTGCGGCTTGGAAGGTTTGGAAGCTCCTTCTGAACATAGGCATCTATGTATTTGCGCACCAGGGCATGAAGGGTCTCCTCATCCACCTGGGCAAAGCCTCCCCGTTCCCGGACCTCCCGGGTAACGTGCTCCAGCAGGAAATGGAGGAAGGTACCGATCTGCGGCGCGTCAAAGGCGGCGGGCGCCCGGGGCTTGGCCCGGAGGCCGTATTCCATGAAGAAGGAGAAATGGCAGGAGCGCAGCCGCTCCAGCCGGGAAGCGGTCATGGGAATCCGCTGGCCGTAGAGGGCCCGGACAGCCCGGGGGGAGAGGCGGCCCCGGGTCATGGCGGCGGCCCGGGTCATGGCGTTGAGGCGGCCCTGAAACCGGGGCTCTTCCGCCAGCTGCCGCCAGAGTTCCCCTCCGGGCACGGCAGACTCCAGCGCCGGCAGCGGGGCTGTCAGCCGGAAGGCCCGGTCTCCCTCCTCCCGCTCCACCCGCAGGCTCGGGAACAGGGCCAGCAGCCGGTCCGCCACAAAGGCGGGACGCAGTTCTCCGCCGGAGGCGTCGGACACCGGATAGCTGACGGTCAGCCCCTCCGTGGGCTGGGCCAGGGCGGCATAGAGGTTCTGAAGCTCCATGGCCATTTGCTCCATGCCTGTGGGAGCCAGCTCCACCCCCCGCCGCGCCAGCTCCTCCCGGTCATCCTCGTTGAGGATGCCGCCGCCCTCGCCGGGGGTGGGCAGGACGTGATCGTTGGCCCCCAGCAGAAAGAGATATTTCGCGGTGTGGCGGTCATTCCGCGAAATGCTGCTGACGCTGACCTGATCCAGGGATACGGGAATCGTACCCACACTATACTGCGTCAGCACCTGACGGAACAGGCGGGTAAACTCCTCCAGCTCCATGGGCTCCGCCCCCAGAATTTCCACAAACTGGTCCAGTACGCCGCACAGAATTTCCCACAGCTGGGCTGTCTCCTCCGCCTCCTGAAGGCGGCCCGCCTCCGCCTGGGCCTGCATCTGCCCCTCCAGAGCCTGCTGAAGCCCCAGGTCTTCCAGAAAGCTGTACAGAGCGTCCACCTTTTCTCCGGCGGTCTCCCCCTGCTTCAGCCCCTCCGCCAGACGGGCCAGGGGTTCCCGAATCCGCCGGCGCAGGCCGTTGACCTGTGTCAGGCGCTCTTCCCGAAGCGGGGTCCAGGAAGCGCCGTAGCCGTCGGGGTTCTCCACCCAGTCCACGTCCCGAATCCACATGCCTCCGTGGACCTCCCACTTGAGCACGTAGTTTTCCAGCAGGTCGCACTCCTCCGCCGTCAGCCCTGCCAGACCGGTTTTCAGCCAGCGGAACATATCGTCGTACTCATATCCGCCGCCAATGGCGGCCAGCACGCCGGTGATGAGGCTTAAAGCCGGCTTTTCCAGAATATCACTCCGGCGGCTGAGGTAGGCGGGAATCTCATAGCGCTCGAACACCGTCTCAATGACGCCCTCATAGGACTCCATGTTTCGGGCCGCCACGGTGATGTCCCGGCAGCGGCAGGTTCCGCCCGCCAGCAGGCGGCGGATGGCGGCGGCCGTCTGCTCCACCTCGGAAAAGGGTGTGGACGCCTGGAGGAGACGGATGGCGGCGGCATCCTCCTGAAAAGGCGCGCCGCCGCTGAAGAAGTGCCGTTCCAGATGGGCCAGCGCCCCGGGGTCCTCCTGCCGGAGGACTTCCACCGTGACACGCTGTCCCTCCCGCCGGGCCAGCCGCTGAAGCCGCTCCAGGGTCCGCAGGGAGGCCTCGAAAATCTCCTCCCGGCTGTCCGGTTCCCCCAGAAGGGTGACGGTAAGCGACCGGGCCTGCCGCAGGAGAATGGACAGGCAGCGGCGCTCCTGGACCGTAAAGTAGGTAAAGCCGTCCAGGAAAATATCCTTCCCCCGGGCATAGCCGGATTCCTCCAGGCGGTCACAGAGCTTGGTCATCCGGTCCCGGGCGTCCAGGCCGGGGCGGAGAAGGCGGGCTTCGTAAGCCCCATAGAGAAGGCTCAGGTCCAGAAGCTTGTCATGCGTGGGTCCTGTGATATCCTGGGCCTGGGCGTAAAGGGTTTCCGGGGAGACGTCGTAGCAGCGCAGCTCGTCAAACAGGGCCAGCATCTGGCAGAGGAACGAGGACTTTCGGGAGGGACGGCGGTAAACCGTGAGTTCCGCAGCCACCTCCAGCAGCGCCTTTTCCAGGGTGAGCAGCTTTCCGCCGGCGTCCAGGGTTACCTGGGCCGCGCCGCCGGTAATCTGCAGGACGCGGTCGGAAAGGCGGCGGAAGCTGAGAACCTCGGCGTGGCGGCTGGCGGTGGGACCGCAGGTCAGGCAGAGATCCACCTCCGCCTGATGGCTGGCGTGCTCGGGCACCAGAAGAATCTGTCCCCTGCCCTCCCCGGCGAGGGCGGCGATGCGCTGGAGCACGGTGCTGGATTTGCCGGTCTTGGCCCGGCCGGTCAGGATGTGCAGCAAGGAAACGGCCTCCTTTTTTCCCAATGGAAGAGAATGTTGAACAAGGACAGCATAGCACAATTCCGGCAAAAAATCCACCGCCGGAAGGCAGGAAAAAAGGGCCGTCCCGCAGGACGGCCCGGGTCCCGGAAGCTGTCCGAGGCAGAAAGGGACAGGGGTTCAGAGCGCGTCCCCGGACCGCCGTTTGCTCCGGGCCTTCAGAAGGCAGGCCTGGGCGGCCTGTCCCAGGAGCACGGCGGCAGACAGCAGCACCAGAAAGCCCAGCGGGGAAAAGGGCTTGAAGTACCAGCTCCAGAGCTCGGTCCGCAGGTGCGTCAGGAACAGATCGGAGGAAAGGAAGCTCAGGACGGCCCCTGCGGGCAGCAGGAACAGCAGCCGCACCTTTACGGCAAGAACGCACAGCAGCGCCGGGCAGACCAGCAGCGGAACATACAGCCACAGAGTGCGTCCCGCAGCGTCGCCGTACATGGCCAGGAAAGCATAGGGAACGGCGTGCCCCAACAGGGTCGGGCGGACGGACAGCGGTTTTTGTTTCATAGAAACGCCTCCCTTGTTCGGAATTCCTGATACCACCCATAGGTGGGCTTGACGCCGGTGGCCGCCTCAAACTCCGCCTCCAGGGAACCGTAAAAATACCATTCCAGCAACGTCTTAAAATCCGGCGCGGCGGGCTGACCGTGGAGCAGGCCGTCCTTGCGCAGATAGGTTTTGTCCCACGCAAAGTCCTCGTGGTCGAACCATACCACCGACCAGGTGTCCGTATTCTTTGGGTCTGCATTACCCTCCCTGGACAAATCCAGGCACAGCGGCCCCCAGCCGGCGCCCCAGTCCCCAATGGGAATGAGATA
>JAAWLO010000084.1 GCA_022797935.1 Oscillibacter sp. | reverse complement strand
GCTTTCGAGGATGCGGCACGATTGGCGGCCCCGGCAGGGGCCGGGAATCGTCCCGCCGCGACGGTGCTGCAATGAACCAGCCAGCATCCTGGCTGGCATTCCCCCGCCCGTCAGGGCGAGTATCAGCTTTCCCCCTATTCGGAGAAAAAGACCACCGTTCCCCTGCGGGGAAAAACCAAACTCCCCTTCGCGGAAGCGAGAAGCACTCCCCCTCCTTGCGGAGGAAAAAGAAAGAAGGAATGAAAAGGGCAAGGCCCTTTAAAGGAGTAAATCCAATGGATCAGAACAACAAAAACAACAAAAAACCCGACAACAGCGGCCGATGGCGGGGCGCCATCCACATTATCTGCTGGGCAGTCCTGCTGACCATTTTAATCGGCTACGCCACCTCCTACATGACCAGCACCGGCCGTCAGGCCAGCTCCATGGAACTGGAGTACAGCCGGTTCCTCGACATGGCCGACCAGGGCGATGTCGCCGCCGTGGATTTCGATGACGACGAGGCCATCCTCATCATCACCCCCGTGGACGGCTACGTCTACACCGGCGAGGACGGAACCGCTTACACCAAAGTCACCACGGAAGACGGATTCTCCGGCTTTACCTTCCAGAATGCCCTGGGGCAGACTCAGCGAACCGCCCTGGAGCTGTTTACCGTGCGCTTGCAATCCTATGACGCCGTGGTGGAATATCTCCGCGCCAGCAAAAACGGAGACTCCATCCGCATCAACCAGGATTATGAGCCCCCCATCAGCCCCCTCCTGCTGTTCATGGTGAATCTGGCCCCCTTTTTCATCATTATCCTGGTCATGAGTCTGGTGATGAACTGGATGGCAAAGAAGGGCATGGGCGGCATGGGCGGTATCGGCGGCGTAGGCAAGGCCAATGCCAAGGTTTATATGGAAAAGTCTACCGGCGTCACCTTCAAGGACGTGGCCGGTCAGGACGAGGCCAAGGAATCCCTGACGGAGATTATCGATTTCCTTCACAATCCCGGGAAGTACACCGAAATCGGCGCGAAGCTTCCCAAGGGCGCTCTGCTGGTGGGCCCGCCGGGTACCGGCAAAACCCTGCTGGCCAAAGCCGTGGCCGGCGAAGCCGGTGTTCCCTTCTTCTCCATCTCCGGTTCCGATTTCGTAGAGATGTTCGTGGGCGTGGGCGCCTCCCGGGTTCGGGATCTCTTTAAAGAGGCCAACAAAGTGGCGCCCTGTATCGTCTTTATCGATGAGGTGGACACTATCGGAAAATCCCGGGACAACCGTATGGGCGGCAACGACGAACGGGAACAAACCCTGAACCAGCTCCTGGCGGAGATGGACGGCTTCGACCCCACCCGCGGCGTGATTCTTCTGGCCGCTACCAACCGCCCGGAGGTGCTGGACCAGGCCCTCCTCCGTCCCGGGCGCTTTGACCGGCGGATTACCATTGACCGGCCCAATCTGGCGGGCCGTATCGCCACCCTGGAGGTCCACACCCGGAACATCAAGCTGGCTGAGGACGTGAACCTGAAGAAGGTCGCCCTGGCCACTGCCGGCTGTGTGGGCGCGGACCTGGCCAACCTGGTGAACGAGGCGGCCCTCCGGGCCGTGCGGAAGGGCCGGAAACTGGTGAGCCAGGAGGACATGCTGGCCGCCTTTGAGCTGGTCATTGCCGGTACGGAGAAAAAGGGCAGCGTCCTCACGGAGTTTGAAAAGAAACTGGTGGCCTACCACGAAGTGGGTCACGCCATGGTGGCCTATAAGCAGAAAAACACGGAGCCGGTCCAGAAAATCACCATTGTTCCCCACACCCAGGGCTCGCTGGGCTACACCCTGCTGATGCCCGAGGAGGATAAAACCGAGCTCCGCACCAAGGATGAGCTGATGGCCAAGATCACCGTCTCTATGGGCGGCCGGGCCGCCGAGGAGGTGGTGATGGACACCATGACCAACGGCGCCTCCCAGGACATCCAGGACGCCACGAATGTGGCCCGGAACATGGTGGCCATGTTCGGCATGAGCGAGGAATTCGGCATGATGGCCCTGGCTTCCCGGCGGAACCAGTATCTGGACGGCGGCTACGGCATGGACTGTGCCCAGGACACCGCCGCCCGGATGGATAAGGCCGTCAAGATCCTGCTGGACGAGGCCTACAAGACCGCCGTAGAAGTCATCCGGGAGAACCGGGAGGACATGGACAAGGTGGTGGCCTACCTGCTGGAGAAGGAGACCATCACCGGCGGCGAAATGGTGGCCATTATTGAGGGCCGGGACCCGGCTTTGGCGGAGAATCCCTATGCCTCCACCCGCCCGGCGGAGATTGAGGCTCCCGCCAAAAAGGTCCACATGATCTCCGAGAAAATCGAGGCCCCTGCAGCTGCCCCGGAGGAAGTTCCGGAGAGCGCCCCGGCGGAGAAGCAGGCCGGACCGCCGGTCTCTGAGCCTGCGCAGGCCTCGGAGGAGACGCCGGAGTCTCCGGACACGACGGAAAAACCCTGAGTAAAAAGGCGTGCCTGCGGCACGCCTTTTCCCAGGAACACAGAGAAAGAGGAGAGAATACATCATGATACGCAAAGCCACCGCCGCCGACCTGCCCCAGATTGGCGGCATCTACGACGCCATTTTCGACCAGGAGGCCCAGGGACCCGTCTACACCAACTGGCTCCGGGGAACTTATCCCTCTCTGGACAGTGCCCGGCAGGTACTGGAGGCCGGGACTCTCTACGTGGGGGAGGAGGCCGGGACCCTCTGGGGTGTGGTGAACCTCAACGGCGTCCAGCTGCCGGAGTATGACCGGATTCCCTGGACCATCCCGGCGGAAGCGGAACAGGCAGGCGTCATCCACACGCTCTGTATCCACCCGGGCCAGTCGGGACGGGGCTACGCCCGGCAGATGGTGGCCTTCTGCGAGGAAACCGCCCGGGCCCAGGGAAAGACCGTCATCCGCCTAGACACCTGGGAGGGCAATCTCCCGGCAAACCGTCTGTACACCGGCTTAGGCTATCGCTTTGCCGGGGCCACGGAGTTTTTCTTTCAGGGTTATATCCACGAAATTCTCAACTGCTACGAAAAGAAGCTGTAACCACAACACGCCCCCTGTGCGGCATCGGACCGTACAGGGGGCGCGGTTTATTCCAGTTCAAAGGTCTGTCCAGGCCGTTCCACCGGAATGGTAATGGAACGAAAGGCGCCGTGGCGCTGAAGAAAGGCTTCCGTGAAGCCGAAGTCTCCCCACTGGTGCATAGGCAGAAAGTGCCGCACCTCCGCCTTCTCCAGCAGATGGGCCGGGCCCAGGAAGCCCGCTTCCCCCAGCCGGGGGTCCAGCGGCAGCATGGCCAGGTCGAGACGCCGTCCCCGGAGGGGCTCCGTCCAGCGCTGGAAATTGACTTCCTGGTTCCGGTTCCAGGCCTTATCCTCACCCTCCCAGTGCCACCAATTCAGGTCCCCGGCATGGTAGAGGGTCCGGTCCCCCAGGGTCACGAGAAAGGCAGCGCCTTCGTCTGTGGACGGCAGGGCCTCCACGGTGACATCGGGCAGGGGCAGAATCTGTCCGCCCTTCAGACTCTGACAACGAACAGCCGTCTCCTTGGAGAGTCCCCAGCGGCGGCAATTGCGTTCGCTGAGCTTGATGTCGTGCCCCAGGAGGAAGCGGATGTCCCGGGACCCGTCATCCAAAGCGAAAATCCGGGGATCGAAGTGGTCCGGGTGTGCGTGGCTGGCGAAGACATACAGGGGGACGCCCGGCGCAAGGTCCGGGAGGGTTCCCTTCCACCAGTCGAAGAGCAGGGCGGCAGTCCCGGTCTCCACCAGAAAGCCGCTGTGGTCCAGAAAGGTGACCCGCATTACCGGACCTTCACTGCCGTGCCGTAGGCCACCACCTCAGCGGCTCCCTGCATGACGGAGGATGAGCCGTAGCGGACGTTGACAATGGCGTCGGCCCCCAGGGCCTGGGCCTCGTCCACCATGCGTTTCGTGGCAATCTGGCGGGCTTCGTTGAGCATCTCGGTATAGCCCACGATTTCCCCGCCTACCAGGGTTTTCATCGTGGCCATGAAGTCCTTGCCAAAGTTCTTGGACTGGACAATGGTCCCTTTCACCAGGCCCAGGGGTTCAATTTCCCGTCCGGGAATGTGATCAATATTCAGCAGCAGCATCAAATTCTCCTCCTTCAATTTCTTGGAAACGTTCCCGCAGCACCGCCAGGGCGGGCAGCACCAGCAGTCCGCATCCGGCGGCCAGAGCGGCGAACAGCCAGAACAGCCACCGGGGCAGGTCCGGGATACGGCACAGGGCCGCGAAACCCAGAATGCAGGCCAGCTGGAACAGGCAGAACAGGATTACGCTCAGCACCGCCTGCCGCCGGCAAACCCGTTTGCGGTTCTCAATATTGGCTGGCATCCTCTTCCTCCCCTCCGTCAATCTCTCGCAGGCGCTCCCGCAGGGCCTTGAGGACACCCACCAGTACCGCGCCGCCCAGCAGCAGGTAGCCCAGCAGGAACAGGACCGGCAGAGGGCTTTCCTGTCCGGCGCTTGGCAGCAGCGCGAAGGCCAGGGCCGCCAGAGGCGCCAGGTAGAGCACAACCAGCACGGTCACCACAATGGGAGCGGCCTTTTTGCGGGTCTTAGTAGTTTTTCGCGTCATCTTCCTCTCCTTTCCCGATTTCCCGAATCCGCTGCAGCAGGGAGAACACCACCCCGGCAATCACCGGCAGCGGCAGGGCGGCGATGATCAAAATCACCAGACGGGGCATGCCCTCCGCGCCGTCGTACAGGGAGAGCCAGCACATCAGGGCCGTGAAGCCCCCCATCAGCAGCACCGTTGCCAGGGTGATGGCCACCGGGGCCACATAGCGGATGCTCACGTCCTGGCGCTGCTTGTTCTGGAAGGTGGTGCCGCTCTGCTCCAGGGTTTCCATTTCCGTCAGCAGAGTCCCGGCGTCCAGGTCCGACAGGCGCTCCTGGCGGTCCGTCAGCTGGGAGCAGAGGCGGATGGCCTGCTCCAGGTTGTCCCGGTCCCGCTCCAGGGTGACCAGATGCCGCCGCATACCGTCGCCCACGGTGTGGACGCCGCTCTGCATCTGCCGGATCTCCTCCAAAGAGACGCCCAGCTTCCGCATGAGCTTGATGCGCAGCAGGGCGGCCACCTCGCCATCGCCGTAGTCCCGGTAGCCGTTCTCGCTGTTGCGCCGGGGGGCCAGCAGGCCCTCGGACTCGTAGAAGCGGATGTTCTTCCGGGTGATGCCCACCAAGGCCTCCACTTCGTTGATTTTCATGTCCTCGCCTCCGGTTCCTAGGATGTGTCTGAAACGGCTTTTTCAACCGGTTCTGAGGGTATCATACACCTTCCAGCGGGGGGAAGGTCAAGAGGAAATTGCGAAATTCCAGAAAAAAGCGGTTTACAGCGGGCACTGCGGCCGGGTTTCCCGGTCTATGGGCAGTTCCGGGCGCAGAGCGGCAATGGCCTCCAGCACCTGGGCGGCGGAAGAGGCCTTTTCGAAGAGGACATCCCGGTGCTGGTCCTGGCCGAAAAAGAGCCGCAGGCAGATAACTGGCAGGGCCTTGCCGCAGCTTCCAGTTAGAGACAAGCTGGTGTTTCGGGTTCGGGCGGCGGTGAGGGCCCGGAAGGACAGGTACTGGATACCGGGGAAAGCGGGGAAATAGAGGGCCTGGGCGCTGAAGCGGATTTGTTCTGCCCGGAGGGCGGTCTTGTAGTCCCCGGCGGCGTCCGGCAGGGGGTGGTCCGGGGCGAGGGGACGGGGCGTGAAGATGGGCATGGGAAGGACTCCTTTCGGTTGGAAGGCGCGCCGGGGGAAGGGAAGCGTCCTGTCCGCCGGGGAAAGACGGGTTCCCGGGGCGCTGTATTTGGATGGTTCCCAGCATAGCATCCTTTCAGATAAAGCTCCATGGCAAAAACCACAATCCGCCGAAATACTGTGGAAATGCACCTTGTTCCCCGGGGAAAAGTGGACTATACTAAAGGCAAACGCACCGGAAGAGGCGGATGTCCCGTCTCCGGGAATCGAATCGTGTTGGGAGGGCTTGCCTATGTACCGCATTAAGACATTCAACAACATTGCCCCCGCCGGTCTGGCCCGTCTGGACCCTGCCTGCTACACCGTGGGAAGCGCCGTGGAGGATGAGGAGGGCATCCTCGTCCGTTCCGCCAGCCTGCTGGACTATCCCTTCCCGGAGAGCCTGCTGGCTGTTGCCCGGGCGGGGGCGGGGGTGAACAACATCCCCCTGGAGCGCTGTTCCGAGCGCGGCATCGCCGTCTTCTCCACCCCTGGGGCCAATGCCAACGCCGTGAAGGAACTGGTCCTGTGCGCCATGCTGCTGTGTTCCCGGGATATCCCCGGGGCGGTGCGCTGGGTGCGGAGGCAGGCGGAGGCCGGGGTGGACGTGGAGACCGTGGTGGAGAAGGGAAAGTCCGCCTACGCCGGGCCGGAGCTCTATCGCAAAACGCTGGGCGTCATAGGCCTGGGGGCCATCGGTTCCCTGGTGGCCAACGCGGCCCTGTCCCTGGGCATGGACGTCTATGGCTATGACCCTTATCTCTCTGTGGACGCCGCCCTGCGGCTGGACCGGCATGTCCATGTGGTCCAGGACATCCAGGAGCTCTACCGCAAGGCGGACTATCTCACCGCTCACATTCACTACAATGAGAAGACCCGGGGGATGATCGGCCAGGAGGCCTTCGCCGCCATGAAACCCGGCGTCCGGCTGGTAAATCTGGCCCGGGGCGGCATTGTGGATGACGAGGCCCTGCTTCAGGCTCTGGACGCCGGACAGGTGACCGCCTACGTCACGGATTTCCCCACCAACCGGCTGGTAGCCGCGCCCCACGTCATTGCCATGCCGCATCTGGGGGCGTCCACCCCGGAGAGCGAGCAGAACTGCGCCGTTATGGCGGCAGACCAGCTGCGGGACTATCTGGAAAACGGCAACATCCACAACGCCGTGAACCTCCCGGACGTCCGCCTGGAGCGAAGCGGCGTCCTGCGCCTGTGCATGCTCCACCGGAACATCCCCGCCATGCTGGCGGGCATCACCGCCCTGCTGAGCCGGGACGGGGTGAACCTGGAGAACCTGAGCAACAAGAGCAAGGGGGACTATGCCTATACCCTGGCGGACCTGGGGTCGGAGGTGGACCCCGCTGTCATCGCGGAACTGCGGAGCCTGCCCAATGTGATTCGGGTCCGCTGCATCCGCTGAGAACCAGGAAGGAGGAAGACCATCAATGCCTGCGGAATGGGGAAATCTGCTGACCCGGTCCCTGGGGGGCTTTTCCCTGGAGGGAATTTTGACGGCGGCGGTGACGCTGCTGGTCTGTCTGGGGGCGGTGCGGCTGCTGCTGCGGCTGGCCCGCCGCCTGCTGAGCCGCTCCAAGCTGGAGGAGCGGGTGCGGCGCTATGTGCTTATGGGCCTCAAGCTGCTGCTCTACGCCTTGACGGTGGTCTTCACCGCCGGAAGCCTGGGGGTGGACATGACCTCCCTGGTGGCGCTGCTGTCGGTAGGCTCTCTTGGGATTACCCTGGCGGCGGAGGACGTGCTGGGCAACGTGGCCGGAGGACTGGTGATTCTCTCCTCCCGCCCCTTCACCATCGGGGACTTCATTGAGACCGGCGGCGTCTCCGGCACCGTGGAGGAAATCAGCCTGAACCATACGAAGCTCACCACGCCCGACGGCCTGACGGCCCTCCTGCCCAACAAGGAGCTGGCAGCTTCCAAGGTGACCAATTACACGGTATTGGGACGGCGGCGGATTGTCTGGAAGATGAGCGCCTCCTACGATGCCCCTACGGAGACGGTGAAGGCCGCCTGCCTGCAGGCGGTGGAGGCAACGGAACACATCCTCTCCGACCCGGCCCCGGCGGTGTACCTTACGGGTTTTGGGGACAGCGGCGTGGAGTTCACGGTTTATTGCTGGGCCGCGGCGGCGGACTTCTGGACCACCCAGTTTGCTCTGGCGGAACGCCTGCGGGAGGCCTTCGCCCAGGCGGGTGTGGAGATTCCTTACAACCAGCTGGATGTCCGGCTCCGGGGCGGCGTGGAGCCAAAGTACCCGGAATAAAACGAGAGAGGAACCCAGACCGGGTTCCTCCATTTTTTTAAAAGTCTTCGCCGGAAGGAGAACAGATAGAAGGGGCTGTGAGAGAAAACCGGCAGTTCCCCCAGCGGATAGATGTAATCGGTTTTAAGCAGACGTTTGGACACGGCCGGCAAATACCTCCGGTTTCTCATTTTCGCCGGGCCGCCGAGGAGCCCACCCCCAATTCCAGGCGGTACTTCGTCACCGTCCGCCGGGCCACCTGAATGCCCCGGGCTGCCAGACGGGCCTGGAGCTGCTGGTCGCTGAGGGGCCGGTCCTCCTCCCGAATCAGAGCCAGCAGAGTCTGCTTGGCCGCCTGCCGGGACACCCCGCCGCTGACAGGGAGACTGAAAAAGTAACGCAGGGGATAGGTGCCCTGACGGCATTGGAGGTACTTGCCCCGAATGGCCCGGGACACCGTGGAGGGATGGAGCGCCAAGGATTCCGCCAGGGCGGAGAGGGTCATGGGAGCCAGGGAGGCGGTCTCCCCGGTGAAAAAGGGCTTTTGCGCCTCCAGCACAGCCTCCGCGCAGCGGCGGAGCGTGCCGCCCCGGCGCTCCAGGCTGTCCAGAAGCCACTTGGCCTGCTGAAGCTTCTGACGGAGATAGTCCCGGGTCTCCTTCTCCCCGGACTCCTTCAGGAGGCGGAGATAGTAGTCGTTGATGGATACCCGGGGGAGGTAGTACTCATTGAGCAGTACCTTCCATTCACCTTCCGGCGCGGCGACAAAGACGTCCGGCCGGACATAGACCGTGGGCGCGGCGAGCTGGAAGGCGCGGCCGGGATGGGGCTCCAGAGCCGCGATGGCTTGTTCCGCCCGGCGGACGGTCTCCACGTCCACGCCCAGTTTTTGCGCAATGGCGGCGTAGTGCTTCCGGCCCAATTCCGGGAGGAAGCGGGCGGCAATGTCCATGGCGGCAGGGTCCGCCCCGCCCCGGCGGCTCAGCTGAAGAAGCAGGCACTCCGACAGAGAACGGGCGCCCACGCCCGGCGGGTCCAGGCTTTGCAGGGTCTCCAGGGCCTGGTCCAGCAGGCTCTGGGGAATTTTCATGTCCAGGAGGCCATCCAAGTCCTCCTGAGCCAGATAACCGTCCTCGTCTACCAGCTCCGCCAGATACTCGCACAGGGCCTGAAGAGGCCGGGACAGGCGGAGGCGCTGCAGCTGGTCCCGCAGGAAGGCGGGAAGTCCCTCCAGGCCGCTGTCCGCGCCGCCGGTTTCCAGGACCTCCCCGTCGTGGGTGAAAGTGGCCTGGGAACCGCCTCCAGCGTCCATCCAGCTGGCCTGGGTGCGAAGGGCTTCGAAGGCCGCCTCCAGCGGGTCGGACTGGTCCAGAAGGGGATTCTCCTCCACGGCCCGGCCCAGGTACTCCAGCAGCTCCTGAGAGGTCATTTGAAGGACCTCCATGGACTGCAGCAGCTGCGGCGTCAGCTTCAGTTCCTGACGTAATTCCGTTTTCAGTTCGATCAGGCTCATGGGCGTCCTTTCTCTCACGGGGCCTCCGATTTGACGTACTTGGCGATTTTCCGCACGGCGGTGGCCTGGGAGATGCCCAATTCCCGGGCCACGGCCACCGTGGTGCCCCAGCGGCGGTAGGCCTCCCGGACGATCTGCCCCTCATAGGCCTCCATCCGCTCGGACAGGGTGCCTCCCCGGGCAGGGGCGGCGCTGTATTCGGCGGGCAGATGGACCAGGTCCGCAACGGGGTCCTGTACGGTGATAACCAGGCGTTCCATCAGGTTTTCCAGCTGGCGGACGTTGCCGGGCCAGTCGAAGCGCTCCAGAAACGCCAAAAGCCGGGGGCTGAGGGTCAGGGTCTTGCCGTATTCGCCGCAGAAGCGGGCGAGAAATTGATGAGCCATGGGGAGGATGTCCTCCCGCCGCTGGCGCAGGGGGGGGATCTGGATTCGGATGACGTTGAGGCGGTAAAAGAGGTCCGAACGGAATTGACCCTGTTCCACGGCTTCCTCCAGGTTGCGGTTTGTGGCGGCCAGGAGGCGGAAATCCAGTTCAATGCGCTTGCTGCCGGAAAGGCGCTCAATGGTTTTTTCCTGGATGAGCTGAAGGAGCTTGGACTGGACGTGGGCGGGAAGCTCGCCGATTTCGTCCAGGAAGAGGGTGCCGTGGTTGGCCAGTTCGATTTTGCCGATTTTGCCGTGGGCAGAGGCTCCTGTGAAAGCGCCCTTTTCGTAGCCGAAGAGCTCGGATTCGATGAGGTTTTCGTGGAGCACGGCGCAGTTGACTTCGATGAAGGGGCCGTCGGCGCGGCTGCTCATGGCGTGGATGGCCTTGGCCACGGCGCTTTTGCCCACGCCGGTTTCGCCGGTGATGAGGATGTTGGCCCGGGTGTTGGCGGTGTTTTCGATGAGGGTGCGGAGGCGCTGCATGGCGGCGCTTTTGAAGATGAGGCTGGTAGAGGTGGCCCGGGTGCGGAGTTCGGCGATTTCCTGGCTGTATTGTTGGAGGGATTGCTGGAGTTCCCGGTAATTGCGTTGGATGGCGTTGATCTGCTCCATGGAAACGGTGTTGAAGCAGACGACGAATTTCAAGTCTCCGGTGCTGTCGAAGAGGGGGAGGCCGACGGTCATAACGTTGCGGTGGGAGTGGTTGATGGTCTGGGTAGCGGTGACTTTTTGGCGGCGGCGGATGACTTCGGCGGTGATACAGGGGGAGAAGGTGCCGTCGGCCTCCAGGTCGAAGGCGGAACGGCCGACGATAGAGCCGTGGACGAAGCCGAAGTTGCGTTCATAGCTTTCGCTGACGCGGAGGATGGTGCCTTTTGCGTCGGAGAGCATCATTTCGTCGGCAAGGACGAGGTTGTTTTTAGGACTCAGGATATCGAAGAGGCCGCGCAGATTGATTCCGTCATCCGAAAGCCCAGCCAACCCAGGAAAATCCGTCATAAAAAAACTCCTAACAGCGGCACCGGAGGCGTCGCAAAGTCCGCTGCGGCGTCGAAAATTCCACTCCATTACGCCGCCGCGCTGCGGCGGCATCCATTCCGTTCCATTTCCTCCGCCGCTAGTCAAGAGGGGACTGCGGTCCCGCGGCGTCGGAAATTCCACTCCATTACGCCGCCGCGCTGCGGCGGCATCCATTCCGTTCCATTTCCTCCGCCGCTAGTCAAGAGGGGACTGCGGTCCCCCCTTGAGCAT
>JAAWLO010000008.1 GCA_022797935.1 Oscillibacter sp. | reverse complement strand
TGGGGGGAAAGCGGCGCAGCGCCGCCTGTGGCGGATGCAGCAAGCCGCTTTCGAGGATGCGGCACGATTGGCGGCCCCGGCAGGGGCCGGGAATCGTCCTGCCGCGACGGTGCTGCATTGAACCAGCCAGAATCCTGGCTGCCATTCCCACGCCCGTCAGGGCAAGTACAACCTTCCCCCTTCGGGGAAAAAAGCAAAATCTCCCTATTCGAAGAAAAAGACCACCGTTCCCCTGCGGGGAAAAACCCAGTCCCCCCTCGAAGAGGGAACCCCCTCTTTCGTTCGAAGGCTCCCCTCTCCCATCATCCCAAAAAATTTTATTTTCTTTTTCCCCAAACCTGTGGTATAGTAATTATATAGAAACTCTCTCCCCTCTTGGAAAAGAGCGAAAGGAGCTCCGCTATGCCCTTTGAGCCAATCCTCCCCCGTATCCGTGCCGCCGCCGCCCGCGGAACCCTCTCCCACGCTCTTCTCCTCACCGGAACAGGCGACCGCCTCGCCGCCGCCCGCTTTGCCGCCGCCGCTCATCAGTGCACCGGTTCCGCAGAAAGCCGCCCCTGCGGCGCCTGCCTCGCCTGCCGGAAAGTACAGGAGGATATCCATCCTGACGTTATCACCGTGCAGGACAGTGAACACAAGCTGATTGCCGTGGACGTCTTGCGGGACATTCGGAAAGACGCCTATATCCGCCCCAATGAGGGCCGCCGGAAGGTTTATCTCTTTCCCGACTGCGCCCTGCTGAGCGAACAAGGACAAAACCTCCTGCTGAAACTGGTGGAGGAGGGACCGCCTTATGCCGCCTTCCTCTTCTGTGCCGAAAATCCGGCCGTGGTACTTCAGACTCTGCGGTCCCGGTGTGTGGAATTAAAACTCCGCCCCGCTCTGCCCTCTGCCGGGGGCGATGGGGAGGACCTTCTCTGCCGGACCCTAATCCAGAAAAAGCCGGGGGGACTGGTGGAACTGGCCGCCCGGCTGGAGAGACAAAAACTCACGCGGGAAGCTCTGGCCGGCCTGCTGGAGACCAGCCGGACTCTGGTTTCTCAGGCCCTGTTTCTCCGCTGCGGTCACCTGCCGGGCCCCGAAAACCGGGAGCTGGCGGAACGCCTGGGGCAGGCCCTTACCAAATCACAGCTCATGCGTATCATTGAAACGCTGCAAAAATATCATCAGGAATGCGGCTACAACGTAGGCCCCGGCCATGTGTTGGGCGCCCTGGCCGCTGAATTGGAGGGAATCCTTTGACCGAAGTCATCAGCGTCCGCTTCCGCAACGGAAGCAAAACTTATTTTTTTGACCCCCGCGGCATCCAGGTCCGCACAGGAGACCATGTAATCGTACAGACCGCCCAGGGGCTGGAGTTCGCCTCCTGCATCCAGGGCAACCACGCCGTGGAAGATGCGGCCATTGTAAAACCCTTGAATCCCATCGTTCGCCTGGCTACGGAGAACGATTACCGGGTCGTGGAGTACAACCGCAAGAAGGAACGGGACGCCTTCGGCATCTGCGAGGGCAAAATCGCTGACCACGGTCTGGACATGAAGCTGGTCAGCGTCTCCGCCGGTTTCGACAGCAACAAAATCGTCTTCTATTTCACCGCCGACGGACGCGTGGACTTCCGGGAACTGGTGCGGGATCTGGCCTCCGTATTCCGGGCCCGTATTGAGCTGCGGCAGATCGGCGTTCGGGATGAGGCCAAAATGATCGGCGGTCTTGGCATCTGCGGGCGGCCCTTCTGCTGTTCCCAGTTCCTGGACGGTTTTGTACCCGTCTCTATCAAGATGGCAAAAACACAGAACCTCAGCCTGAATCCCACGAAAATCTCCGGCACCTGCGGGAGGCTGATGTGTTGCCTGAAATACGAACAGAACGCTTACGAGGACGCCGCCAAGCGGATGCCTAAGCTGGAGTCCTTCGTTCAGACTCCCGACGGTCCCGGCAATGTGAAGGGCATTGAACTCCTGCGGGAACGGGTGAAGGTCAGTCTGGACAGTGCCCCGGAAAACCCAAAAACCTACCGCGCCTGTGAAATCAAGATTCTCCGCAGCGGCAAGGGCAGCCGGGAGGGCATTGAAATTCCGGAGCGTACTGCCCGCTATGTGGAGGAGCACGAGGAGGAAGAGCTGCTTCAGCCGGTCTTCGCCGCGCCCTTCTATCTGAATAACAACCTGGAAGACGCCCCCCGGCGGGAAAAAATGGGGGCCGACGGCGGCAAACCGCGTCCCCGTCACCGGGGCACCCGCCGGAAAAACACGCCCCGCCCCGATGGCGCGGCGTCTCCTCCGCCGAAAAAGCAGCAGCCCCATCCCCCCAAGCCGCAAAGCCAAGCCAAAGAGGGCCGTCCGGATAACGAGGGTAAACGCCGCCGTCCTCCCTACCGGGGACGCCGGTGGAATAAGGAGCCCCCCAAAAACTGAAGCGGTTGTTTAACGTGTTTTTTGAGAGAAGAGGAAGCAGATGAACAAATTTCAAGGAATCCTGTTGGCCAGCGATTTTGACAACACGCTGCTTTATACGGAGGAGGCCCTCCGGGCCGGTGTGCCCACGCCGCCGCTGCCAGAGCGGAACCGGCAGGCTTTGGAATACTTCATGGCCGAGGGCGGACGCTTCGCCATTGCCACCGGCCGGGCCCTTGCGGCGTTTATCCAGTTCGCGGAACAAGTGCCCATGAACGCCCCCGGCGTGGTCTGCAACGGCGCGGCCCTTTACGACTTTGCTGAAAACCACTACCTGGAGACCGCCATGCTGGATGAACAGGCGCGGGAGCGGGGACAGGTTCTGTTGGACCGGTTCCCGGAAATGGCGGCGGAGGCCTATCACATTGACAACGTCATTCACGCTGTCCAGCCCAACGCCATTACTTACCTCCATGAGCACATCACCAAGGCCGAAACCACCAAGGCGGATTCCCTTCTGGAGGTCCCCCTCCCCTTGGGAAAGCTGCTGTTTGAAGCAGACCGCACCATTCTGAACCAAGCCCTGGTCATTGCAGAAGAACAGGGCTGGGCTGGGGAATATGAGTTGATTTTCTCCGCCGTGAACCTTCTCGAAATGACCGTCAAGGGCGCCAACAAAGGCGGCATGGTCCGGCGGCTGGCAGCACGCCTGGGGATTTCCATGGAAAACGTCTACTGCGTGGGCGACGAGACCAACGACATCTCCATGCTCACCGCAGCAGCGCAGGGCTTCGCGCCGGAAAACTGCTCGGAGGCCGTCCGGGCCTGCGGCGTGCGGATCGTTTCCCACGCCAAGGACGGCGCCATAGCGGACGTAATCGGATTCTTGGACCAGCAGATTTCCCGGGCCTAAACCCCGGAGGCCGCCTGTCAAACTGTCCTTTGGCCGGCGGCTTTTCCAATTTCCCCGGTCTGCCGGGCAAGAGCAAACAGGAGGTCAACTACATGTTTTGCGACGGAAGAAGCCAGCGTGTCATTTTCCTGGCCCATTGTCTTCTGAATCAGAACGCCATCTCCGACGGAACTGCCGTCTGCCCTGCGGCATTTCAGGAGGCCCTGCAAATCCTGTTGAACGCGAAGGTGGGTCTTGTCCAGATGCCCTGCCCGGAGCTCTGCTGTCTGGGGCTGGACCGGGGAGACGTTCAGGGCGCGGACCGGCCTGTGACGGTGGAAAATACCCGCATCCGCCATGCCCTGGATCGGTCTCCCTGCAGGGGGCGCCTGGAGGCTCTGGCAGAACAAACGGTTTGGCAGATTGACGAATACCGCCGTCATGGGTTCCAGATTGTGGGCAGCGTGGGCGTCAACCGCTCCCCCAGCTGCGGCGCAGATACCACATCGGACCGGAACAGCGAGGTCCCGGGAAAGGGGCTTTTCCTGGAGGCCATTACCCAGCGGCTGGCAGGGTACAGGATTCCGGTTCTAGGGGTACGGGGTCCTGAAGACGCCGCTAAAAACATACAAGCTAGAAAAGGCCGGCGGGAAAGCCGGTCATGTGCAGGAGGATGCCGCCTTATGCGGATGCGTAAAAAGAAAAATCTGATTCCCCGGATGGAGCGCTGCGGCGACCGTCTGATTCAAAATCCTTACGATCTCGCCGGTCAGTGGCGAACACGGATGCCCCAGGCCCGGGAACTTCACCTGGAGCTGGGCTGCGGCAAGGGCCGTTTCACCGCCGGAACCGCCGCCGCTCAGCCGGATGTGCTCTTTGTGGCGGTGGAGGTCGTGCCTGACGCCATGGTGGTGGCTATGGAGCGCTGCGTGGCGGCGGGGCTGACCAATGTCTGGTTCATCAGCGCCAACGCAGACCAGCTGCCCTGCTTCTTCGCTTCCGGCGAGGTGGACCGGATCTATATCAACTTCTGTGACCCCTGGCCCAGCGGACGCCACGCCAAACGGCGGCTCACCCACGGAAATTTCCTGAAGCTCTACCGGCAGGTGCTGAAGCCCGGCGGGGAAATCCACTTCAAGACGGACAACCAGCCTCTCTTCGAGTTCTCCGTGGAGGAGCTGCCCCGGTTCGGCTTTCAGCTGTCGGAGGTTACCCGCAATCTGCATGAAAACGGTCCCACCGGCGTCATGACGGACTACGAGGCCAAATTTCACAGCCTGGGTCAGCCCATCAACCGGTGTGTGGGCACCATGACAGACTGGGAGGAACCCTTCCCCACGACCTTCCGGGCTGTGAAGAACCAGTGGCTGGACGCCTTCGCAGACGGTGTGCCGGAGGCGGCCCTGGGCAAATATGTACTGGGAGAACACAATTATCTCTGGCACCTGTTCTCCTGGAAACTGCTCCCCTGTCTGGAGGGCGGGGAGGCCCAGAAAGCTCTGGCGGATTTGCCTGCCGGAACCGTCTACCTCTTTTATGAGGGCAAGTGGAATGATATGCCCTATGTCAAGCCGGTGGAGCTTCCGCTGGCGGAGGACTTTTTCCAGGACCTGCATGACGTCTATCTGGTAGACAAGGACTTCACCTGGACCTATGCCCATACACACGAAGAAACCTGCGGGCCCTATTTCTTTCATCCGGAACTGTAAAGCCGGTATCCACAGAAGGCAGACCCGCTGCGGTCTGTCTTCTGCCGTCCGCCTGGTGAATTCCGAACATTGCGGCATACTACTGAGAAAAAGGAGCGGAGCACTGTGGAGACCGTCAGCGGCATCAGTAATTGGAAACTGACCATCCGCCGGGAAGAAACCGGCGTGACCATTCTGCAGGCCGTTACCTGCGACTCCCGGGCGGCGCTGCCGGACCGGCTCTTCGGTCTGCCGGTTACCGCCTTGGGCAGCCGGGCCCTGGCGCCGGACAGACCGGAACCGCCGGGCGAAACCCTTCTGGTCACCTGCGGCGCGGGAAATGGCGCTGTCTGGGATAACCGGCAGCTGACAGATTTGACCCTTCCCGCAGAATTACGGGCCCTTGATGATTACGCTTTGTTAAATTGTTCAACTTTAAAAACGCTTCGTATTTATGATACCCCCCTTCGCTGGGGCGGCGGCGTGCTGATGAACTGCCGCCAGCTGGACACGCTCCACCTCATCCGTACCGGCGGGGAGGCAGGTGAATCCCTGGCCTATTTCGCCGGAGAGCTGTCCCGGGAACTGGAAGTCATTCTGGAAGGTCCCGGTGAGCGGCGGGTCCGGCTGCTGTTTCCGGAATATGTGGAGCTCTACGAAGAAAATTGTCCCGCCCATCATTTTGACTACTTCATCTCCGGCGCAGGCTATCCCTACCACCACTGCTTCCGGCAAAAACGGCTTCACCTTCCGGACTATGATGCCCTCTGGCAGGATTTTCTGGCCACGGAACACGACGAATCCGCCGCCCTGCGTCTGGCCTGGTACCGTCTGCGCTGTCCAGAGGAACTATCTCCGGAGGCCGCCGCCAGTTACCGCCTCTATCTTCAGGACCATCTGGAGGACGCTTTCCGCCTCCTTCTGGAGGAGCGGGACGGAACAGGACTCCGTCTTCTGCTGGACTGGATTCCGCCGGACCAAAAAACTCTGTCGGCGGCCTGCGGACAGGCCCGGGAACTGGGAAATACGGCGGCCCTGGCCGTACTGCTTGAGGAACAGCACAAACGGGGACTTGTGGACACGGCAAACCGCTTCGCACTCTGAATTCGTACAAAGGGAGTTGTTTTATGGGAGATTTCAGCGGCATTGGCCGGGACATTCTGCTCTCGGCCCGCAATGAGCTCTACATGAGCCTGCCCTATCTGGACGCCGCCCTCTGCGCTCTGGACCTTCAGCCCGGCGGCGGCATTACCCTCTCCCTGGCCACGGACGGCGAAACCCTTTACTACGACGGTTCCTGGCTCTCCGAACGCTTTCTCCGCAGTCCAACGCTGGTGAACCGGGCCTTCCTCCACACCGTTCTCCACTGTATGCTCCGCCATTTGGGCAAAAAACAGGGGAAGATTCCGGCTCTCTGGGACCTGGCCTGCGACGCGGCGGTTGAGAGTATTCTGGAGGATCTGGACTACCCCTGCCTGTACGCCGCCTCCGTTCCCGCCCGGCGGAAATTCTGGGGCCAATGCCGCCGGGAGATGCCTGTGCTGACAGCGGAGGGCATTTACCGCCAGCTTCTGCGGCAGGACCTGTCGGAGTTCGAAACCGCCCAGCTTCAGCGGCTTTTCCTGGCGGACGACCACGGACTCTGGGACCCGGAACACAACCAGGAACAGGACCAGAAGTGGCAGAATCTCGCCAGCAGGACCCAAACAGGCATGGAAACCGTTCTCGCGGGAAAGAGCACCGGCGGCGAGGCTGTCCTGGAACAGGTCCGGGCAGCTGTGCGGGAGGACGTGGACTACCGGGCCTTCCTCCGGCGCTTTGCCGCCCCCCGGGAGGTGGCCGGGGTGGACGGGGACGCCTTTGATTACGGCTTCTATGCCTACGGCCTCCGGCTCTACGGGAATCTGCCCCTGGTGGAGCCCCCGGAGACCCGGGAGGAAACCCGGATTGAGGATTTCGTCATTGCCGTGGACACCTCCATGTCCACCTCCGGCCAGCTGGTGCGGGAGTTCCTGGCCTGCACCTATGCCGTGCTGCGGAGCGCCGGAAGCTTTACGCGGAAGGTCAACATCCGCATTCTCCAATGCGACGATCAAATCCGCGCCGACACCGCCATCCGTGACCTGGAGGAGCTGCGGACCTACATGGAGCACTTCCAGCTCATCGGCGGCAGCGCCACGGACTTCCGCCCGGTCTTTGACTATGTGGCGAAGCTTCAGGCGGAAGGGGTCTTTTCCAGTCTCCGGGGCCTGCTGTATTTTACGGACGGCATGGGTATTTACCCGGAGAAGCGGACGCCTTACGAGACGGCGTTCATTCTCCTGGGGGAACCGCCGCTGAGCGTGAAGACACCCCCCTGGGCCATCCGGCTTGTGCTGGAGCCGCCGGATTTGAACCGGGCGGCGGCGGAATTGCCGGAAGAGCTTGACCTGAGCGAGCTGCCGGAGCTTTGAAGTCTTTAGGAGGTCTTTTTATGAAACATCACACGATCCAGATTCTGCTGAACATCTCCCGAGGCGGCCTGCTCCTGGCGGCGGCCCTATTCCTGGGCGTTACCCTCTTCGGAGACGGCGGAAACCACACGCTCTGTGCCGCCCTGGGCTGCGTCATTTTCTCCAGCCTCTTCTCCCTGATACCGAATCCGTCTCAAAAACAGCAGGAGGAGCAGACTCCATGAACATCAAACAGGCCAAACAGGAAATCACCAACACCCTCCGGGCCTACCTGGCCAAGGACGCCTGCGGCGCGTACCTCATTCCCCCCATCCGCCAGCGGCCCGTGCTGCTGATGGGGCCCCCAGGCGTGGGCAAGACCCAGATTATGGAGCAAATTGCCGCCGAGACCGGTGTGGGACTGGTGGCCTACACCATCACCCACCACACCCGCCAGAGCGCCGTGGGCCTGCCCTTTATCGAAAAGCGGATTTACGGCGGGGAGGAATTCTCCGTCACCGAGTACACCATGAGCGAAATCCTGGCCTCGGTTTACCGGCTGATGGAGGACACCGGCCTGCGGGAGGGTATTCTCTTTCTGGACGAGATCAACTGTGTCTCGGAGACCCTGGCTCCCATGATGCTGCAGTTCCTCCAGTGCAAAACCTTCGGCAACCAGCGCCTGCCGGAGGGCTGGCTCATTGCCGCCGCCGGAAATCCGCCGGAGTACAACCGCTCCGTCCGGGATTTCGACGTGGTGACTCTGGACCGGGTGAAACGCATTGACGTGCAGGAGGATTACGCCGTCTGGAAGGAATACGCCGGCAAAAAGGGCCTCCACGGGGCGGTGACCTCCTATCTGGACATCAAAAAGGAGAATTTCTACCGGGTGGAAACCACGGCGGAGGGCATTCAGTTCGCCACCGCCCGGGGCTGGGAAGATTTGAGCGAACTGCTGGCGGCCTATGAGACCCTGGGTCTCCAGGCAGACCGGGACGTGGTGGGCCAGTACATTCAGCTGCCCCGCGTCGCCCGGGACTTCGCCAACTACCTGGACCTGTACAACAAGTACCGCAGGCTCTACCAGGTGGACGAAATTCTTCAGGGTTCCGTGCCCCCTGCCGCCGTGTCCTCTCTGCGGGCCGCGCCCTTTGACGAAAAGCTGTCCGTCATGGGCCTGCTGCTCTCCCGGCTGTCGGAAACCACCCGGGAGGTCCGGCGTCAGGACGCTTTGTGCAGCGGTCTTCACGCCGCCCTGACGGTCTTCAAGGAGGCGCTCTCCGCCGGCGGAAATCCTCTGGAAACGCTGGACGCCCTGTCCCACAGGAATCTGGAGGAACGCAAGCGCCTTCAGCAGGCGGGCCAGCTGGACAAGGAGCGGCAGATTCTCTCCCTGCGGGAGGGCGGTGCATTGGAGCGTTACCGCCAGAGCCTGGCCGCAGAGGGGCTGCATGGTCCCGAGGAGTCCCTGGACGCGGTTCGGAACTGGTTCGGCCTGGAGGTGGAAAAGCGAACCGCGCAGGCCCAGGAGGCCGGACGGCAGATGAACCATGCGTTCCGCTTTCTGGAGGAGGCCTTCGGACAGGGACAGGAGCTGGTGATTTTCGTTACGGAGCTTACCGCCCGGGCAGACACCAGCTGGTTTGTGGAGCAGTTCGGCTGTGACGCCTATTTCCGCCACAATCAAGAGCTGCTGTTTGACGACGCGCACCGCCGCATCCGGGAAAAAATCAAAACCGCCCAGGCGGCGGAAACGGAGCAGGAGGAAACCCATGCTTGAAGATTACAAGCGTCTGGAGGCCGTGCTGGACGAGAAGGTACGCCCCGCCCTTCGGGCCCACGGGGGCGAAATCGCCGTGGACCGGCTGGAAGACGGCGTACTGTATGTAAAACTGCTGGGCCAGTGCGCCGGGTGTCCCTCGGCGGATCTGACCAACGAGACTTTGATTGAGGCGGCGCTCACCGCCGCCCTGCCGGAACTGGTACGGAAGGTGGCGGTGGTGCAGACCGTCAGCGACGAACTGTGGGAACAGGCCAAGCGGCTCCTGCGGGACCACCATCTTTAACCCGGCGCTCATCCCGTCCGCTCGGTTCATGACGCGCAGCTGTCATATTCCCGTCATGGGCAGCATAGACTTTTCCAGATTAACCTATGGGAGGGGCCTATGGACAATTTGCAGATGGACGAGAAGCTGGCACAGCTTCGCAGGCAGCGCCACGCCATGGAGGAACTGAAACAGGAGTCAGAAGCCATTGAAGCGGAAATCAAGGCCGAGCTGGAGGCCCGCGGTGTGGAGCAGGTGGAGACTGCCCACTATAAGGTGAGCTGGAAAGCGTACACCTCCACCCGCCTGGACACCAAAGCCCTGAAGGCTGAGCGGCCTGAGATTTACCAGCGCTATGTCTCCTCTTCCGTCACAAAGCGGTTCTCCGTCACCTGAGAAAAGGCCGTCCCCTGGCCGCCGGGGACGGCCCTTTTCCTTTGCCGCCTGCAGAAAATTTGTAAAAAAATTCGTAAGATTGTGGTTTTTGCTTTACTTATGGGGAAAGTGCCGGTATAATAAGCAAGGTTGACGGTTCAGGTCCGCCTGTTCCGCCGCGCTGTGGGACCTGCAGGGTCCCGATTACCGGTCCGCCGCTGGCCGTAAAAGCGGTACGCCGGCCTCCTTCGCCGGCGGTATTGCGGGGAGGTTTTTCTTTATGTCAAATTGTGCAATCGTCGGGATCAACTGGGGCGACGAAGGAAAAGGCCGCATGGTGGACCTGATTACCCAGGATTACGACGTAGTGGTTCGCTATCAGGGCGGCGGCAACGCCGGACACACGGTGGTCAATGAAAAGGGAAAGTTTGCCCTCCATCTGCTGCCCTCCGGCATCTTCCGGGACGGCGTGGTCAACATCCTGGGCAACGGCGTGGCCCTGGACTGCGAGAGCCTTTGGAACGAGATTCAGGACGTGGCCGCCAAGGGCGTGGCCGTGACGCCGGACAACCTGAAAATCAGCGACCGGGCGTCCCTTCTCCTGCCCTGGCACCGGGACCTGGACGGCCTGGAGGAAGCCCGTCTGAAGGACAAGAAATACGGCTCCACCAAGCAGGGCATCGCCCCTTTCTACTCTGATAAATTTCAAAAAAAGACGGTTCTGGCCGGGGAGCTCCTCTATCCCAAGCAGCTTCGCTCCCATCTGGAAGACCTGCTGGAATGGAAAAATTTGACTCTGACCAACGTGTACGGCGCTGAGCCCTACACCATTGACCAGCTGATGGACTGGGTGGCGGACTACGGTGAGAAAATCAGCCCCTACATCCGGGATACCGGCGCTTTCCTCCGGCAGGCTCAGAGAGAGAACAAACGCATTCTGTTTGAGGCACAGCTGGGCGCTCTGCGGGACCTGGATTACGGCATCTATCCCTACACCACCTCCTCCAACGCCGTGGCGGCCTATGCCCCGGTGGGTTCCGGCCTGCCCTCCGCCCGGATTGACGAGGTGATCGGCGTGGTGAAAGCCTACTCCTCCTGCGTGGGCGAGGGCCCCTTTACCTGCGAATGGTTCGGCGAGAAAGCGGACAAGCTCCGGGAGGCCGGCGCGGAATACGGCGCCAAAACCGGACGGCCCCGCCGGGTGGGTCCCATTGACCTTGTGGCCACCCGCTACGGCGTCCAGTGCCAGGGAGCCACCAACATCGCTCTGACCAAGCTGGATGTGCTGAGCTACCTGGACCAGATTCCCGTCTGCGTCCGCTATGAGCTGGGCAGCCAGCAGACGGACCGCTTCCCCTTCCCCGCCCTGCTGGCGGAGGCCAAGCCGGTGGAGGAGTCTCTGCCCGGCTGGAAGTGCGACATCTCCGGCGTGCGGACCTGGGAGGACCTGCCGGAGGCGGCGCGGAAGTACGTGGAGTACGTCGAGCGGGAGATCGGCTGCCATATCGGCTATGTGTCCGTGGGACCGGAGAGGGATGCCATCATCATCCGCTGAGGGAGGACGGACTGTATGCTTTTCGCTACCTGCGGAGTTCTCTCTATGCTGGGCGCCATTGCCGGACCGTTTTTGCTCTACAGCCTGATTGCGAAGGCGTCGGAGCGCCGCCCCGCCGGTGTGGAGTGTGCGGCGCTGTCCCTGTTCGGGCTGGCGTTCTGCCTGTGGCTGTTCACCGTTTTCAGCGCTTTACCGGCGGCTTGATACCCTCTGCCGCTTCTCCAAAACCCGGGCGGGGAGACATTCCATGTCTCCCCGCCTTCCAAAAGAAAGGTTGATTCTTATGCCGAAAGACCGCTACGAATCCCCCCTCTCCTCCCGCTACGCGTCGGACTTCATGCTGAATCTCTTTTCTGCTGAAAAGCGGATTCAGACCTGGCGGAAACTCTGGGCAGCCCTGGCCCGGGCGGAACATAATCTAGGCCTGCCCGTGACGGCGGGACAGGTGGCGGAGCTGGAGGCCCATGTCACCGACATCGACTTCGACCTGGCTGCGGCCCGGGAAAAAGAAGTCCGCCACGATGTCATGGCTCATGTCTACGCCTACGGCAAAGCAGCCCCCTCCGCCGCCGGCATCATCCATCTGGGGGCCACCAGCTGCTACGTCACCGACAACGCGGACCTGATTCTCTACCGGGAGGGCCTGCGCTATCTCCGCAAGGGCCTGCTGGCCCTGCTGGCCAACCTGGCGAAGTTTGCCCGGCAGTACGCGGCCACCCCCACCCTGGGTTACACCCACTACCAGCCCGCCCAGCTGGTCACTGTGGGCAAGCGGGCCACCCTCTGGATGCAGGATTTCCTGTCGGACCTGGAGGAGCTGGACTTTGTACTGGAGAACCTGAAATTCCTGGGCTGCCGGGGCACCACCGGCACCGAGGCCAGCTTCCTGGACCTCTTCGAGGGCGACGGGGCCAAAATTGACGAGATGAATCGGCAGATCGCTGGGGAATTCGGCTTTGACAAAACCTTCGCCGTCTGCGGCCAGACCTACCCCCGGAAGGTGGACAGCCGCATTCTCAACTGCCTCAGCGCCATTGCCCAGAGCGCTTACCGGATGGCAAACGACATCCGTCTTCTTCAGCATGACCGGCAGGTGGAGGAACCGTTTGAAAAACATCAGATTGGTTCCTCGGCTATGGCTTACAAACGCAATCCCATGCGCTGCGAGCGCATCTGCTCCCTGTCCCGCTATCTGATGGCCGACGCCCTGAACGCCCCTATGACGGCCTCTGTCCAGTGGCTGGAACGGACCCTGGACGACTCCGCCAACCGGCGCCTCTCCATGCCGGAGGGCTTCCTCTGTGCCGACGCCGTTCTGCGCCTGGCCCGGAATGTCACCGACGGGCTCCACGTCAACGAAAAGATCGTGGACCGGACCGTGCGGGAATATCTCCCCTTCATTGCCACGGAAAATCTGATGATGGAGGGCGTCAAACGGGGCGGAGACCGGCAGGAGCTCCACGAAATCATCCGCACCTGCTCCATGGCGGCCACGGCCCGGATGAAGGAGGGCGAGCCCTGCGACCTGCTGGCCCGTCTGGCCAAGGAACCCGCTTTCGTCCTGACGGAAGCAGAATTGGAAGCAGTGCTGGAACCGAAACGCTACACGGGCCGCTGTGCCGCGCAGGTGGAGGCGTTTCTGGAGGACATTGCCCCGCTTCTGGCGGAAGCGGACGGCGAAGAAACACCTGACATCCATGTCTGATATCTGCGCACATTGGGAGATCCAGTTTCAAGCTGGGTCTCCTTTTTATTCGATTTCGTAGAGGCCGTCCAGTACCAGCCACGTCTGGGAAAAAGGCCGCATCAGGTTCCAGAATCCCGCCCCCCGAAATCCGTACTCCGCAATCAGGCGCAGCTTGGCTTCCATGCTTCGGGCATCTTCAAACCAGACTTCGTGGACGGTTCCATTGGCGGCGGTATAGCGGAAAAAGGGTGATTGGGCCGTCTCATCGTACTGGATCTCCGCGCCGTATTCCACCGCCAGCTCAATGGCCCGCTGGTTGGAAATGGACTGGGCCCGGGTGGTCCCCTGCACAAAGGGCAGCGGCCAGTCATATCCGTAGTTCGGCACTCCCAGAAAGATTTTTTCCGGCGGCATCTCCGTGACGGCGTAGTCCAGCACCGCCCGGACATTGGGCAGCGGGGCCACCGCCATGGGCGGGCCGTAGGTATAGCCCCACTCATAGGTCATCAGCAGCACCCCGTCCACCGCCGCCGCCACAGCGGAGTAACTGTGTCCCTCGTACAGCAGGCCCCGCTGGCGGGTACTGGTTTTAGGGGCCAACGCCGCCCAGAGAAACCGTCCCTGGGGCTCCAACAGCTGCCGCAGACGGTCCAGAAAGGCGGCATAGGCCTCCGCCAGCTGCCCCGGCAGGTACTCAAAGTCCACATCCAATCCCACAAATCCCTTCCGCAGAATGGTTTGCAGGACCTCTGCCATCAGCCGTCCCTGCATCTCAAAATCCGTCAGCACCGCTTCCGCCCGGCTGGTGTCAAACTGTCCGGCCTCCGTCAGTGTGGACAGGTGCATCACCGGGCTGGTTCCCCGGATTTGGGCCGCTTCCACCATCTCCTCATCCGCCAAGGGAAGCAGACCGCCATTTGCGTTGATGCCATAAGTAAAAGGAGCCATAGTGGAGAGAAACGGCAGCTGCTCCGCCAGAAGTTCCGGCTGGATGAAAGGATAGGCATAGCCGTTGAACACGCCGGAGCCAAGCCGCTCCTCAAAATTGGACACCGCCAGCAGCTGCCCCGCCTCCAGGGCATCGCTGCCCCCCAATTCCCAGTTGCTCCGCCACAGCTGCCGGACGGTGGTTCCGTACTGCTCCGCAATCCCCGCCAGGGTCTCCCCCGCTGTCACAGCGTGCATCTGCCGGGGAAAGCGAACCACCAGGGTCTGTCCTACGGCCAGAGCGCCGCTGGCAGGCACGGCATTGTCCGCCGCCAGACGCTGGGGCGCCACACCGTAGCTCTGGGCAATCGACGTCACCGTCTCCCCCGCCCTTACCACATGAATCGTCATAGCATCACCTCTTGAGGGAACCCTATGCGGCCCGGGCCGTCCCGTATACGCCAAATTTTTCCGGCATGCTTCCGGCTGTTCCGGCCATATACTGGGAGCAAACCCGCCTCCGGCGGCCGGAAAGGAATTTGACGATGAAACAAGCATGGACCCGGTACCTTACCCCCGGCCTGGTATTCCAATCCATCCTCATTGGCGGCGGCTACGGCACCGGCGCGGAAATCGCCCGCTATTTCGGCGTCCACGGCCTGCTGGGCGGTCTGCTGGCTCTCGGCGCGGCGGCAGCCGCCTGGGCCCTCGTGTGCGCAGTCACCTTCTCCTTTGTTCAGACTTTTCGGACCTACGACTATGGCTCTTTGATGAAACGCCTGCTGGGCCGGGCCGGACTGCTGTACGACATCTGTTTTTACGCCATGCTCCTGATCGTCCTCGGTGTGGTCAACGCCACTGCCGGGGCTATGGCCGCTCAGCTGGGACTGCCTGCCTGGGCAGGCGTGGGCGTACTCTCCGGCGGCATCGTCTTTCTGGTGCTGGAAGGCACAGAGGCCATGGAAAAGGCCCTCTCCCTCTGGTCCTATCTGCTCTATGCCGTCTACCTTCTCTTTCTCTTTGCCGTCTTTCTCCGCTTTGGGGACGCCATCCGCGCGGAACTGGCGCTGGGAGAAATCCTCCCCGGCTGGCTGGGCAGCGGCCTGCGCTATGCCTCCTACAATCTCTTCTGCGTCTCCATGGTCCTCTATACCCTCCGGAATCTGGAAACCCGGAGGGAGGCGGCACTCTGCGGCGTACTGGCAGGACTGCTGGGGGCGGTGCCCGCGCTTCTGCTGCTCCTGGCCATGGGCTGTGCTCTGCCTGACGCCGTGGCTGCCGAGACGCCTGTGGCCGTCATCTTTTCCCATCTGGACCTGCCCTGGCTGAAAGCCTTATTTCAGCTGGTGCTCTTCGGCACTCTGGTGGAAACCGGCGCAGGCTTCATCAAAGCCATGGAAGACCGCTTGGAAAAAGCCCTCTTCCGGGGAGGCACGGCCTTCCGGCCTCTTCTCACTCTGGCGGCCGCCGCCGCAGGCGCTGGCGTCTCCGCCTTCGGCCTGACCGAACTCATTGCAGGAGGCTACGGCGCTCTTTGCTGGGGTGCGCTCTTTCTCTTTGCTCTGCCCATGCTGACGGTGGGGGTGCATATGCTCCGCCGCGCCGGAACCCCGCTTCCACGGCGGAGACGGGTCCGCCGTCTGGCCGGTATGCGGGGGGAATAGGCCTCCCCCTACAAGGGAACCGGCGGATTTTCGTTTATTCCGCCAGCCGTCTTTTCATGCAAAAACTTGTAATTTGGAAAAAGTTGTGTTAGAATGGATCTATCCTAGCATATGAGGTGAAGGAAATGGCATTTTTTGGCGGACAGTCAAAATCCCCCGCATCGTTGGAACCCCAGACCGAGACCGTTCAGCAGCAGACCGAGGATCTCCCCGACCTTCCTCCAGATTCCCACAGCAACACCGTCATTGCCAAGGACGTACTTGTCACCGGCAAGGTCAGCGGTGAGGGCGTGGTGCAGATTGACGGCACCGTGGAGGGCGAAGTCATTCTGAAGGGCTACGTCAGCATCACCGCCACCGGCAAAGTCAAGGGCCCTGTGGAGGCGGACGTCATCCGCATCGCCGGACGGGTGGAGGGCAGCGTTCTCTCCCATGACCATGTTCAGCTGGAACGGACGGGTACCATCGAGGGTGACGTGACCACGGTTTCCTTCGTCATTGAAAACGGCGGCTGCCTCAATGGCAGAACCACCATGGTTCAGGCGAAGAAGCCCCTCCCCAAACCAGACAAGAGCAGCACCCCAAAACCGGAATCATCTGAAAAAACGGAGAAAAAAGAAAACGCCAACTGAAATCGTCCCCGCCTGTCGCTGTTTGACGGGCGGGGCATTGTTTTCTTTCTTCTCACGGAACATCCCCAAACAACAGGAGAGCCCCTTTCGGAGCTCTCCCAAAAACTCATATCAAATCAAATCAGCGGGGCCTTCAGCCGGCCGCCGGAGATTTTATGCGCCTCATAGAACGCCGCAATCTCCTCATAGAACGCGTCAATGTTCTCCCACTTCGCCACCGGCGCAATGTCGCAGCCGGAGGAGATCACGAAGTTGGGATAGTAAGCGCACTGTTCCAGCAGTTCCCGCACCGCGCCGCGCATATCCTCCGGGCCCTTGCTGTAGAAGTAGCCGGAGGGATCAATGTTGCCCATGACCAGGGAGTCGGCGGGCATCTTGGGCAGAATGTCCAGCATGTTCACCACATTGCCGAAATGATAGCCCTCCGCGCCCAGACGGAAAATGGACTCCGCCTGCGACACCACCTCGTTGCCGCAGTTGTGGTAGATGACAATGAATTCCTCATCCTGCACGGCGTCAATCACTTCCTTGGAGTAGGGCTCGGAGAAGACTTCCGCCATCTTGGGGCTGATGAGGCCCGTCATAGGCTCTGCCATGACAAAGCCATTGACTCCTGTCTGTTCCTTGTAGGCCTTGGCGTAGGCAATGATGAACTCCGTGGCCTTGCGCAGGGTGATATGGACCATCTCCGGGTTCTTCTTCACGGCCTTCATAATCTGGGTAATGCCGATCAAACGGCCCGCCAGGGTGAACGGCCCAATAATTCCAGCAAAGACCGGACGGTCCGTAATCAACTCACTGGCCTTCCGGGCGGCGTCAATATAAGTCTGCGTCCGGCCCGCGCCCACCGGGGGAACCGCCAGCGCATTGGCATCGTCCACACTGCGGACCACCGCGCCAATGGTTGCGGGAATCTCATTGTCCGCAAAGCGCACTTCCGCCCCAAAGCACTCCGCCTCCACGGTCAGGTCCATCATGCTCAGGGACGCCAGGGACGGGCAGCGGTCCGCCACCTTTTTCATGCCCTCGGCCTGCAAATCGCTGGAGCTGATCAGCTGCTGCACCGTAATGTCCATCAGCTGCACCACCGGGAACGACAGCACCGGAGCGCCTTTCTTATAGGGGGTGTGAATCACGGTCTCTTTCCACTCGCGCATGTTCATTTTCGGCTTCATCATTGAAATCCTCCTTCATGATGGCACAGGACGTCTGTCCTTCCGCTTCTCTGCGGCGGCTGCGTCTTTTTGTTTGTACGCCCGTACAAATTCCATTATCATATTACCATAATACACAAAAGGGTGCAAGCCCTTTCGAGCATTTTCGTTTAAAAGCGCGAAAATACTTGGCCGGAATTGGTGCTTTTATCCAGTTCTAACGAAAATAGCCCTCCTGGCTCATTCCGCCGGAGGGCAAAATTTGTAAGCTGTCACAATTTTACAGAGGAATTTTTGCACTTCAATCCAATTTTGCTTCAGAAGCCGCCGCCAGCGGCAGTTGACAGACTGGAAAAAAGTTGATATGGTAATACCAGTTCATACGGTCGTACAGTTTTCACGTCTCACCCTTCTGAATCACGGTGGGACCGCGCAAGATTGGGAAGACCGTAAATCAAAAATAAGGGGGACATAGAAGAATGGCAAACGACGAGATTTTGAAAAAGCTCGCAGCGCTGGTAGCCGAGGGTGAAGAGGACGATGCGGTGGAGGCCGTCAAGGAAGCGCTGGCGGCCGGAATCCCGCCCCTGACTGTGTTGAACGAAGGAGCTTCTGCCGGTATGGACGTGGTCAGCGCGCAGTATTCTGCGGGCGAAGCCTTCCTGCCGGAGCTGGTCCTGGCCGGCGACGCCATGAGCGCCGTTATCGAAATCATCTTCGAGAACATGAGCAGCGAGGACGCTGCCGCCTCCAAAAAGGGCGTGGTCGTTCTGGGTCAGGCCAAGGGCGACGTGCACGATATCGGCAAGAACGTGGTCAGCGCCCTGCTGGCAGTCAACGGTTTCGAGGTGGTGGACCTTGGCATCGACGTGGAGGTCAAGACCTTCATCGAGAAGGCCAAAGAGGTCAACGCCGACATCATTGGCGTTTCCACTCTTCTCACCACTTCCCTGCCCTACCTCCAGGATACCCTCCAGTACATCAAGGACACCGGCAACCGCGACAAATACCACTTTATCGTGGGCGGCGGCCCGGTAACCCCGGAATTCGCCCAGAAGATGGGGGCCGACGGCTGGAGCCGTACTGCCTTCGACTGCGTGGAAATGTGCAAGAAGCTTGTCGCCGAGGGTAAGCCCGGCCAGGGCGAGACCCTGCTGGTAGACTCTGAGGAGGTTGTCGCCTGATGTATAATATCAAAGTGCAGCGGCTGCTGGACAGCCTGGATAAAGCGTATCAGGGTCCCGTCATCCCCATGAAGGAATGGGATACCAAAATCATTCCCAAGACCATCAAGGGCATCCTGAAGAAGTACAATCTTCAGAACACGCTGGACGTGGACAATCCCATCAACTGCGACGACGACCTGGCCGATACCTTCTTCAAGGCCGGCTGGGAGCTGGCGCTGGAGCTGGGCATGTACTGCGAGGACACGGAGCGCGTCATCAAGATTACCGAGGATGAGCTCCTGGCCACGATCCGCGACTATCAGGATGTCAACATCCTGGGCGAGGGTCAGGATCAGGTCATCATGAAGCCCCGGCGGCCGGAGGATCCCTACAAGCCTCTGGTGGCTTCCTCCCTGGGCATTGTCTGCAGCGAGGAGAATTACCTCCCCCTGGTTCAGGGCATTGTCAAGCACCCCAAGCTGGTAGATGTGCTTCACGGTCCCACCCTGGCCACGGTCTTTGGCCGTACCTTCCGCAGCGGCACTCCCTATGAGACCCTCATGGGCAACTATGAGAGCCACCTGAAGCAGGAGGCCCTGTGGCGTGCCGGCCGTCCCGGCATGGCCTGCACCGGCGTCGCCGGCGCGGTAACGGAGTACGGTCATCTCGGCGGCGCTCCCGTGGTGGCGGGCCGCGGCAACGTGACCATGAGCCTGTGCCCCGTGGAACTCAAGTGCACCTTCTCCAACTTCCACCGGATCATTCAGGGCCTCAACTACGGCCACAAGCTCCGCGTGGGCGCGTTCAGCTACATCGGCGGCTATGCCGGTCCCCCCGAGGGCGCGGCTCTGGCCTGCGTGGCCAATGACCTGCTGATTCCCACCATCATGCAGTCTGACTATACCTCCAGCTACGTCTATGACATCCAGCTCTTCGGCAACTGCGGCCGCAAGGCTGTCTGGGCCAACAGCGTTTCCATCCAGGCCATCAGCCGCAACACCAGCTTCATGCGCAACAAGATCGTCAACGAGACCGCTGGTCCCTGCACCGAGATGTTCATGTATGAAGCCGCTGTCGGCCTGATGAACCACTGCGTCTCCGGCGCGTCCAAGACCACCCAGCCCCGTTCCGCCGGCGGCCGGTATACCGACTACATCACTCCCGTGGAATGCTGGTGGAGCGGCGACGTCTTCAAGAGCTGCGCCGGCATGACCCGGAAAGAGGCCAATGAACTGGCCAAGAAGATTCTGCCCAAGTACGAGGAAAAGCTCACCAGCCCCGACAAGGGTCTGCCCATCAGCGAGTGCTTCGATCTTCAGAAGCAGCAGCCCAAGGACAACTACATCGAGCTGTTCAACCGGGTTCGCAATGAGCTGATCGACCTGGGTATGCCTCTGGACAAGGCCTTCGGCGAGTGCTACATGGGTAAG
This sequence comes from Oscillibacter sp., assembly GCA_022797935.1. Classification (GTDB taxonomy): domain Bacteria; phylum Bacillota; class Clostridia; order Oscillospirales; family Oscillospiraceae; genus Oscillibacter. The sequence continues at coordinate 35,203 of JAAWLO010000008.1, read as the reverse complement.
GTCTCCAACGGCAGAAGGACCATCATCCTGTAAGCAAGTAAACAAAGACCGTCTGGTTTTCAGCACCGCAAGGGCTGTCACACCACCGTTCGATCACACAGTTCGATCATACAGCTCCGGCGTTTCGCCAGAGCACACAGTTCGGGCACACAGTTCGGGCAGGTGTGGCAGTCCTCTGCTTTTTTTCGGAACATCAGGCGACCGGAGCGTTCCCGGTGTTGCCGGGGGTATCCTCAATTGTGCGGAGTACCGCTTCCAGGCAAGTGGAGAAATACGGGTCCAGGTCCATGGAATCCTCAATGTAATACTGCATGGCGGCTCCCAGCATCATGGACACCATGAGATAAGGGATGTACTGCTTCCGCACCGGGTCCAAATCCGGGCAGCGCTCTTCCAGAATGGCCTGGATGTCCCGCCGCCAGCCTTCGTAAGAGGAACGGAAATAGGCGTGGATATCCTCGTCCGCAAGCCCCTGGACCCAGAAGTCCACCTGGATGGCCTCGTATTTCTTTTTATGAGAGATGGTCTCCCGTTTCTGCCGGAAGAAGACATTCAGCTTGTCCGCCAGCGTGTCTCCGCACTGGTCCAGCATCTCTTTCCGCCCCGCGCGGATTTCGGAGAGCACGCTGGTCAGCAGGGAGACAAACAGCTCTTTCTTTGTTCGGAAGTAATATTGGATGTTGGAGGGCAGGATGCCCGCTTCGTTGGCGATGCCCCGCAGAGAGGTTCCGCTGATTTTCTTCTCATAGACAACATCCATGGTTGCTTCCATAATTCGGTCTCTCATGCTGTTGGACAGCTGTCTTTCCTCGTGTTCCATTACCTGCAATTCCTTTCCGTTTCAAGCCTTTTCACGGCGCTTATCTTTTTATTATAGCACAAGGTCTGAACAATTCGCAACAGCAAAAACAAAGATTTCGTCCCAAGGAGGCAGACACGATGGCAACCGTAACCATAGACCACAACGGACGGCTCTCTCAGGTCCCGGCCAGTCCCGGCATGACCTTGGCGGAGGCCCTCCACGCCGCGGGAGTGGAGCTATCCCTGCCCTGCGGCGGGCAGCACAGCTGCGGAAAATGCCGCGTGTGGGCCCAGGGGCAGCTCTCCGCCATGAGCGAACGGGAACGGCAGATGCTGGACGGCGCTCCCCAGGGGCAGCGTCTGGCCTGCTTCACGGTGGTGGAGGGGGACTGCTCCCTGCGCACGCTGTCCGGCGGAACCGACCGGATTCTCGCCGACTACCGGGCGGACCCTCTGCCGCCGGCCCCCATTTACGACGGCGGCTACGGCGTGGCAGTGGACATTGGCACCACCACGGTGGTGGGATACCTGTTCTCCCGGACTGGGAACACACCCATAGCCGTGCAGGGCTCTCTTAACAGCCAGCGGTCCTATGGCGCGGATGTCCTCTCCCGGATTGCCTACTGCAACGAACACACCGTGACCCCTTTGCAGGACGCCATCCGGGGACAGCTGGATGCGCTCCTGTACGCCCTCTGCGAAAAGGCCGGTATTGGCACGGAGGCGCTCAGCGGTCTGTGCGTCACCGGCAACACCACCATGCTGCACCTTTTGGCGGGGCTGGAACCCCGTTCCCTGGCAATGGCGCCCTTTACGCCCCAGTCCGTCTTCGGAGACTGGCATTCCCTGGACCTGCCCCGCTTCCCCGGCCTGCGGGCCTATCTGCCCCGGTGCATCTCCGCCTATGTAGGCGCGGACATCACCTGCAGCGTTCTCTCCAGCGGCATTGCCTCCAGCAGCAAAAATCTCCTGCTGGTGGACATTGGCACCAATGGCGAAATGGTTCTGCGCACCCCGGATGGGATGATCGGCACCTCCACCGCAGCGGGACCGGCCTTTGAAGGGTCCGGTATCTCTGCGGGCATGAGCGCCCAGAGCGGCGCGATTTCCACCGTGTGGACCGAAGACGGGCAAATCCGCTATGGCACCGTGGACGACGCACCGGCGGCAGGCCTGTGCGGCTCCGGTCTGGTGGACGCCGTGGCGGCCTTCCTGGAGACGGGTGTCCTGGATAAACGGGGACGCATGGCCGCCTCCTTCGGCGGCAAAGCCCCTCTGGGGGACAGCGGCGTCTTTGTGACGCAGAAAGACATCCGCCAATTCCAGCTGGCCAAGGGCGCAATCCGCGGCGGCATGGATGTTCTTCTGCGCCACTGCGGCCTCTCTTACGACGCCCTGGACCAAATCATTCTGTGCGGCGGCTTCGGCAGTTACCTGAATGTCTCCTCCGCCCAGGCCATTGGACTGATTCCGCCGGACCTGGCGGGCCGGACCACGGCTATCGGCAACGCCGCCGGAGCAGGAGCAGGAAACATCCTGCAAAACACCGCCCGGCTCACCGAGGCTCAGGACATCGCCCAGGCAGTCCGGGCCATTGACCTGAGCACTGACGCCTATTTCAAGAAACGCTATGTGGAGGCCATGCTGTTCTGACCTATGAAAAAAACCGTAGTACTGGCCTGCGAAATGCTGGCCCATGAAATTCGCGCCGCTCTGGCGGAAACGGCGCTGGACTGTGACGTGATCTGGGTGGAACGGGAGCTCCACAATTACCCGGACCGGCTTCGCGCCGGCCTTCAGTCCCACATTGACCAAATTGAGGCGGAACAGATTCTGCTGGCGTTTGCCCAGTGCGGCAACGCGCCGGTTGGTCTGGAGGCCCGGGGCGCCGCCCTGGTGCTGCCCCGTTTCGCCGACTGCATCCACCTCTTCCGCAGTTTTCAGCCGGGAGACCCCGGCCAGGTGGATATCCGCACGCTTTATGCCTCCCCCGGTTTTCTGGAGGAGCGGAGCGGTCTTCTGAAGGACTATGACCGCTGCCTCGCCCGCTATGGGGAGGCCAAGGCCCGGCGCATGTGCCGCGCCATGGTGCGCAACTACCGTTATGTCAGTTTTCTGGATACCGGCGCGGTGCCGGCGGAGGCCTTCCTCCCGATTGCCCAGGAGACGGCAGAGATTCTGGATTTGGAGTATACGGCCTGCGGCGGAACCTTCCGGGCACTTTGCAAGCTGTTTTCTGGTCCATGGGACGGCGAATTCATCGTCGTTCCTCCCGGCGGCCGGCTGGACGAGGAGTCTTTCTTCCCCGGACCGGTGAACATATAAGCGATCCACAAATTTACTAGAGGGGGAAATGATTGTGAACGAGAGCACAAAAACGAAAAAGCAGGGCACACCTTATACCCTGGACGGCACTCTTCCGCTGCGAATTGCGCTTCCCCTGGGCATGCAGCACGTGCTGGTCATGCTCGTGGGCAATGTCACCGCTCCGCTGATTATCTGTGCCTTCTGCGGAATCGAGGCCGGCAGTCCGCTGCTGATTATGATTCTGCAAAACGCCATGCTCATCGCCGGCCTGACCACGCTGCTCCAGCTTTACCCCGTGTGGAAATTCGGTGCGAAACTGCCCATTGTCATGGGCTGCGCCGCCGGTTACATTGGACTGAATATCAGCGTCGCCGTTCTGGTAGGCGGCGGCGTAGAGGCTTATTCCACTATCCTGGGTGCCACACTGCTGGGCGGTCTGGTGGAAATCGTCATTGCCGTCTTCTACCAGCGGATTAAAAAGCTCTTCCCGCCCCTGGTTATCGGCACCGTGCTGACTGCCGTGGGCATCTCTCTGGTTCCCGTCGCCATGAACAGCTTCGCCGGAGGCTCCGGCGCGGCGGACTACGGCTCCGCCCCCAACCTGTTCCTGGGCATCCTCGTGTTTACCATCAGCCTGGTTCTGGACCGGTTCGGCAAGGGTATGGTCAAGAGCTGCGGCGTGCTGATCGGCATCATTGCCGGCTATATCGCCGCCGCCATCATGACCGCCACCATGCCCACCACCGTGGAAGTGGTGGACGCAGCGGGCGCCGTCTCTCAGGTCACCGCCTCCTGGGCCGTCAACTGGTCCTCTGTGGCGGACGCCTCCTGGTTCTCCCTGCCGAAGCTGTTCCCCGTCGGACTGAAATTCGACATCCGGGCCATCATCCCCATCTGCCTGATTTATGCCTCCATGACCATTGAGAGCATGGCCAGCCTCAACGCCATCACGGAAATCGGCCTGGGCCGGCACGTGACGGACCGCGAGATGACCGGCGGTCTCTTCTGCGACGCTCTGGGCTCCAGCGCCGCCGCCGTGCTGGGCGTGCTCCCCAACACCACCTACGCCACCAACGTGGGTCTGGTGAACATGACCAAGGTTGTCAACCGCATGACCGTTGCCACCGGCGCCATCTTCCTGTGCCTGTGCGGCTTCCTGCCCAAGCTCTCCGCCGTGGTCTCCATCATGCCCAACTCTGTGCTGGGCGGCGCTACAGTGCTCATGTTCGGCCAGATCCTCTGCAGCGGTTTCTCCCTGATTTCCAAGGGCGGTTTCACCGCCCGGGCCAATGTTATCGTCGCCACCGCCATCGGCCTTGGCTACGGCATTGGCAGCGACGCCGCCGCCTCCGCCGGCCTGCCGGGCTTCCTCCAGCTGATCATTGGCGGCTGCGGCATCATCCCCTGCGCCATCCTCGTTATCGTTCTCAACGCGCTTCTGCCCAAGGAAGAAGAGGATTTGAAGGTGGAAGCGGCTCTGGCTGCCCAGGAGCAGGCTGCTCTGGAGGCTGCCGCCGCGGAAATGGCCTCCCGAGGCGCATCCGGCGGCTGACATCCCCCTCCTTCCCGGTCCCAGGGGGACCGGGAAGGAGCCTGGCATTTTCCAGCAACTGCACACGCCGGCGTCCGAACTGCCGGCGGAAAGGAGGGTACCCAAATTGACACAGCATTCCGTTGTCGGCGTCTCCGCCAAAAGGCTGGACGCTTATGACAAAGTTACCGGACGGGCGGTCTACGTCGGTGATATGAAGTTCGAGCATCTGCTGCAGGGCAAGATTCTCCGCAGTCCCTACGCCCACGCCCTGGTCAAGCGCATAGACGTCTCCAAGGCCAAGGCTCTGCCCGGCGTTCACTGCGTTCTGACCGCCGAAGACGTGCCCCACATTCCTCACACCACCTGCGGTCATCCTCTGCCCTTTGACTCCCCTCTGGACTCTCTGATTCTGGAGACCCATGTCCGTTACGTGGGAGACCCTGTGGCGGCAGTGGCGGCAGAGACCCGGGAAATTGCCGAACAGGCGCTGGCCCTCATTGAGGTCGAATATGAGGAGCTGCCCTTTTATCTGACGCCCGAGGAATCCCTGGCGGAGAACGCCATGGAGATTCATGAGGGCTCCGGCAACCTGGCCGGGGAGATCGTTCAGGAATTCGGCGACCTGGAGGGGGCGCTGAAGAGCGCTGCCTTCGTGGTGGAAGACGAATACGACAGCCCCATCGTCACCCACGCCCAGATCGAACCCCACATCTCCGTCGTGGTTCCGGACCCCGGAACCGGGCGGCTCACGGTTTACGTCTCCAATCAGGTGCCCAGCATCATGCGGGAGCGTCTGGCCTACATCCTCGGCCTGGACCGGCGGATGATCCGCATTGTCAAGCTCACCGTCGGCGGCGGCTTCGGCGGCAAGCAGGAGCCGGTTTATGAGCAGATCAACTGCGTCCTGGCGCAAGCATGCGGCTGCCCCGTCATGCTGGAGCTGACCCGGGAAGAAAATCTGGCCTGCACCCGCACCCGCCACGGCACTCGTTTCAAATTCCGCACCGGCGTGGACAAGGACGGCAAGCTGGTGGCCCGGGATATCGTGGTGGTCCAGAATACCGGCGCTTATGCCTCTCATGGTCACTCGGTCATCCTGAACCAGTTCGGTCAGTGCGACAGCCTCTATCCCTGCCCCAACATGCGCTTCTGGGGCCGGACGGTCTATTCCAATATCCTCATTGCCGCCGCCATGCGGGGCTACGGCATCCCGCAGTACTGCATTGCCAACGAGTCCCACATGGACCATGTGGCCCGCACCGTTGGCATGGACCCGCTGGAGTTCCGCCGGAAAAACCTCTACAAGCTGGGCGACAAGCGGAATTACGCCGCCGGTGAAGTCTACAGCTGCGGTCTTCCCCAGGTCATCGACGAGGGCCTGCGGCGCATTGGCTACGAAGAATTCCGCAAAAACCCGCCGAAGGACGACGGACCTGTCAAGTACGGCATCGGAATGGCGCTGAGCTCCTACAACTCCTGCGTCTTCCCTCACAGCGTGGAACTTTCCGGCGCACGGGTCATGGTTCAGGACGACGCCAGCGCCACCCTCTTCATCAACTGCACCGAAATCGGTCAGGGGGCGGATACTGCTATGGCCCAGATTGCCGCAGAGGCCCTGGGCATTCCCCTGGACTGGGTGACGGTGGTGGAGGGCGACACCGACCTCTGTCCCTTTGACGCCGGGGCTTATGCCTCCCGTCAGACCTATGTGACGGGCAACGCCGTCAAGCAGGCCGCCCTGAAATGCAAGGCCCAGCTGTTGGAGCGGGCTTCCAAGATGCTGGAACGTCCTGCCGGAGAGCTGGACACCCGAATGGGCAAGGTAATCGAACGGGAGACCGGACGGGAACTGGCGGATCTCCGGAAAGTAGCGGAAGAGCTGGTATACCACCTGACCGAGGGCGGCACCTGCTGCCATGAAGTGGGCTACATTCCCACGGACAACGCCCTGAACTACGCCGCCGCCTTTGCCATTGTGGCCGTGGACACGGAAACCGGCAAGCTGGAGGTCCAGAAGCTGGTGGTCTGTATGGACTGCGGCGTCCGCATCAATCCCCTGACCTCCGCGGGCCAGCTGGACGGCGGCAGCATCATGAGCTTCGGCTTCAGCACCATGGAGCAGATTCTCATTGACCCCAAAACCGGACGGGTACACAATGACACCCTGCTGGACTACAAGATTCCCACCTTTGCGGATATCCCGCCATTGGATACCCATTTTGTGGATACCTGCGAGCCCACCTCCGCCTATGGAAACAAGAGCCTGGGCGAACCGCCCAACATCTCCCCCGCCGCCGCCATTCAGAACGCGGTGTACGACGCCCTGGGAATCCCCATTCACGCCAATCCCCTGACGCCGGAGCGGGTTTACGCGGCCATTGCGCAGGGCCGGAACAAGGAAGGGGTGTGACGCTGTGTATTCCGTATCGGAACTGTATATTCCCCAGACGCTGGAGGAAGCGCTGGCCTTCCTGTCCGCCCACCCCGACGCCAGACCTCTGGCCGGAGGAACGGACGTGCTGGTAGCCATGCGCAACAAAAAGCTGGAAAACCTGCGCCTGATGAGCCTGGAGAAGCTTCCGGAACTGGAGGGCATCCGCCTGCGGGAGGACGGCGTCCTGGAAATCGGCGCCCGCACCACCTTTACCCAGCTGGCCGCCAGCCCGGAGGCTGCCGTCCGGGCCCCCATGCTGCGCACCGCCGCCCTGGCTATGGGCGGTCCGCAGATTCAAAACCGGGCTACTATCGGCGGCAACGTCTGCAACGGGGCTACCTCTGCCGACAGCGCCCCGGGGCTCTTCGCCCTGGACGCCGTTCTGGTGCTCCAAAGCGCCGCCGGAACCCGGCGGGTCCCCATCACGGATTTCTACAGCGGCCCCGGCCGCGTCAAACGGGAGAGCACGGAATTGCTGCTCCATCTGGAGCTCCCCCCTGCCGCCTCCCCCCGCCACGGGGACTGCTACCTCAAATTCAGCACCCGGAAGGCCATGGACCTGGCCCTGATTGGCTGCGCCGCCGTCTGCGAACTGGCGGAGGACGGCACGGTCAGCAAGGCGGCCATTGCCCTGGGCGTGGCGGCTCCCACTCCCGTCCGGGCAGCGGAGGCCGAGACCTTCCTTCTTGGCCGCCGCCCCACGCTGGCAGACCTGGAGGAAGCTGGTGAATTGGCGCTGCGCTCCGCGTCCCCCCGAAGCTCCTGGCGGGCTTCCAAGGAGTACCGCGAACAGATAATTCGAACCCTGGCCAAGCGGGCATTCCGGGCGGCTTATGAGACGGCGGGAGGTGTTTTCTGAGATGCACACGATTCAAATGACGATCAATGGCCGCCCCTGGAGCGGCGCGGTGGAGGACGGTGAAACCCTTCTGGAGACCATCCGCGTCCGTCTGGGCCTCACCGGCACCAAACGGGGCTGTGAGGTAGGCGAATGCGGCGCGTGTACCGTCCTGATTGACGGCGTGCCGACTACCTCCTGCCTGTATCTGTCCTCCCTGGCGGACGGCAAGTCCATCACCACCATTGAGGGCATGGCGGTAAATGGCCGCCTTCACCCCATTCAGCAGGCCTTTGTCGACGCCGGTGCGGTCCAGTGCGGCTTCTGCACCCCCGGCATGATTCTCAGCTCCTACGCCCTGCTCCAGCGGAATCCCCACCCCACCCGGGAGGAAATTCAAACCGCTCTGTCCGGCAACATGTGCCGCTGCGCCAGCTATGAGCAGATTACCAAGGCCGTCCAGATGGCGGCGGACGTTCTCTCATCCCTGTGCGCGTCCCAGCAGCAAAATTGATTCGAAAAAGGAGAGGCATTGTTATGAAGCGTCTGCTTGTGAAGAACATCAGCGCCCTGGTCTCCTGCGACGGCGAGGACCGGGTATATCAGAACGTCAATCTCTACGCCGAGGACGGCCTTATCCGCTCCATCGGTCCCGACGCGCCGGAGGCCGACCAGGTCATCGACGCCAACGGCATGTTCTGCTATCCCGGCCTGGTCAACACCCACCACCATCTCTTCCAGCTCTTCTCCCGGAATCTGCCCCAGGCCCAGAACCAGGAGCTTTTTGACTGGCTGAACACCATGTTCGAAATCTGGAAGCGGGTCAATCCCGACGTCATCCGTTATTCCAGCCTGACGGGCATGGGAGAGCTGATGAAAAACGGCTGCACCACCGTCTTCGACCATCACTATCTGGTCCACAAGAACACCGGCTGGGACCCCTACGGTGCCCAGGCGGAGGCCGCCAAGGAGCTGGGCGTGCGGATGTACCTCTCCCGGGGCGCTCTGAACCGTTCCCACAAGGACGGCGGCCTGCCGCCGGATGAGGTGGTGCAGACCATTGACGAGATTCTCCGCAGCTACGAGGAAGTCGTCAAGGCCTATCACGATCCCTCCTTCCAGTCCATGTGCCGGGTGGCCATCGCCCCCTGCTCCCCCTTCACCGTCACGGCGGACCTCTACCGGGAGAGCGCCATCATAGCCCGGAAACTGGGCGTCCGCATTCACACCCACCTGTGCGAGACCATCGACGAGGAGAATTACACCCTGGAGAAGGCGGGCATGCGCCCGGTGGCCTACATGCAGTCCCTGGGCATGACCGGCTCCGACGTGTGGTACGCCCACGGCATCCACTTCAACGACGAGGAGCTGAAAATCCTGGCGGAGACCCAGAGCGGCGTGTGCCACTGCCCCATCTCCAACATGAAACTCTCCTCCGGCATTGCCCGGATTCCGGAGATGCTGGAAATGGACATCCCGGTGGGCCTGGGCGTGGACGGCTCCGCCTCCAACGACGGCTCCAACCTCCTGGAGGAGCTGCGGGTGGCCTATCTGCTCCACCGGCTGAACTCCAGCGACAAGGCCCCCTCCGGCTATGACATGCTGAAAATCGCCACCATGGGCGGCGCCAGGGTACTGGGCCGTGAGAAAGAAATCGGCTCCCTGGAAGTGGGCAAGTGCGCCGACTTCTTCCTAGTGGACGGAAACCGTCTGGAGCTGGTGGGCGCTATGTACGATCCCCAGTCCATGTTCGGCACCGTCGGCCTCAAGGACGCGGTGGATTATACTGTGGTCAATGGCCGCGTGACGGTGGAACATGGACGGCTGGTGACGGTGGACGAAGAAAAACTGGCTGCGGAGTCCAACCGCGTCATCGCCAAGTATCTGGATATGTAAGCTTTCAGCCTGTAAAACAGCCCAACAGCAAGGGAGAGTTCCGTTCTGGAACTCTCCTTTTTCAGTCCCTTTTCTCTTTTGTGCGCCTTGCCCGCCGTCGATTCTGCCGATGCCAGTTTGAAGTTGAATATTGGCTGTGATATAATCTATTGACAAATCGGGATTTGGAGAAAAAGAAACTATGAATAAAATTACGATCACAATGGGTGAATATCCGCAAACTGACAGGCTGAGAAAAGAGCCGGTTGAATGGATTATTTTGAAAGAAGAACCTCAGCGCTGTCTCTGCGTCAGCAAATATTTGTTGGACTGTAAACCCTATCACGATTTTTCAAAAAATATAACCTGGCAGGACTGCACTTTAAGAAACTGGCTTAATCATGCTTTTTTGATGCTGGCTTTTTCAGCCGAAGAGCGCGAAAAAATTCTTCTTTCCACCGTAGAAAACCCAGCCGGAAATACCCGGGATTATATTTTTCTGTTAAGCGCCGATGAAGCAGAAGATTATGCCGGTTATGAAGAGCGCGGGGCAATCACGACTGCTTATGCACGATTACAGGGAGCATGGTTTCTTGATGAGAATGGCGAAGCAGAGAATAAAGGCATCTGGTGGCTGCGATACTATGGAAACTTTTGGGACAAGGAAGAAGGAAACTGCTATTTTATAAGCTGTGTTTCTTTTGATGGATACATCGAACGGGCAGCGCAAGGTGCAGAAGAAGCGGGCTGCTGTATTCGCCCCGCATTCTGGTTAAGAACAGACTGAGCAAGTCCGGCTTATCAGGCGTTGTCCGAGATGGACGGCTGCCCGTTTCGTCATTTCGCTGGCTGAAAAAAATTTGCCGGCATTCATCAGGCCTTGTTTGAAAAACTGGAATTGCCTCTTGCGGGAAGGCCCCGGCTTTGGTATCTTTATAGAGGCCCCGCCGGTTTTCCAAAGCGCGGGGAATCTTCAACCGAAAGGAACTGCTATGAATAAGACATTTTCCGGTACCGGCCAATATGTGGCGTCCAGCGAGCTCATGTCGGCGGTGAATATTGCGGTGACGTTGGAAAAGCCTCTGCTGGTCAAGGGGGAACCCGGCACCGGCAAGACCATGCTGGCCCAGGCCGTGGCCCAGGCGCTGGGGAAACAGCTCATCATCTGGAACGTAAAATCCACCACCAAGGCCCAGGATGGCCTCTACGTCTACGACGTGGTTCAGCGTCTCTACGACAGCCAGTTCGGCGCCCACGGCGTAGACGACATCGCCCGCTACATCAAGCTGGGAAAATTGGGCGAGGCCTTCCAATCTCCGGAACAGGTGGTCCTACTGATTGACGAAATCGACAAGGCCGACCTGGAGTTTCCCAATGACCTGCTCTGGGAGCTGGACCAGATGGAGTTCTATATCCCGGAGACCCGGGAGACCATCCGGGCCAAACAGCGGCCCATTGTCATCATCACCTCCAACGCCGAAAAGGAGCTGCCCGACGCCTTCCTCCGCCGCTGCATTTTTCACTACATCGAGTTCCCCGGCCAGGAACAGATGGAGCGCATTCTCCGGGTCCACTTCGACCACCTGGAAGAGGACCTGCTCCGGCAGGCCATGGCCGCCTTCTACTGGCTGCGGGAGCTGCGGGGCATTGACAAGAAGCCCAGCACCTCCGAACTGGTGGACTGGCTGCGGGCCCTGGCGGCAGGCGGCGTGAAGCCCTCCCGGATTCAGAAGGAATTTCCCTTCGCCGGGGTCCTGCTGAAGAAGGACAAGGACCTGCGGACCCTGCGGGACGCCCGCTGAGCCTATGTTTCTCTCTTTTTTCTACCTCCTGCGAAGCCGGGGCCTGGACGTCACCCCCGACGAGTGGATGACCCTGCTGGAGGGCCTGTCCCACGGCCTGCACCAGTCCTCTCTGACGGGCTTCTACCAGCTGTGCCGGGCGGTGCTGGTGAAGAGCGAGGCGGATTTCGACCGGTTTGACCAGGTCTTCCTGGAGTTCTTCCGGGACGTCCCCTGGAACGGCGACCTGCCGGAGGAGCTGCTGAACTGGCTCAACCGTCCCTCGGAAACCCTGGGCCGGACCCTGGAGGAGCTGATGCAGGCGGGCTTCTCCCAGGAGAGCGCCGAGGCGCTTTTGAAGCTTTTGGAAGAGCGGCTGAAGGAACAGACTGCAGAACACAACGGCGGCAGCTACTGGGTGGGCACCCAGGGCCGGTCCCCCTTCGGAAACAGCGGCTGGCACCCGGACGGCATCCGCATTGGCGGCCAGGGGCTGTACCGCACGGCCATGATGGTGGCAGGCGAACGGCGCTTCCGGGACTTCCGCAAGGACAACACCCTGGATACCCGCCAGTTTCAGATGGCCTTCCGGCTGCTGCGCCAGCTCTCCAGCCAGGCGGAGGGCAGTGAGACCGTGCTGGACGTGGAGGGCACGATTCACGAGACCTGTGAAAACGGCGGACTGCTGAAAATTCAGAAAACGCACCCTCGAAAAAACACCGTAAAAGTGATCCTGCTGATGGATTCCGGCGGCTCTATGGAGTACTACGCAGGACTTTGTTCCCGTCTGTTTCAGGCCGCCCAGAAGTCCAACCACTTCAAGGAGCTTCACACCTACTATTTTCACAACTGCGTCTACAGCGAAGTATACACCAGTCCGGCACTCCGCTGGAACGCGGCGGTGCCTACCGAGCAGCTGCTTCGGGACTTTGACAGCGCTTACAAAGTCATCCTGGTGGGAGACGCCGCCATGAGTCCCTATGAGCTGCGGGAACGGCACTACGACTGGACACGGCGGACCTATGGCCCCTCCGGTCTGGAATGGCTGGAACGGCTGCGGAAGCAGTATCCGTATCTGGTCTGGCTGAACCCGGAACCCATGCCGGAACGGCCGGACTACTGGGGGCAGACCCACTGGCAGCTAGGGCACCTGCTCCCCATGTACGACCTGTCCGCGGAGGGACTGGAACAGGCCATGAAGCGGCTGATGAGCCGCCGGGCCTGAGCCTTTGCCTGTGCAGGGACTTTAAAACGGCCAATTTTGATTGCAAAATGTATTTTTTATTCTATATTTAATGATTTGTATTGTCCGCCAGCATCTGAGCAACCAGCTGCGCCTGTTTCGGAAGCCGATGGCAAACCGAGCAAAGCCGTCTATAAAAAGGAAATTGACCATGAAAAACAAACTGATTCTATATATCGCCATGTCTTTAGACGGATATATTGCTGAAAAAGACGGTGATATCCGTTTTTTAGAAGACACCCCAAGTCCCTCACCCGACCTGGATTATCAACGGTTCTATAGCTCCTTGGAGGCAATCATCCTTGGAGGAAACACCTATCGCCAGATAAAACAGGAACTGTTTCCTGATAAATGGCCCTATGAAGAAAAGCCCTGTTATGTATGCACGCGCCGGCAGCACCAATATGATCCAAATGTCCAGTTTCTATCTTTCCCTACAGGGCAGCAAATACTCCGCTTCCTTTCCAAAAAGCACGCAGGGAATATCTGGCTTATGGGCGGCGGAGAACTCATTCGCTGTTTTATGCAGGAGAATCTAATTGACGAATATTATATTTATGTCATGCCGGTTGTCCTGGGAGACGGAATTCCGCTTTTCCCGTCCGGATTTTCGAAAACCAACCTCAAACTGGAAAGCTGCAAGAATATTGGGGAAATTGTGGAGTTAATTTACAAAAAATGCTCTGCAAGCACACATCCGGCACTGGTATAGTCTTACGCCTGTTTTTCTGCCCATCACAGGAAAACGGCCCCCGTGTCCGGCGGAGGCCGCTGCTTGAGAAGCTGCATGTCCATCCAGCATCCTTCGCTTGTGAATGCAGCTTCTAAATATTCTTTTTGATGGTGTTGATGGCTCCTTTTTCCAGACGGGACACCTGGGCCTGGGAGATGCCCACCTCGGCGGAGACCTCCATCTGGGTCTTCCCCTCGTAGAACCGCAGAGACAAAATCCGCCGTTCCCGGTCGTCCAGACGTTTCAGCGCGTCCTTCAAGGCAATGCGGTCTGTCCAGCTCTCGTCGGTATTCTGCGTATCCCGCACCTGGTCCATGACGCATAAGGCGTCTCCTCCGTCCGAGTACACCGGCTCATAAAGCGACACCGGGTCCACAATGGCATCCATGGCGAAAACCACATCCTCCCGGGGAATGCCCAGCTCCTTGGCAATCTGCTCCACCGTGGGCTCCCGCTGGGTCTCAGAGATGAGCCGCTCCCGGACCTGGAGAACCCGATAAGCCGTGTCCCGCATGGAACGGGAAACCCGGATAGCACTGTTGTCCCGGAGGTAACGGCGGATTTCCCCAATAATCATGGGCACGCCATAGGTGGAAAAACGCACCGGCTGATTGATGTCGAAGTTATCAATGGCTTTAATCAGGCCCACGCAGCCCACCTGGAAGAGGTCATCCGCATTTTCGCCCCGGCTGGAAAAACGCTGAATGACGGAGAGAACCAGCCGCAGATTTCCCTCTATCAGCTTCCGCCGGGCTTCCTGGTCCCCCTCTTTGGTCTGGCGGAGCAGCGCCATGGTCTCGTCGTTTTTCAATACCTTCAGCTTGGCGGTGTTGACCCCCGCAATCTCTACTTTTCCCTGCATGAAAAACGCCCCCTCGTGTGTATACTGTCCTGCGGCGGCGGGAGGAATTCCTTCCCGGCGCTGCAAAGTCAGTATCTCCAATGGGGTTTTTTCCTATACTGGGACCTTTTGTCAGATTCTGGGCCAGCTGGAGACTCCTGGGAATAGGACAGTCCGGAGGCAACATAAACTTCCCCAGGGAAAGGGGGGACGGCAATGCAATGCCGGCTGCGGGACCTCCGGCGTAAGGAGGTCATCAACATCAACGACGGCTGCCGCCTGGGATTGGTGGCAGATGTAGACGTCCGCGTTCCGGAGGGGCAGGTAATCGCGATTGTGGTTTATGGACCCGCCCGGTTTTTCGGGCTCTTTGGCCGGGGGGAGGAATTTTACATCCCCTGGGACTGCATTCAGCGCATTGGAAATGACATCATTTTAATTGATAAGTCCTTTCAGCGAAGGGACCCGCGTCAGAAAAAATTTCGATGACCCCGTTGGGGTAATATCCGCTTCACCTGGGTCCCCCGTCAGAGCAAACTGCAGCACGGGAATCCCTTTCTGCGGGAACGGAAAAACGGGAGAACACGAAGAATTTTGGTCAGCCTTTTGGCTGACTATTTTCTGTGATTCAGCCCTTTCCTCAGGCCAAACTGTCCCGCAGAAGTTCCAAAAATAAAGTCATAGCCGGGGATATCCACTTCCCTTTCCGCCATGCGCACAGAGCCGGCGCCGGAACACCGGAAACCGGCGCTTCCAGCTCCACCAGGCAGCCTGACGCCAGTTCCTTCTCCGCTACGAAACGGGGCAGGTACGTAAAGCCCAGGTTGCTCATGACACAGCGCTTGATGGTCTCGATGCTCCACAGCTCCAGGGTTACATCCAGTCCTATTTCCCGCTCCCGGAGGTAGGCCTCCAGGCGGCGGCGGAAGATGCTGTCCGGCTCGTCCGTTACCAGGGAGGCGCCCTTCCGCTGTCCCGGCGTCACAAAATCCGGCTCCGCAAAGTCCGGCGATGCCAGCAGGACGATTTCATACGCACCCAAGGATTCCACCTCCAGGGCCTCCCGGTTCCAGTCCATGTCATAGCCCACCCCTAAGTCACAGGCGCCCGTCCGCACATTGTCCGCGATTCGCATGCAATTGCAGCTGCGGATGACCAGCCGCACCTGGGGCGCCCGTTCCCGAAATGCCCGTATCACCGGCTGCATCCGATAACACAGCAAGGTTTCCGCCATGTCCACCCGCAAAGTGCCGGAGGGCGTCCGGTCCCCTCGGCCCCACTCCAGCAGATGGTCCGCCGCTGCCAGCAATTCCCGGGCCTGTGGGAGGATTTTTTCTCCCGCCTCCGTCAGCAGCATTCGCCGTCCCACCCGTTCAAAGAGGGGAAGCCCCAATTCCTCCTCCAACTGCTGGATTTGGGCGGTAACTGTGGACTGCGTACAGCCCAGCCATTCCGCCGCCCGCTGGTAACTGCCCTGGTCAATTATGGTCTGTAAGGTGCGCAGATGCCTCAGTTCCATGGCCGGAGCCTCCTCATTCATTGATTTTATCGATAGTATACATTGAAAAGTTTGACTTTTCAAATGTATTCTTTTCTGGTATGATGAACCCATCCCAAAAAAGGACGGTGTTCCCCATGCCTCTGACCCTTCTCCCCTCCTTCCTGCTCTACTGTTATACCGGCGCCATCACACCCGGCCCCGCCAATCTCTGCTCCCTCTCCACCGCTCTGCGCTATGGCAAGGGCCCCGCCCTGCGGCAATGGCGGGGATTGTTCACCGGCTTCTTTCTGGTATCTATGGCGGCGGTGCTGGTCACCTGGTTCCTGGGCGCCGTGCTGAATCAATATGCCGGCCTGCTGTCCTGGGTGGGCGCGGCCTATCTCCTCTGGATGGCCTGGCATACCCTCCGTTCTTCTTCCGGGCCCGCCGGAAGCGCCCCGGAGGCCCCCGGTTTCTGGTCCGGCCTGCTGGTAAACCTGACCAATGTGAAGGTAATGCTTTTCTGCCTCATAGCCCTGGCCTCCTATGTTCTGCCCTATGCCCATTCCTTCTGGCCGCTGCTGGCAGTGGGGCTGTTTCTCCCCTTCACGGGACCTCTGGCGAATCTGGTTTGGCTCTTCGCCGGCACGGCGCTGCAAAAACTCTTCGCCGGACACCGGCAGGCCGTGGACTGGGCCTGCGCCGCCGCGCTGGCGCTGTGTGCCGTCAGTCTGGTCTGGCCCCACTAAAGGAACAAAAAAGACCTCCCGAAGCCCGGGAGGTCTTCTTTTTAGGTTGGAAATCCCTTTACACGTCTTTTCCCAGCCGCTTGTACATGGTCTTCTTCACGGCACGGAGAATGTTCTCGTAGCCAGTGCAGCGGCAGAGGTGGCCGGAGAGGAGCTTGCGCAGCTCGGCATCGCTGTATTCCTTTCCGCTTTCCAGAATTTCCACCGCCGTCAGAATGAAACCCGGGGTGCAGAAGCCGCACTGAATGGCCGCCTCGTCCACAAAGGCCTGCTGGATGTCCGAGAGTTCGCCGTTGGGACCCAGAAGGCTCTCCAGCGTCCGAATCTTCTTCCCATTGGCCCAAACAGCCAGATAGATGCAGGAATTAAAGGCCTCTCCGTCAATGAGCACATTGCACGCGCCGCACTCACCGACCTCACAGCCCTTTTTCACGGAGGTCATCCGGAAATCATTGCGCAGCATGTCGGTCAGGCTGGCCCGCACATCCACCACACGCTCCACATCTTTGCCGTTGAGGTTGAAACGCACGGTCTGATATTGAATCTCATGCATCACAGGTCACCTCCCGCCAGTTTCACCGATTCGATAAAGGCCCGTCCGGCACTCTCCACCGCAATGTGAAGGCGGAAATCCTTTGCCGCCCGCCAGGAGTCCCGGGGATGGATGTCCTCCTTCACCGCCTGGGCAAACTTCTCCGCCAGCTCCAGACTCACCGGCTGGCCCGCCGCCAATTCCTCGGCATGAACCGCCCGCAGGGGCACCGGACCCGCCACGCCGAAAGCCACCCGGGCCCGTTCCACCGTCTTCTTATCCGCGGAGAGGCGGACGTTGACGGAGGTCCCCAGGGTCGCAATATCCATAGCGCTGCGCATGGCGTATTTGATGTAGTGGCCGAAGCAGTTCGCATAGCTCTCCTTCGGGATGAGGATGGCCGTCTGGATTTCACCCTCCCGGATATCCACCTTGCCCGCCTGAATATAGAACTCCCCAATGGGCTGGCGGCGGATGCCCTGGGGGCCCGTCAGCTCCACAATGGCGTCCCAGGCGAAGAGGGTGGAGGCAGAATCCGCAGAGGTGACGCCGTTGCAGGTGTTGCCGCCAATGGTGCCGATATTCCGGATCTGGGGACCGCCCACCTGGTCCACGGCCTCGCCCAGGACGTTGATATACTGTTGAATCAGAGGGTCCCGAGTGATGTGAGAAAAGCTGGTGAGGGAGCCGATCCGCAGGGTCCCGTCCTCTTCCAGGGAAACGCCGCGCATCTCGTCCAAAGTCTGGATGGAGATCAGCTCTGCCCCTGCCCGTTTGCCCTCCCGCATCTGGACCAGCACGTCGGAACCTCCGGCGATAATCTGGGCTTCCGGGTGGGCCATCCGGAGGGACACGGCGTCCTCTACACTTGCTGCCTGATACAGGGCTTTCATGTCATACATACGCGGTTCCCTCCTTTACTCTTCAATCAATCCCGCTTCCCGGAACTTCCGGTAGAGGACGTGGGGCGTAATGGGACAAACGTCAATGGCGACGCCGGTGGCGTTCAGAATGGCGTTACGGATAGCCGGCGCACCGGAACAGGCCGGGGGTTCCCCCAGGGACTTGGTGCCGAAGGGCGACGTGGGCTCCGGGTTCTCCACGAAAGCCGCCTCCAGCGTGGGATGATCCAGCATAGTGGAGAGCTTGTAGTCCAGGAAATTGTTGTTCAGGGGCTTGCCGGTCTTCGGGTCAAACTTCAGCTCCTCGCTGAGGCCGTAGCCGATGGCCATGGACATGCCGCCGTGAACCTGGGCCTCCGCCAGGGCGGGGTTGATGAGCCGTCCGCAGTCGTGAACGTTCACCATCTTCACCAACTCTACCTTGCACATGGGGATATCCACTTCCACCTCCACGACTGAGCAGCCGAAGGAGTAAGCATTGCTCTTGATCTGAGCAGTGGTCTCCGCAGTGATGTGCTGGCTGTGCTCCGTGGAGTACAGGCACTCCGTCGCCAGTTCGCCCAGGGACTTCAGGACCCGTCCGTCGCTCTTGCGGACAATCTGCCCGTCCACCAGGTCCAGATTGCTGACCGGCATCCGGGTCTGCTCGTGGGCCACATTCAGAATGCGTTCCCGCAGAGCCTGCCCTGTCTGGATGATGCTGAAGCCCCCGATATAGGTCTGACGGGAGGCATACGCGCCGGTGCCGAAGGGGGTGATATCGGTATCCTGGGTGGAAACCACATGGACATCGCTGAGGGGAACACCCACGGCGTCCGCCACCATCTGGGAATACGCGGTATCACAGCCCTGTCCGATTTCCGTCTCGCCGGTCTGGAACTGGAGAGAACCGTCCTGGTTCAGCACCATCCGGCAGGAGGAGGTCTCCACCGAGATGGGCCACACAGCCGTATTGTACCAGAACACCGCCAGACCCACGCCCCGGCGGACGGGACCGGTCTGATTTTTATAATCCTCGTACTTCCGGAGATAATCCATCATCGCAATACCCTTGTCCATGCACTGGTTAAAGGTATCGTGATAGAGTTCGTTCTTGGTGAAGCCATCCGTGAAGCCCACGGGCATCAGATTCTTCCGGCGGAACTCCAGGGGAGAAATTCCCAGAGTCCTGCAGATGTCGTCGGCGTGGCTCTCTGCGGCGAACATGGCCTGGGGAATGCCGTAGCCCCGCATGGCGCCGCCGACGGGAATGTTGGTATATACCGTCCAGCTGTCGCATTCCACGTTGGCACAGGGATAGAGCTGCGGCGTCGTGTTCATGCCCTTGGCATTGATGCTGTGACCGTGAGAGGCATAGCCTCCCTGATTGGAGAAGGACTCGAACTTCCGGGCCACAATCGTTCCGTCAGGCCGGACATAGGAGATCAGGTGGGTGCGGACCGCGTGACGGACCCGGTTGGACACGAAGGTTTCCTCCCGGGTGCACTCCAGCTTCACCAGCCGGCCCCCCACCTGCGTGGTGCACCAAGCGCACAGGGGCTCATAAAGCGCATCCTGCTTATTGCCGAAGCCGCCGCCGATATAGGGCTTGATGAGACGAATCTGTCCCCAGGGCCGCCCCAGAGCCTGCCCGACAATGCGGCGGACAATGTGTGGAATCTGGGTGGAGCTGACCACCACAACCCGGCCCGCCTCCTCATAGGCAAAGCAGCCGTGGTTTTCCAAATGGCAATGCTGCACCGTGGGGGTGTCATACCAGCCCTCCACTTTGATGAGACCAGGCTCCTGCCGGGCGGACTCGTAGTCGCCCCGCTGGACACTGGAATGGGCCAGAATGTTATTCGGATACTTCTCGTGAAGCTGGGGCGCGCCGTCCTTCATGGCCTCCTGGGGGTCCAGGACAAAGGGCAGTTCCTCATACTCCACCTTCAGCGCCCGGACCGCCTGGGCGGCGGCCACTTCATTCTCCGCCAGAACCACGGCCACGTCGTCGCCGTAATACCGCACATGCTGGTTCAGGAGTTTTCGGTCCGCCACGTCCTGATGGCTGGGGTCTGTGGACCAGGGGTGGCCTGCCGTGGCGAATGGGATATCCGGAACGTCAAAGCAGGTCAGAATTTTCACGACGCCGGGGATGGCCTCCGCCGCTGTGGTATCCACCGCTTTTACGTAGCCGTGGGCAATGGTGGAATGGCAGATTTTCGCGATCAGCGCCTCGCGGCCGCACAGGTCGTCCATATATTTGGCCCGGCCGGAAGCCTTTTCGTAGGCGTCCACCCGGATCGCGCTCTTGCCGACGCTTTTGCTCATAGGGTGCCTCCTTTTTGTTGCGTAATTTCAGAAAACAGGATATACTATGCCTATGTTCAGACAGAAGTTTGGAGATAGGAGATACGTTGATGGATTTGAAATTAGGCTGTGTAGTCATGGCGGCAGGAAACGCCAGACGCTTCGGGGAAAACAAGCTGGCCGCCGAGCTTCAGGGCCGGAGTCTCATCCGCCGGGCGCTGGAAGCAGTCCCCACCGGGGAATTTGACCGGGTTGTGGTGGTAACCCAGTATCCGGAAATCATGACGCTGGCGGAGGAATTCTACTTTACCGCCCTCCGCAACCCCCATCCGGATTACGGCATCAGCCACACCATCTCCCTGGGCCTGAAGGAGCTGCTGGACTGTCACGGCGTTCTCTTCCTGGTCAGCGACCAGCCCCTTCTCCGGCAGGAGAGCGTGGCGGATCTGGTCCAGTTCTGGAAGGCCCGGCCGGATAAAATTGCCGCCCTGGCCCACAGCGGCGTCCGGGGCAACCCCTGCCTGTTCCCCGCCCGGTTCTTCCCGGAACTGCTGGCCCTGGAAGAGGACCACGGGGGAAACACCGTCATCCGCCGCCACGAGGAGGATCTGGTTCTGCTGGAAATTCCGGCGGAAGAGCTGACGGACGTAGACACCCCGGAAGCCATGCAAAAGCTGAAGCAAGAGGTCTGACAGACCAACGGCAGGAACATGCGCGCGTTCCCAGCGGCGGAACACCGCTGTCTCCCGGGTCGGGAAGACCCGGCAACATTCGCCTGCTGGAGCAAACGCTCCAGCAGGCTGCGGGGCGGGAAACCGTCCCTTTTTTCAACTCTGTCCTGCTGCCGTCATCACTTTTTGCTGTAAGGCGTTCCCTCCAGGGGCAGCGCGGTGCGGAGTTTGCCGTCATAGCGGAAGTAGGCGTCCGAAATGGCTGGCGCCGTGGGGATGGACGTGATCTCGCCAATGCCGATGGCGCCGCAGGCCATGTCCAGGCCCTCCTTCTCCACGATAAGGGGCACAATCTCCGGCACCTGGTTGGCCCGGAACAGGCCCAAGGTACCGAATTTCGCCGTGGGCTTGCAGTCCTCCAGGGGGTAGCGCTCCGTCAGGGCATAGCCCAGGGACATCACGACGCCGCCTTCAATCTGGCCCTCAATGGAGAGGGGATTCACCGCCTTGCCCACATCATGGGCAGCAATGATCTGCTTCACCTTTCCGGCCTCATCCAGGATGCAGACCTGAGTGGCGTAGCCGTAAGCCACGTGGCTGATGGGATTCGGCACATCCGCGCCCAAGGGGTCCGTCTTGCCCAAGTATTCTCCATAGTACTCCTGGCCCTCCAGCGCGGAAAGGCTCTGGGTTTCCAGGGCTTCCCGCAGGCCCTGGCAAGCCCGGCGGCAGGCCTCGCCGGTGAACACCGTCTGCCGGGAACCGGAAGACACGCCGGAGTCCGGCGCCTTGAAGGTATTGGATCGCTCATAGACTACGTCTTCCCGGGCAACCCCCGTCTGGTCGCAGACCATCTGCACCAGTACGGTGCCCAGGCCCTGGCCAATGCAGGATGCGCCTGCCCGGATGTGGACCTTTCCGTCCTCCACCACCAGGCGGACCCGGCCCGTGTCGGGAATTCCCACGCCCAGGCCCGCGTTCTTCATGGCGCAGGCAATTCCGGCGTAGGGCGCGGCGTCATAGTAGGGTTTCACCGCCTCCAGGGTCTCCACCAGTCCGGTGGAGGCATCCGCGATCTGGCCGTTGGGCAGCTCCTGGCCGGGCCGGATGGCATTGCGGTAGCGGATTTCCCAAGGGCTGATTCCCACCAGGTCCGCCATCTGGTTCAGCAGGGTCTCAATGCAGAAGCAGGTCTGGGTCACGCCAAAGCCCCGGAAGGCTCCGGCAGGGGGATTGTTGGTGTAGTACGCGTACCCGTCAATCTCAAAGTTCTGATAGTTGTAGGGACCAGCGGCATGGGTGCAGGCACGCTCCAGAACCGGCCCGCCCAGGGAGGCGTAAGCGCCGGTATCGGAGATAACCTCGGCGGCCACGCCCTGGATGATGCCGTTCTCGTCGCAGCCCAGGGAGAACTCCATCTCCATGGGATGGCGCTTGGGGTGAATCAGCAGGCTTTCTGCCCGGGTGAGCTTCACCTTTACCGGCCGCTTGGTCAGGTAGGCAATGAGGGCCGCCTGATGCTGAACGGTGACATCCTCCTTGCCGCCGAAGCCGCCGCCCACCAGGCAGTTCTCAATCTTCACCTGCTCCGGGGGCATTCCCAGCATGACCATGGTTTCCTTCTGGGTATCGTAGACATGCTGGTCGCTGGTATAGACCTTCACGCCGTCCCCGTCGGGAAGCGCCACGGCGCACTCCGGTTCCAGGAAAGCGTGTTCCGTCCAGGGGGTGGTAAAGTGCTGCGTCAGCACATACTTCGAGCGGGCAATGGCCTCCGCCGGATTGCCCCGCTGGATGTGCTTGTGGGCCAGCAGGTTTCCAGACTTGTGGACCAGGGGCGCGTCCGGCAGCCGGGCCTCCTGGGGATTGCGGACCATGGGCAGCTCCTCGTAGTCCACCTTCACCAGGGCTTTAGCCTGGGCCAGAATCTCCGGCGTTTCAGCGGCCACCAGGCAGATGGCGTCGCCCAGGTAGTGGGTGATATCGCCCACCGCAATCATGGTGTCCCAGTCATGGATGAGGTGGCCCACTTTGTTGTCGCCGGGAATGTCGGCGGCGGTGAAGACACCCACAACGCCGGGCAGCGCCTTGGCTTCCTCGGTGTGAATCGCCAGCACCCGGGCCCGGGGATACTGAGAGCGGACAGCGCTGCCGTAAATCATGCCCTCCAGCTCCATGTCGTCCGTATAAACGCCGGTGCCGGTGACCTTCTCTTCCACATCCACCCGGGATACCCGCGCACCCAGGGACCAGTCCGATGGGGCCTGGGGCACCTCACCGGCGCGAAGCAGCTCCGCCGCCAGAAGGATGGCGTCGATAATCTTCACGTAGCCAGTGCAGCGGCAGATGTTGTTGCGGATGGCGAACGCGGCCTCTTCCCGCGTGGGGTTCTGGTTCTCGTCCAGCAGGGCCTTGGCGCACATGACCATACCGGGGATGCAGAATCCGCACTGAACCGCACCGGCTTGGCCAAAGGCATATGTAAAGACCTTCTGCTCAAACTCCGTCAGGCCCTCCACCGTGAGGATAGTCTTGCCCTCCATCTTGTCCGTTTGGGGGATGCAGGCTCTGGTAGGCTTGCCGTCAATCAGCACCGTGCAGGTGCCGCAGGCGCCTTCGCTGCATCCATCCTTCACGGAAGTCAGACGCAGCTCATCCCGCAGGAAGCGGATCAGTTTCTGATTTTTCTCCACAGTCACGGTTTTGCCGTTTACGGTAAATACTGCCATAAATTTCTCCTTGCCCCCGTGCCCGCCCTCGGTCCCACGGTTCTGTTTTTTCAGAAAGGTCAACCTTCCCGTTATTGTTCATTATACATGAAGATTTTTCGCCGCGCAACCTCACTTTTGTGATATCGCTATTTTATCTCAGGAAGAACGTCCGCGGCGGGCAGAAGGCAAAGCGGCATCTGTTTCCGGAAAAAAACTGCCGGAAAAACCGAGAAACCGAGAAAAAACCAGAATAATCTTTTGCAAAAGGAACAACTGTGTCCAGCCAAAGAAACCAGGGAAACCAGCCGGTTTTGGAAGGAATGAGCGAAAACCAGCAAATTCGCCAAAAAACGGCAGAGGAATTGTTAGAAATATCCAGTCCCCCTTCCGCCGGCCTACCCGCTGGCCGGCAGCTCCCAACCCACTGCCAACACCCCCTTTCTTACCGCCACCTGCGCCTGGGCATCCAGAATGTGGTTGCTAACTCCTATGGGGAAATCCGGCGTCAGCACCGCGTCCCGCAGGGGATACTGCACGCCGCCTTCCCAAACGCCCTCCGCCCGGTCCCCCAGGCAAAACACCGACAGCAGGCCCTCTCTCACCGTCCGGGCAATGGTCAGGGACTCATTTTCCAAAACCGTCCAGACAAAATCGTCGCCGTACATCCAGCCCCGGGCTCCCCGGCGGCGGAGAAACCGCAGCGTCTGGAAATTGGCCAGGGTGTGGTCCAGGCGTTTGCCACCGGTGCCGCCGTAGAGATAAATTTCTCCGCAGCCCTGGTCCAGAGCCGTCCGCACAGCGGCCAGGGTATCCGTGTCGTCTTTCTCCACCGGAAGGCGGCGGGCCGGGATGCCGTCCGGCAGGCTCTCCAGAGAGTCAAAATCCCCCAGCAGCAGGTCCGGAACCACACCGGTCCGGCGGCAGATTTCGTAACCGCCATCGGCGGCTATGACCAAATCGCCGGGAAGCGGCCGCTCCCGAAGACCATAAAAACTTCCGGCCGCGAAAATAAAGCAGCGTTTCATCACCCTTCTCCTTTGGGTTTCTTTGAAAATTTTTGGAAAAAACGCCAAAAAGCAGGAAATATCGGGGTTTTGGCGGAAAAAAGACGGCTCCGGTCCTTGACGAAAAGCGGAAAAGCCAATACAATAGAGGTAATAAAAGGAAATGAAGTGACGGTATGATTATTTTGGACTTTGAATGGAACCGAGGATATGACAAAAGACAGCTGGATGAAATTCTGCAAATCGGCGCAATCCGCGTCACACGGCTGGGCGGGCCGATGGTGGACTCCTTCAGCGTTTACATCAAGCCTGCCATACACAAGAAATTCGACCCGGGCGCCCGGGCTCTGCCGGACCTGAACGATTCCCTCCGCTCCAATCTCAACTTTCCCGCCGCGCTGGCCCGGTTCCGGAACTGGTGCGGGGAGGAGACGGTGTTTGCCGCCTGGGGCGGCGGGGATGATTTCAAGGCCCTGGAGCGAAACTGCGCCTATTGGAAGCTGCCCCGCTTTTCTATGGAGAAGACCTATAACATTCAGCTGGCCTTTTCCGCCCTGGTCGGCACCGCTCAGCAGGTGGCCCTGCACCGGGCCGTGGAATACTGCGGCATCCCGGACGTCTTCGTGTTCCACAACGCCCTGTATGACGCCATGTATACCGCCATCCTCTGTGAATGGCTCACTCCAGAGTCCCTCCAGGCCCAGAACATCCTTCAGCAGCCCCGGGACCCCCGCTTTTCCCCATGGGCCTTTCCCCGGCAGGCCCGCCAGCGCCTGGGGCCCTTCGCCGGTTCCAACGCCGCGCTGAACGACTCCGACAGCCGCAAACCCACCTGTCCCGTCTGCGGCAAGTCCGCCCATGTGACCCACTGGCGGTTTGCCCAATCCCGGCACAGTCTTCAGCCGCAGCAATATTTTTCCGCCTTCATCTGTCCGAAGCACGGGCGCTTTCTCTGCCGCCTGACCCTGGCCCAAAGAGAGGACGGCAGCTGGGTTGCCCGGCGCTCCGTGCCCAATATCACGCCGGAGGTATCCCAGGCCTATGAAATCGCCCTTCAGGGCAGCACCTATTTCTGCAATCCTCCTGCCAGCAAGCGCCGCCGGAAAAAGGGCGGACTGCGGATGAATCAATAGGCATCAGCGGGACAGCTTCTCCCCCCGCCTCAGACCAAACAACTTCACCCCGGCGGACTGCGCCGGAAGAAAGCGAGGACCATCATGCGCGTTTTGGCCATTGACTATGGTGACGCCCACACCGGCATTGCCGTCTCCGACCCCACCGGCCTTCTGGCGGGCTTCACCACCACCATCACAGCCTACCGCCCTGAGGCCGTGGCGGAACAGATTGCCGCCCTGGCCCAGGAGCACGGAGCGGAGGAACTGGTATTGGGCTATCCGAAAAACATGAACGGCACCCTGGGTCCCCGCGCGGAACGGGCCGAGGCTCTGGCGGACCTGCTCCGCCAGCAGACGGACCTGCCGGTCATCCTCTGGGACGAGCGGCGGACTACCATTGACGCCCACCAGATTCTTCTGCAAGCCGGAAAGAACGGCCGGCAGCGGAAGAAGACGGTGGACGCCGTGGCGGCATCCCTGATTCTGGAAGGCTATCTGACGTTTCGCCGAAGCCGGTCCTGACGCCGCCCTACAGGCCCGCCTCTTCCCGCAGCAGGCCGTACATGCAGAAGGACTGCACCCGCCCATTCTTGAACACGCCATTGCGCATGGTTCCCTCCCAGGTAAAACCGGCCTTTTCCAGCACCCGGCGGGAGCCCTGGTTCTCTTCAAAGGGCTGGGCAAAAATCCGGACAACCGCAAAGCGGCCGAAGGCTTCCCGGCAGAGCTGCTTCACGGCCTCCGTCATGATTCCCTGGCCCCAATACGCCTCCGCCAGCCAGTAGCCCAGTTCTGCGGACTTCTCCAGGATGTCGTCCTGCACAAACACTCCGATGCTGCCCGCCACTCTGCCGCCGGCCACAATGGCGCGGGTCAGCTGGCGGGCTTCGCCTTTCTCCAGACAGTCGTGGACATACCATTCCGCATCCGCCAGCGTGTAGGGATGGGGAAACACATTGCGCAGATTGGCCGCTATCCGGGGGTTGTTGGCTGCGGCGGCAACCTCTGCCGCGTCCTCCGCCCGCCAGGGCCGCAGATGAAAGGCCTCCATACAAACACATCTCCTTGCCGCAGCGGACGCCCCGCAGAGGTCCCCTGCATTTCTGCTTTTATTATAGCGAATTCCGCGGAAAATAGCAAGGTTCTCCCGGGAAAAATGTCGGAATTCACCGACGAAACTCTTTCCATTTTTCTGTTCGAATCTGGAAATTCCGCCAATACCGGCCTGAGGCCCTCCGATTCTTCCTGTTCCGCCAAAAAGCCCCCACCCGGAAACCGTTCTCCGTGTGGGGGCACGTTTTTTTCGCCGGATGCCGTACTCAGTTTTTCAGCCGCCTTAAAACGCATAGCCGGCCACTGGAAACTTACTTCTGCTTCAGAAAGGCGCTCAGCTTCTTGTCCTCCACCCGAATGTGGTTAACCAGCACCGCCACATGCCGGTTCAGCTTCCCCAGGTCCGCCACCGTGGGTCCCGCCGCCGGAATCTCTGCCGCAATCTCCCGCAGAGTCTTTTTATAGCCTGCGTGGAAGGCTTTGTGGGCGGGCATGCCGGGGTAGCCGTTCTCCTGCTGCAGCTGCTCTTCATGGCCGAAGTGCTTCTCTACATAAGTAATCAAAAACTGAATGGCAGGCTCCATGGAGGCACGGCCCTGCCCCTTGCTGCAGGAGTCCAGCAAACGGTTCACCGCCGCAAACAGTTCCCTGTGTTCCCGGTCAATGACAGCATTGCCAGTCTCCAGTTCCTTTGTCAGTTCGTATTTCATGTCACTCTCTCCTTTGGGGGTGCCCCCGATATTATACTCCCCTATTATAGAACGCCTTCATCCCGAGGTCAAGGGGGACCGGTTTCTCTTGCGCACAGCCCGGCAGATTGGTATAATGGAAGCCGCAGAGGGGATCTGCCCTCTATCCCCGGCCCTGCCGGCATTAAAAGGAGTCTTTGCGTATGGTTTTTGACGGACATTCCGACCTTTTTTACGACGTGACCCGCCGCCGCCTGGCGGGCGAAACCCATGTGCTGGAGCGGCGGCACCGGGACCGCCTCCGCCAGGGCGGCATAGAGGGACTGGTCCTGGCCCTCTGGTATGGCCGGGGCGACGGCGGCCACACCTTCTGGGAGGAGGTCCCCGGCCGGGAAGAGGAATCCCGGCGGCTGGAAATCATGTTGTCCTGCGCCCAGGCGGAACTGGCGGAGTGTCCCTGGCTGGAGGTGGTCTCCACCGCCCAGGAGGCGGAAGCCGCCCGGGAAGCCGGACGCCTTTACGCCTTCCTGGCCATAGAGGGCATGGCCGGTCTGGGGAACCGTCCGGAGGAAATCGACCGGCTGGCAGACTGGGGCCTCCGGCTGGGCATGCTGACCTGGAACGAGGAAAACCAGTTTGCCGCGGGAGCCGCCCAGGACCCTGGCAAGGGACTCACGCCCCTGGGCCGTCAAGCCCTGCGGCGGATGGAGGACCGGAACATCCTCCCCGACCTGTCCCACCTCAACGAGACCAGCTTCTGGCAGGCTCTGGACCAGATTCGGGGACCGGCGGTGGCCTCCCACTCCAACTGCCATGCCCTCTGTCCGCACCCCCGGAACCTCACGGATGAACAGCTCCGGGCCATTCGGGACACCGGCGGCGTCGTAGGACTGAACGCGTACAATGGCTTCGTCCACCAGGACCCGGACAAGCGGACCGTCCGGACTCTAGCCCTGCACGCCGCCCATATGGCAGAGGTCATGGGGGTGGAGCACGTGGCCTGCGGCTTCGATTTCTGCGGCTTCATGGGCAGTCCGGGCAACGACGCGATTCCAGGCCTGGAGGACTGGGAGGAGGTCCCCGGCTTTTTCGCCTGCCTGGAGGACTTGGGCATGAACCTAGCGGAACGGGAGGCCATTGCCCGGGGAAATTTTCTGCGGGTACTGGGCGGAACGGCGAAAAGTAAGGATTGAATTTTGGGACAACATTCTCTATACTATAGGCAACTGACAAAAGGAGGCGGCAGCTATGAATTCCACCGAACTGCTCCAGGCTCTGGAGCGCGGCCAGTGCGACGGCGCGCTGTCCGAACTTTACACCCCGGCGGCCCTGGAACCGGCCCGGGCCCGGGCCATCCACACTGTCCAAGCCCTGCGGGATACCTATGCCCCCGCCGGTCCTGCTGCGCTGTTCAGCGGTCCCGGCCGCACGGAGCTGGGCGGCAACCACACCGACCACCAGCGGGGCCACGTCCTCTGCGCCAGCGTGGACATGGATATGCTGGCCTGCGCCGCGCCAAACGGCCTGAACCGCATCCGCATTCACTCCGAGGGGTACTCCCCGCTTGAAGTGGAGCTGACGGACCTGAGCCCCAAGCCGGAAGAGGTCAACACCTCCGCCGCCCTGGTCCGGGGCGTGGCGGCAAAGCTGCGGGAGGAGACCGGCTCCCCCCTGGGGGGCTTTGACGCCTACGCCGTTTCCAGCGTTCTCTCCGGCTCCGGCCTGTCCTCCTCCGCCGCCTACGAGATTCTGATCGGCAACATCTTCAATCACTTCTTCCTGGACGGAAAGATGGACGCGACAGCCCTAGCCAAAACCGGCCAGTATGCGGAGAATGTCTACTTCGGCAAACCCTGCGGCCTGATGGACCAGATGGGCTCCTCCATCGGCGGCGCTGTAGCCATTGACTTCGCCGAGCCCGCCGCCCCGGTGATGCGCCAGCCGGGCTACGACTTCGCCCGCTCCGGCCACGCCCTGTGCATCCTGGACACCGGCTCCAGCCACGGCGACCTGACGGACGATTACGCCGCCATCACCCAGGAGATGGGGCAAGTGGCGGCTCACTTCGGAAAAACCGTTCTCCGGGAGGTGCCGGAGGCGGACTTCCGCGCCGCCCTGCCCGCCCTGCGGAAGGCCTGCGGCGACCGGGCTGTTCTGCGGGCCCTGCATTTTTACGACGACGACCGCCGGGCCGTTCAGGAGGCGGAGGCTTTGGAGCGAGGGGATTTCCCGGCCTTCCTGGCACTGCTGAACGCCTCCGGCCTCTCCTCCTCCCTCCACCTGCAAAACACCTGGTCCACGGCGGACCCCCGCCAACAGGCCATCCCCCTGGCGCTGGCACTGGCTCAGGAACTGCTGGAGGGTACCGGCGCGGTCCGGGTCCACGGCGGCGGCTTCGCCGGGACCATTCAGGCCTTTGTGCCCCAGGAACGGCTGGAGTCCTTCCGGACCGGGATGGAGGCCGTTCTGGGTTCCGGACGCTGCCACGTTCTGCGCATCCGTCCCCAGGGCGGCTGTGTGGTTGTGGCGTAACACAGAAAAGAGAGGGGAAACAGTATGGTCAACGAAGCGGTATCCAAGCTGGTGCATTACGCCCTGCAAACGGGCCTGATTGCGGAAAACGAGGTCATTTGGGCGGTAAACACGATACTAGATGTATTGAAAATCGACCATTATACGGAAGTCAATCAAGATTGGGGAGAAATCTCCCTGGCTCCCGTGCTGGAAGAACTGCTGGACGACGCCCACGCCCGGGGCGTGCTGGAAGAAAATTCCGTGGTCTACCGGGACCTCTTTGACACGGAACTCCTGGGCCGCCTGACGCCCCGGCCCGCTCAGGTGGTCTCCAGATTCCAGGCGCTGTACGCCCAGAGCTCCCAGGCGGCTACGGATTGGTACTACCAGTTCAGCCAGGACACGAATTACATCCGCCGGGACCGCATTGCCAAGGACATGCAGTGGAAGGCCCCCACAGAATACGGTGACCTGGACATCACCATCAACCTCTCCAAGCCGGAGAAGGACCCCAAGGCCATCGCCGCCGCCCGGGACCTTCCCGCCTCGGATTATCCCCGCTGCCTTCTCTGCGCGGAGAACGAGGGCTACGCCGGCCGGGTCAACCACCCCGCCCGGCAGAACCACCGGGTCATTCCCATTACCATCAATGGCTCTCCCTGGTTTCTCCAGTATTCTCCGTATGTCTATTATAATGAGCACTGCATCTGCTTCAACCGGGTCCACACCCCCATGAAGATTGACCGGGCCTGTTTCGGCAAGCTCCTGGACTTTGTGGGACAATTCCCCCATTACTTTGTGGGCTCCAACGCCGACCTGCCCATTGTGGGCGGCTCCATTCTGGCCCACGACCATTTCCAAGGCGGCCGTTATTCCTTCGCCATGGAGAAGGCCCCAGTGGAGACAGCTTTCACCTTCCCCGGCTTCGAGGATGTGGAGGCGGGAATTGTGAAATGGCCCATGTCGGTGGTACGGATTGCCTCCGAAGACCCGGAACGGCTCATAAAGCTGGCGGACCGGGTGCTGACGCACTGGCGGGACTATACCGACGAGACGGCGGTCATCTTCGCCGAGACTGAGGGCGTGCCTCACAACACCATCACCCCCATCGCCCGGCGGCGGGGCGCGAAGTACGAGCTGGATCTGGTCCTGCGGAACAATTTGACTACCGAGCAGTATCCCCTGGGCCTCTATCATCCCCACGACGAGCTTCACCACATCAAGAAGGAGAATATCGGCCTGATTGAGGTGATGGGCCTGGCGGTTCTCCCCGCCCGGCTGAAGGAGGAGTTGTCGGCGGTGGCGGACTGCCTCAGCGGCGGCAAGGACCTCCGCGCCAGCGAGCTCACGGCCAAGCACGCCGAATGGGCGGAAGCATTTGCGAAACGGTATACCATCACGGCGGACAACGCTCTGGAAATCGTCCAAAAGGAAACGGGACTGGTTTT
The DNA here is from genome assembly GCA_022797935.1 of Oscillibacter sp. Lineage (GTDB taxonomy): Bacteria > Bacillota > Clostridia > Oscillospirales > Oscillospiraceae > Oscillibacter. The sequence continues at coordinate 3,659 of JAAWLO010000008.1, read as the reverse complement.
CGCCGAGGTTCTGGAGCACGCCGGAGTCTATAAGCGGAATCCCGAGGGCCAGGCGGCCTTCCTCCGGTTCCTGGAATCTGTCCGGTAAGAACTCCGCATGCCCCATCATCCGCAAAGGAAAGGGACCGCGCTGGGCGCGGTCCCTTTCCGGCTTTTATCAACGCATTTTCTGCAAGCTGAGCAAGTTTCCCAGAACTTTTCAGCCTCCCGAACAGCGGATGGCGGAATTGCTTCCGTTCTTCCGCAGGCGGAGGGCCTGCTCAGCCCAATTTCTCCAGAATCTCCTGGATATCCCGGCAGGTCTCCGCCGGCTGGACGCCATAGCGCTGGATGTCCTCCGGCACGCCTTCGCCGGAGAGAACAAAGGCGGTGTCGATTCCCGCCCGAACGCCGCAGGCAATATCGGTGTAAATCCGGTCCCCAATGAGCACGGTCTCCTCCGGCCCACAGCCCCAGCGCTCCATAGCCAGCAGAGCCATGTCCGGCTCCGGCTTGCCCAGAAACCGGGGACGGCGTCCGGCGGCCCGGTAAAGCATCTCGCAGACCGACCCACAGTCCGGCACCGCGCCCCACTCCGTGGGACACACCCAGTCCGGATTCGTCGCCAGGAAGATGACCCCGGCGTCCCCCAGAAGGATGCAGGCATCCTCCAGCTTCCGGAAGGTCAGTTCGGTGTCAAAGCCCTGGAGCAGCACGGAAATTCCCGGTTCCCGCCGTTCCGTGACCCGAAATCCCGCTTGGCGCAGCTGGTCCCGGAAGCTGGCGGTGCCGGAGGCGTAAATCAGCGCTTTCTCAAACCCGTTGGCCCGGAGATACCACACGGCGGCGTCCACGGAGGTCAGAAAATCCTCTTCCGCCGCCGGGAGGCCCAGCCGCCGCAGCCGCTCCACATAGGCCCTCACGCCTCGGGACGAATTGTTGGTTACAAAGAGATACCGTCCGCCCAGCTGCCGGATTCGTTCCAGGAATTCCCCCGCCCCCTGAAAGAGCCGGTCCCCCAGATAGAGGGTGCCGTCCATGTCCAGGAGGAAGAGCCGTTTCCGGCTCCAATCGATTCCGCTGGGAGTCACAGCCGCGCCACGCCGGATTTCCGGGCAGCCTGGGCCACGGCTTCCGCCACGGCGGTCCCCACCCGGGCGTCAAAGGCCTTGGGAATAATGTACTCCGCAGAAAGCTCCTCCTCGGAAATCAAGCCCGCCAGCGCGTGAGCGGCGGCCACCTTCATCTCATCGTTAATGTCGCTGGCCCGGACGTCCAGCGCGCCCCGGAAAATGCCCGGGAAGGCCAGGACGTTGTTGATCTGGTTGGGAAAGTCGCTGCGGCCTGTGGCCACCACCGCCGCACCGCCGGCCTTGGCCTCGTCGGGAAAAATCTCCGGAGTGGGATTGGCGCAGGCGAAGAGAATGGGGGCCCGGTTCATGGTCCGCACCATGTCCGGGGTCACCGCGCCCGGGGCGGAGACGCCGATAAATACATCTGCCCCCGCCAGCAGGTCCGCCAGGGAACCGGCTTGGCGTTCCAGATTCGTCAGCGCGGCAATCTGTTGCTTGGCGGCGTTCATCCCCTCGCCGCGGCCCTGGTAAATGGCGCCCCGGCGGTCACAGAGAGTAACATGCCGGGCTCCGGCGGAGAGGAGCAGCCGGGTAATGGCAATGGCGGCCGCCCCGGCGCCGTTGAGGACAATGCGGACCTCCTCCAGCGTTTTCCCCACCACCTTCAGCGCGTTGGTCAGGCCTGCCAGGGTGATGACGGCGGTTCCGTGCTGGTCGTCATGGAAGATGGGAATGTCGCACTGTTCCTTCAGCCGGGCCTCGATTTCAAAGCAGCGGGGAGCGGAAATGTCCTCCAGGTTCACACCGCCGAAGGACCCGGCCAGCAGGGCCACCGTGCGGACAATTTCGTCCACATCCTGGCTGCGGACGCACAGGGGGATTGCATCCACGCCTCCGAACACCTTAAACAGCACGCATTTGCCTTCCATCACCGGCATACCAGCCTCGGGTCCGATGTCTCCCAGACCCAGGACGGCGCTTCCGTCGGTAACCACGGCCACGGTGTTCCACCGGCGGGTAAGCTCAAAGCTCTTCTCCGGGTCCTTCTGAATCTCCAGGCAAGGCTGTGCCACGCCGGGGGTATAGGCCAGGGAGAGGGCCTCCCGGCTGTCCACCGCCGCCCGGGGCGTGACCTCCAGCTTGCCCTTCCACTGGTAATGCAGACGCAGGGATTCCTTTGCGTAATCCATAAAACGGATGCCTCCTCAAGTGATTTGCTGACAGTTTACCACAGCCCTCCCCGCATTTCCAGCCTTTTTTCCAGACGTCCGGCGGTTTCGCCCCGGAAATCAGGAGAGCAGGGCGTTGATCTCCTCAATCTCCAAGTCCTGGAGCGCCCAGTTGATGCCGTAGCCCACCACTTTGCTCAGGTCCCGGACCTGCTGGTCGATATCCCGGGTGGTAACCATCAGGGGCTGGCGGTTGTGGCGGAGACGGGTCTCGTCCAGCTCCGGGATTCCCGCCTCCTCCAGGAGGTCGGCGGCCAGCGTGGCGGCATCCACCACCGTGGGAATGCCGACGGAGAACACCGGTACCCCCAGGGTCTCCCGGTTCAGGGCGGCCCGGTGGTTTCCCACGCCGGAACCAGGCACAATGCCGGTGTCGGTGAGCTGAACGGTGGTGCACATCCGGCCCACCCGCCGGGCGGCCAGGGCGTCCACCGCAATGACCAGCGCGGGCTTCACCTGCTCCACCAGTCCCCGGACGGACTCGGCAGATTCCACCCCGGTGGTGCCCAGCACGCCGCAGCGAAACACCGCCACAGGCCGGAATCCGGCGAAGTGCTTCGGCATAGCGGCAATGAGATGCCGGGTGACCAGCACGCTGTCCGCGGCCAGAGGGCCCACGGCGTCGGCTGTCAGGGCGGCGTTGCCCAGGCCCACCACCAGCGCCGGTCCGCTGTCCGGAAGGAGCGCCTTCAGCTGTCCCCCCACCGCCCGGACGGCCCGCCCAAAGAAATCTGCTTTCCGCTGCCAGAAGGACGTGAGGTCCACTGTGCGGTAGCTGCCCTGCGGCTTGCCCAGGGCCACCTCTCCCCGCTGGTCCAGAATGTCCACCCGGGTGACGGGGTAGCCCTCCTCCTTAGTTTTCGTGGCTTTGACGCCGGATAGACGAGTCGTTTTCTCCGTAGATTCCTGCCAGAGCTCCCGGGCCTCCAGGGCCAGGTCGGTGCGTTTGATGAACATGCCATGCCTCCTGCGTAGTCTCCCTGTATTCACAGCCCCGCGGACCGAAACGGTCTGAGGCTGTGCAGTTTAGGATTTGCGGATTACTGTCCAATATGCGGAGATTCCGCGAACAGATTCGGACCGCCGGGCCCAGACAGCTTTTCCGCACAGCAAAGCGCCGCAGGAGTGAAACCCTGCGGCGCTTGTTTCGGTTTCAATTGACCGGATATCAAAACATCAATCCAGAGGCTTCATGGTGGGGAATTGTTTCTCCACTCCGCATACCGTTACATAAGTTATCAAATCTTAACAATTCATAGCAGTTTTCCTAACTTTCTCGGCATATTGTTATTTAGCGTTACACAGTGTATTCGGTGATTTGTCGTAAAATCTGTCGTAAAACTCAGCTGATCTTGATTTTGCCTTCCAGGTTGGCAAA